>JAZDHG010000062.1:0-29988 GCA_043806135.1 Candidatus Omnitrophota bacterium
GGCGCTATTATTTTAGGGGTTTTGTCAGGCATTTGGCCGGCATACCGGGCGGCAAAAATGCGGCCTATAGAAGCTATTAGAAGTGGAGAGTAATAAAATGAAGAATAATGGATGTGTTATAAAAGCAGAAGCATTAAAGAAGGTATATCACCTTTATTCGGAAGAGATAGTCGCGCTTAAGGGCATAAATGTCCTGATAAAAAAAAGCGAGTTTGTTTCTATTATGGGGCCTTCAGGCGCAGGTAAAACTACGTTTTTGAATCTTGTCGGATGTTTAGATAAACATACTGAAGGTAAACTTGAGGTGCTGGGCAAGGACCTTAATTCTTTAAATGAAGGCCAACAGCGTGATATGCGCCTGCATAGTTTAGGTTTTGTCTTCCAAGAGTTTTTTTTGGTCAAAGAGCTTACTGCGCTGGAGAATGTGCAGCTGCCGATGATCTTTGCTGATGACTATAAAAATTTAAGCTGGGCAAAGAGTCTTTTGGAAAAAGTGGGATTGTCTAAAAGAATGAACCATTTTCCTAAGGAATTATCAGGAGGAGAGATGCAGAGAGTGGCTGTGGCTCGGGCATTGGCAAATAAGCCGGATATTCTCCTGGCTGATGAACCTACGGGAAATCTGGATACTAAAAATGCCCAAGGGATCTATGATTTATTCAGACAATTAGGTAAAGAGGAAAACATTACTATTGTTGCCGCCACGCATAATGTAAAGCTCGGGTTTCAAGCAGATAGAGTTATCCATCTGCGCGAAGGTAACATTGAAAAAGATGAGGTAATTGTAAAAATTTAACGGAGGCTTTAGATGGATAAGTCAATCGTATTAGAGGCAAAAGAATTAAAGAAATACTATATCCGTGGCTCGGAAACGGTTAAGGCGCTTGACGGTGTGGATTTTGCTATTCGTCAGGGCGAGATTGTGTCTATAGTTGGGCCGTCCGGGTCGGGTAAAACTACGCTGATGAACTTAATCAGCTGTTTAGATATTCCTACTTCAGGCGTTCTTAATATCGCGGGTGAGGATGTAACACATTTCAAAGAATCTCAACTTATTGGTATACGGCGTAAATATA
The DNA here is from genome assembly GCA_043806135.1 of Candidatus Omnitrophota bacterium. Lineage (GTDB taxonomy): Bacteria > Omnitrophota > Gorgyraeia > B26-G9 > B26-G9 > JAGLQQ01. The sequence continues at coordinate 1,077 of JAZDHG010000062.1, forward strand.
TTGGTTTTATTTTTCAGCAGTTTTACCTTATTCCTAATCTTTTTGCGGTAGAGAATGTGGAACTGCCTCTTATCTTTGCAAAAAAACCAATAGATAGAGATAAGATACTTAACGTTCTTGAAACCGTGGGATTAAAAGGCAAAGAAGGTATCCCGGCATATATGCTTTCTGGAGGAGATAAACAGCGCGTTGCTATTGCACGTTCATTAATTAATGAACCGAAGCTTTTGATTGCTGATGAGCCGACTGGTAAATTGGAAATAAAAGTAAGGGATCAATTAATAGAGTTATTTAAACAGTTGTCTAAGAAAGGAATCTCTATATTTATCGCTACTCATGATTTAGAATTAGCGGCCATGACGGAGAGAATCATTCATTTACAAGACGGCAAGATTATTTCAAAAGAGCAATCGATGTTGTATCATTAGAGGAAACTAACCAATCAAAAAGGGGTAATATATGCTAAAGAAAAAACTTATTCTTATGAGTATAGTTTTATTTATGTTCGGCCGGACAACTTTTTCTTTTGCCCAAATGAAATGTCCAGGGCATTCGGGCGGCAGTGGGCATAAATATAATTCTTCTGATTCTGTGGCACAAAATAGTCAAAAAATGACTGTGGAGGTTGGCAATAAAGTCTGTCCAGTTCTAAATGGAAAGATTGATGAAAAGACCAAGGCGATTTTTGAATACAAGGAAAAGATTTATAATTTCTGCTGCCCTGCCTGTATCGATGATTTCAAAAAATACCCTGATAAATATATCAAGAAGGCAGAGGAGGAGCTTAAGGGTGCATCTTAGGCAAAAATCAAATGATCATAAGGCTATATTCTCGCAGAGGAGAACATAGGGTTGATGCTTCCTTGTGATGTTATAGCAGACCGACCATCCCCGGGCTTTAGCCCGTGGGTAGTAAAGGGCTGCGAGCGAAGCCAGGATTTTTCTGGCTGAGCGAGGGCAATTGTGGCATAATCTGGCTATGGCTAGATATTGGAAGGGTGGACATACAAGACACAAGCTGCAATACCACTTGGTTTGGATACCAAAGTATCGCAAACGGGTATTACGAGGCAAAATAGCCTATCGTTTGAAAGGACTCCTGTATGATGCATGTAGGATGAACCGATGGTGGATAGGCAAAATTAGTATACAAGTTGATCATGTGCATTTACTGATACAGTTGCAATCAGATGATAGCGTTGCTGAAACAGTACGCATATTGAAGGGTGGAACAAGCAAGATAATTCGGAAAGAATTTTCGGAATTGGAAGAATTTCTTTGGGGAGATAGTTTTTGGGCAGATGGCTATTTTGCCGAGTCAATAGGTCATGTCGATGAGGGTGCAATCAGAGAATATATCGACGGACAGAATAAGTAGCCAGATTATGCAGAAGGATAGAAACCACGGGCTTTAGCCCGTGGAGTTTCATTTGTTTACGAGAAAGAAGAAGCCGGATTTTTAAAAGGTTTCTTCCCATGGGACATGAGTGAGACGCCAAAAATAAAAAAGGCTCTCAGTTTTCTGAGAGCCTTTTTGCATTCGCATGTTATAATATTTCTATGTGGCATGTTTATATCTTAAAATGCAAAGGCGGAAGCTTGTATGCCGGTATTACAACTGAAATAAAGCGCAGGTTAGAGCAGCATAATCAGGCAAAGGCAAGTAAATATACCCGCGCGCACATTCCTGTAAAACTTGTCTATAGTAAACAATGTAATTGCAGGTCAACGGCCCTTAAGCGCGAAGCTCAAATCAAAAAAATGACAAGGAAGGAAAAACTCACCCTGATAAAAGACGATAGCAAGTAATTTTATAGCCCAGAACTGCCTGGTTCCGAATAGCCTGCTTTATCAGTTGACAATTGCTAACGCTAATCATACAATAAAGTTGGGCTATTCTTATTTAAAGTGGAATAATTTCTGTAAGATAATAAAAGTGAAGCAGTTAGATATAAATAAGAATCACCTATGAATCTGTGTAATCTTGTTTTAATCTGTGAAATCAGGTTCTTTCCTTTAATTCAAATAAGAAAGAACCATTTTTTTACTGTAATTTTACGAATTAGGGAGTTATAAGTACTATGGCTAGAAAACGTGTAAAAGTAGCACTGGCTTTAGGCGGGGGCGGAGTACGCGGTCTTGCCCATATCGGGGTAATAAGAACCTTACTGCAGGCGGGTGTGCCAATAGATATGATCGCAGGCACGAGTATGGGAGCAATGATCGGGGCGCAGTACGCTTTAAATCCGGATATCAATGCTATTGAAAAACGAATGCTTGCAATGTTAGATAGAAAAGAAATCAGTGCAATAGAGAAATTGATTAGCGGATATTCACCAAGTGAAGAAAAAAAGCTGATTATTCAGTCTTTGTTTTCTTTTGTTAAACAAATGGTTTTAGTTAATGTACGGGCAATAAAAAGATGGGTTTTTAGCGGAAAGGAAATATCCTGGATTTTCGAATATCTTGAGATAGATACTGATTTTAAAAAACTTAAGATTCCCTTTTGCTGCGCAAGCGTAGATTTGCGTACTGGACAAGAGGTAATTATTTCAAAAGGAAGCATCAAAGAGGCTGTCCTGGCTTCTGTATCCCTGCCGGGTGTTTTTCCGCCTGTTAAGATCGGAAAGTTTTTACTTGTCGATGGAGGGATTATCGGCAGCGTTCCGGTTGAAGCTGCACGGGATATGGGAGCGGATATTGTTATAGCTGTAGGGGTTGAAGCACAGGTTGATTATAACAAGAAATTAGGCAATGGAGTAGATATTATGTTTCAGGCAGACGCGATACGGGCTTGGAAGCTAAGCGATATGAGAATAAAAGAAGCGGATGTGATAATTTATCCTGAAGTAGGTAATATCACATGGGCGTCTTTTTCAAAGGCAAATGAATGTATTAAAGCTGGTGAAGAAGCTACGAAGAAAATGATAGATCAGATACTTGCGGTTATTAAGAAAAGGAGAAAAAAGGGGTTTTGGAAAGAATTTTTCTCTTTTTCTGAATAGAGGGTTATATTACTGAAAGAAGGCTGTGATGAAAAAGATAGCGCTTATCGGTGTAATTGTACTTATAGGTTTAGTCGGGGTGACCTTTATGTATTTTAACTATGTATATATTCCGAAAAATTTAAAACCTATGGTGGTAAAGTTGTTAGAAGAAAATCTGCAGAAAAAAGTAATTGTGGATAATGCTTTCTATTTTCCGCTTAAAGGAGTACTATTTTCCAAAGTCGAAATAATAAACGCGGATCAAACACCTTTTTTAGAGGTCAGTTCTATCGATTTCGGGTTAAAATCCATTCCGTTTATAAAAAAGAATGGATTTGTGGCAAAACTAAGACTGGTGGTAAAAGGGATTGTGTTTAAGCAAAATGAACTAAAAGCCCAAGGAGACTGTGCGATAGACCTTGATATTAATATCCAAGCTAAAGAAGAGATAGTTTTTTCGGCAATTATGGACTTGAAGGATATAAATGTTAAGGGGATTAAGGAAACAGGTGAAATCTCGAGAATACAAGGCAGAATTATCTGTTCGCAAAACAGTTTTTCCAGCGAAAATGTCTCCGCCACTATAGGCGCTAAAATATTGAACGTGCGAATTGCGGGGGATTATGATAAGCAAGACATAAACATAAGAAACTTTAACATTGATTATGTCGATACAAATCTTTCTATGAAAGGCAAAATATCAGATCTTCAAAATCCGAATATTGATTTTACTATAGAGGGGCTTATAAAATTAAAGGATATTCCGGATATTCTTTCAGGAATACCGTTGCCTGCACTAAGGGGAGATTGTAAAGTAACGGCTGAATGCAAAGGACAGCCTGCTGCTTTAGAAAAACTTAACACTGTTGCTAAAATAACGTTTTCTAATACATCAGTAGACAAAATAAAGATCGCAAATTTAAAAGTGGATATTAATCTTAAAAAAGGCGTTTTAAACCTTTTCCCTTTAGACTGTGATTTCTATAGGGGGAAGATTACAGGAGATGCAAATGTTAATATAGTTGATAAGGGTATCCCGGTGAAGTGTTCTATAGATGCGCAGAACATAGATATTGAGCCGTTGGTAGAGGATCTAACAGGCCAGAACATGGGGCAGGGAGTACTTAATGCCCATGGGGGAATATCCGGCAGCGCAGCTGACTTAAACATGCTTAACGGTACCGGATGGTTTAAGGTTATACAAGGAAAAGTCAAAATGCCGCCTAACTTTGCCAAAGTTGCTGAAACCCTTGGAGTATCCCGGTTAGCAGATATGAAGATAGAAGAGGCTTCGGCTACATTCTCTCTAAGCGATGGTAAGCTGCAAACACAGGATCTGATCATGATTGCTGCTGAGGCGACAATTTCCGGCATTGGTTATATTGACCTTGAGCAATATGTTGATTTTGAGGCATTGTTTAAACTAAGTCAGGAATTTGTACAAAATACCGGCGGCATAGGCCAGTTATTAAGCTTTGCTTCTGATGAAACAGGCGCACCGCTTGTAAAAGTAAGGGTTTATGATAAGCTTTCTCATCTTAAGTATAAGATCGTTCCTTTACCGGTTAAGGATATAATAAATAGCAAGATCAAAGGTGAGTTGCAGAATATTTTTAAACAGGAAGAAGGGCAATCCGGAAAATCTGAGATTCAGGATCAAATTAAAAAAGGACTGGAAAAAATATTCAGGTGAAAAAACAAAAATTTAATTCTGGCCGAAATCCTCACACGATACTTATTCATAATGCCCGTTTAATAACCGGGAACAGGATTACAGATAACTCCTGGATTTTTATTAGAAATTCAAAGATTGTCAAGATAGGCCATGGAGCAAAGCCTGTTTTAAAGGACACGCTTTATATAAATGCCAAATCCAGTTATGTTGCTCCGGGATTTATTGATTTGCATATTCACGGTGATATGAACAAAATTTCTAACACGCAGGCAAAATTTGGTACTACGGGATTTTTGCTTAGTTTGCATACAAGAAGTCTAAACCAGTTTTCCAGATCATTGTTTGAATCCGAGGACACTTTATTGCAAGGTGCAAGGTGTCTGGGTTTTCATCTTGAAGGTCCGTTTATAAATAGGGAGATGGCCGGGGCACAGCCCAGGCGGTTTGTGATAGACCCTGATATTACGGCAGTCAGGTCTTTGATCAAGAATGCACAGAAAAAGATAAAAATAATAACCATTGCGCCTGAGCTGAAAAACAGCACGGCTTTGATTAAACTGTTAAAAAGAAACAAAGTTGTTGCGGCTATAGGCCATACGGATGCAAACATTGAACAGACGAAAAGGGCAATAGATAACGGATGTTTATATACTACGCATGTTTTTAACCGAATGAGCGGGATATCTTCAAGAAATCCGGGTGTTATCACGCAGGTCTTGCTGGATGATCGAATCACGGCGGAAGTTATTGCCGATATGCATCATGTGCATCCGGATAATTTGCGGTTATTAGTAAAATGCAAGATGTTGGATAAGATCGTTCTGGTCAGTGATTCTGTAGCGGCAATGGACAGCAAGTCGCTGAAAGTAATTGCCGGTGTTTACCGTATGGAAAACCTTGCCCTGAACCGAACTGGTTCTGGTTTAGGGTATGTAATCGCAGGAAGTAAGCTGAATTTGTTGCAGGCTGTGAAAAATATGATATACTTGTGTGGAGTTTCAATAGTAAATGCGGTAAACATGGCCAGCCTTAATCCGGCTAAAGTTATTGGAGTTGAAAACATAAAGGGAAAAATCACAACAGGTTACGACGCTGATCTTGTTATTTTCAACAAAAATTTTCATTGCAAAATGACATTAGTTGGTGGAAGAATTGTTTATAAGTGCAGTAATTAAACGAAAATAAATCTCGCTACTCTCTTCGTTCTACTCGCTACTTAGTTAAGTTAAAGGAGCATTTATGTGCGGCATCGTTGGATATATCGGAGATAAGAACGCGGCAACAATACTGATTGAAGGGTTACGTTCTCTTGAATATAGAGGTTATGACTCAGCCGGTATTGCAATCATTGATAAAAAAAAGCGTCTTTTTCTTCTTAAAAAGGCAGGAAAGCTGAAGACACTTTCTGATGCCCTTATTAATCGCCATGTAACAGGTGATCTTGGTATCGGTCATACCCGCTGGGCAACGCATGGTGAACCAAATGAAGCCAATGCCCATCCACATTACGGCAATACACGCAATTTCCTTGTTGTACATAACGGTATTATCGAAAATCATCATGAATTAAGGCAGCAGCTTAGAAAAGACGGGCACAGATTTTCATCGCAAACAGATACTGAAGTTGTTGCGCATTTAGTAGAAAAATTTTACAAAGGCGATTTGCTTCAGGCTGTATGCCGCACCATAGGTTGTCTTAAGGGTAGCTTCGCTCTTGGGTTTATTTGCATGCATGAACCGGATGTGCTTATTGCGACCCGAAAAGACAGCCCGCTTATTGTCGGCTTAGGAAAAGGGGAAAATTTCATCGCCTCGGATGTGCCGGCTATACTATCGCGCACACGCGATATTATATATTTGGATAATAATGAAATCGCCAGGATCACTAAAAATGAAGTGAAAGTATTTGATTCAAAGTGCCGGCCAATTAAAAAGAAAATGGTTAGAATCAACTGGAATGCCGATAGCGCTGAAAAAGCCGGGTTCGCGCATTTTATGATCAAAGAAATTGAAGAGCAGCCTCAGGTAATACAGCGAATCATATCTCATCGCATAAAATCAAAGCAGATTGTTTTTGAGAATATAAATTTATCTCGTGCGCAGCTTAAAAATATAACTAATATACAAATAGTTGCCTGCGGTACAGCTTATCATGCCGGATTATGCGGTAAGTATATTTTAGAAAAAATGCTGCAGATACCTATTAATGTTGATACCTCCAGTGAATTCAGATACCGCCAGCAGATAATTGCTAAAGGCAAAACACTGATTATACCGGTGAGCCAGTCCGGAGAAACAGCGGATACGCTGGCTAGTTTGCGTGCGGCAAAAGCAAAAGGGGCAAAAATACTCTCGATATGTAACGTTGTAGGCAGTTCAATAGCCCGGGAATCAGACGGAGTTATCTATACGCTTGCCGGGCCTGAAATTTCAGTTGCTTCTACCAAGGCATATACAGCGCAGCTGATGACCTTTTATCTGCTTGGCTTATATCTTGCTGGGATTAAAAAAACAATTACGGCTAAAAAAATTTCGAATTATTTGAGTAAAATTAGTAAAATACCCGCTCTTATGCAGGATACTCTAAAAATTCAGAAAAGAGTAAAAAAAATTGCTTATGAATATGTGCTCCGCTATCATTATCGTCTTGCAGAGCAGTTTAAGTTTTTAGAAGACGAGATCGTACAGTTTCAGGATCCTGCAAAAGCGCTTATGTTTGCCGAAAAATGGGCAAAACTTTCACACTCTACATACGGCCGGCGTTTTGGTGATTTTCCCTTTTTATATCTTGGCAGAAATGTAAATTATCCCAGTGCATTAGAAGGAGCTTTGAAATTAAAAGAAATAACCTATATAAGCGCAGAAGGTTATGCCGCAGGGGAGATGAAGCATGGACCTATAGCCCTTATAGATGAATTTCCTCTGGTTATTTGTATAGCCACAAAGTCCGCAGTATATGAAAAAATGCTCTCAAATATCCGGGAGATAAAGGCGCGAAAAGGTACGGTGCTTTCTATTGCGACAAAAGGCGATAAAGAGATCCAAAAGAAGGAATATTCAAATTATTTTATTGAGATCCCTGAGATTGACGAGTTTTTCTCACCTCTGCTTGTGGCCTTGCCGCTACAGCTGCTTGCCTATTATATTGCGGTTGGCCTTAATTGTGACGTAGATCAGCCCCGAAATCTTGCCAAAAGTGTAACCGTCGAGTAATGTATGTCCCTTGTAGATGCCTCAATAGCTTGTTTTTAATAGGCAGTTTCTGCATAGCGTCGAATCAATCGGGTTAGGATCATTTTAAAATAGAAGCTTTTAGTTGACAAAAGAAATAAATTAGGATAAATTAGGTTCTCTAATCACGGGCGCGTAGCACAGTTGGTTAGAGCATCTCCCTTACAAGGAGAGGGTCGTAGGTTCGAGTCCTACCGCGCCCACCATTGATTCATAATCTTAGACTCGAAGCAAGCGAACGCCGACCTTATGGGAGGAGTAGCGAGCAGCCATGAACCAGAACGAAGTTCGGTACATGGCGTGGAGTGTGAGCGGAAGTGAGCGCAGGGGAGCCGACGCAGTGAACAACACGATGTTGAGAACGAAGTGGGCGAGTCCTACCGCGCCCACCATTCGACTCGTCGCTTGAGCTCCTCGCTCATGGCGAGCCATTGGTGATAGGAAAAAAGTATTGAAGTCGACTCGAAGCTGTTGCTTCTCGCTCATGGCGAGCCATTAGCAGGGATAATATTTTTGATATATTCCTCTCGGTTACAAGATTAACCTCGAGGTCAATTTTACAAAGCAAAATTGAGGGGCCGTAGTTCAGCTGGTTTAGAACGTCGGATTGTCGATCCGAAGGTCGCGGGTTCGAACCCCGTCGGCCCCGCCATTAAATAAAAGAGCTTTCCAAATTGGAAAGCTCTTTTATTTCCAATAGGGAAAATGTAGTTTTCCCCTCTTGGTTTCACCCCTTTCCAAAAGGAATAACTCTTAGTCAAAGAAGAAGAGGAATTATTTCCCCCTCTTCTTTAAAAATCTGTACTCCCTAAAATTGTGCGGCTATGCCACGTTTGAATTGTTAGGTGAGAACCCATAAAAGGATTTTTTAATGAGATAGGATTTATGGAATAGGGTGAACATAAATTCGTTGTCGAATTAATCCCAAGAACTTAGAATGTTTAACGTCTTTAGATAGGGAAGGAGGAATATTGTTCCTCATGCCATTCAAGTTTTTTCGTCTATCATCCTTGTCTTGTCCTAAAATAGGTGACACTTTTTCCAACCTCATCCCCATTTGAAACAAAAGTGTTGTCAACGCTTTTGTTTCAAATGGCATAGTTTATTTTCATGAACCATTATATTAACGCATGTTATAAAGTTTCTATTTTTATCATTTATGCTGTTTTCAAGCGGAAAAATATTATTACGTGTAAAATTATTTGAATATCTTATCCCCATAAATATACTAGCATTGGCAAATAGTTAGCATCTTAGTCATTATTTTATGTCAACCTATTTCAGGATAGCACACTTCATCTGTCATCCGTCATCTGTCGTCTACTCTATATCCCTTGTACCCCCCCTTGATTAAGACTGCCGAATCTGTTATAATTACAAACTAAATTATATAAACAAAAAACATTTATTTTAAAGCAGTTTAGTTATTAAAAATTATAAAGTTGACGGTTACTTAGTGAGTTTTAGATAACTCTAAACCAGAGTATAGTTCAGTTCAGGATGTATCATTAAAGGAGGGTAGTATGGATTGGGGAATGAAAAACAGATTAAGCCGTCTTTTCCAAAAGGATGGGCATTGCTTCTTTTTACCTATTGACCATGGATATTTTCAGGGCCCGACAAGCTGCCTTGAAAATCCTCAGGAGACGATAAAGCCGCTCTTAGCTTGTTGTGATGCTTTGTTTGTTACCAGAGGAATTTTACGCGCTTGTGTAAATCCAAGCATAGACATTCCCATAATTCTCAGAGTTTCCGGCGGAACGAGTATGGCGGGAAAGGATTTAGCTAATGAGGTGTTAACCACTTCAATAGAGGAAATTATTCGCCTTAATGTATCTGCTGTAGGCATATCAGTTTTTATCGGCAGTGATTATGAAAAGCAGACACTTAAAAACTTATCCGATATTGTTAATATTTGTGAAAATTACGGGATTCCGGTTATGGCAGTAACCGCTGTGGGTAAAGAGATGGAAAAAAGAGAAGCGAGATATCTTGCCCTGTGCTGCCGTATTGCCGCAGAGCTGGGAGCAAAGGTTGTAAAAACTTATTGGTGTGAAAAAGATTTTGATAAGGTTGTTAAAGGCTGCCCTGTTCCTGTGGTTATAGCAGGAGGCCCTAAATGTGAATCAGAAAAAGAAGTGTTTGAATTTGTTTATGACGGCATGCAAAACGGTTCCGTGGGAATAAATCTGGGCCGCAATGTTTGGCAAAGCCCGTATCCTGTAGCCGTGGCCAAGGCCTTGAATGCGATTATTCATAAAAAAGCTGATGTGAAAATGGCGCAGAAAATATTTAACGAAGAAAAAAATAAAAAGAAAAAATAGTGATTTAATATTATGCTTGTTGCCGTATATCACAATAATAATGATATCCGATTGGAAGATCGTCCTGTCCCTGAGTTAGGTGAAGGAGAACTGTTAGTAAAAGTGATGGCTAGCGGTATATGCGGAACAGATATAATGGAGTGGTACAGATTAAAAAAAGGTCCGCGTGTATTGGGGCATGAAATAGCCGGATATGTAATAAACTCAAAATCAGAACGTTTTAAAAAGGGTGAGCGTGTTTTTGTTAGTCACCATGTTCCTTGCAATAGCTGTAAGTATTGTTTGGCTGGCCATCATACTGCTTGTGATGCTCTGCATGCCGGGAATTTTGAGCCGGGTGGTTTTAGCGAATTTATCAGAGCTCCCAAAGAAAACGTCGATTATGGCACATATATTTTACCGGATAATGTAACTTATGAAGAAGGCACTATGATCGAACCGCTGGCCTGTGTTATCAGAGGACAGCATGTTATTGATGTGCAGAAGGATCAGACAGTACTTGTTTTAGGAAGCGGTATCTCAGGGCTTATGAACATACAGCTTGCAAAATTAAAAGGAGCCCGGGTTATTGCAACTGATATTGATGCATACCGTTTACGCAAAGCAAGAGAGTTTGGAGCTGATGAAGTAATAAACGCAATTAAAAAAATGTCACTAAAAGCAGATAAAGTGATCGTGTGTACCGGAGCGTACTCAGCAATCGAACAGGCCTTTGCGAATATTGATAAAAAAGGGATAATTCTGCTTTTTGCCGTGCCAAACGAGGACATAAAGATACCAAATGTAGATGTATGGAGGAACGAGCTTACGATAACATCCTCTTATGGAGCAGCCCCGGCTGATCTGGAGGAGTCCCTGAATATGATAAAAAATAAAGATATTCCAGTGGAAAAATTGATTTCACATAGAGTTTCTCTTAAGGACATACAGCAGGGGTTTAAAATTGCATCAGAGGCCAAAGAGTCGTTAAAAGTTGTTGTAAAACCTTAGGTTTTTTGTGTATTAGTATTGGTTTTGTAGTGAAAAATAGACATCCTATAATGAGAAAGCAGATGGATGTCTTGAACTTAAAGTCCTATTTGGCAATAAAATCTGCCAAGTGCGAAGATTAATGGTTTAATCTTTGTAATCTATTAATAACCGTTGTAATCAGGTATAATCCAGCTGATGTATGAGGATTATACCAGGAGGAAGTGATGGATAAAGCAGTGTTGAATAGCCTCAAAAAAAAGTGCAGTCAGGAAAACATAAAAAAGTTGTCAGATTTAAATAACCCGGAAATAATGAAATTCATTGCGGAATATGTAGAGTTATGTAATCCGGATTCTGTGTTTGTCAGAACAGACGATGCTAAGGACGTCGAATATATTCGCAAAAGAGCCATAGAACTTAAAGAAGAGATAAAATTGAATACAAAGGGCCACACGGTTCATTTTGACGGGATAAATGATCAGGGGCGTGACCCAAAAAACACAAGATTTTTTATGGTTAAAGGGGTAGAGTTCGGTTCGCACATTCATGCTATAGACAGGGAAAAAGGAGCGAGCGAAATAAGAGGTTTATTGAAAAACATTATGTCCGGAAAGCAGATGTATGTTGCTTTTTTGTGTCTGGGGCCTATAAATTCAGATTTTTCGATTTATGCTGTTCAATTAACTGATTCTGCTTATGTTGTCCATTCGGAAGATATCTTATACCGTCCGGGTTATGAGGCGATTAAAAAAGACGGTAAGAAGAAAGGGTTTTTTAAATTTGTTCATTCAGCCGGAGAGCTGGAAAATAATAGAAGCAAAAATGTTGACGATAGAAGAGTATTTATTAATATTAATGAAGATATTGTATATAGTACCAATACTCAATATGCCGGGAATACTGTTGGTTTGAAAAAATTGGCATTAAGATTAGCAATTAATAAGGCAGATAAAGAAGGCTGGTTAGCTGAACATATGTTTATAATGAAAGTACACGGCTCTAAAAACAGAAAAACTTATTTTACGGGAGCATATCCGAGTTCTTGCGGTAAAACATCAACATGTATGGTTGAAGGAGAGAATATAGTTGGTGACGATATTGCTTTTTTGCGTAAAAGAAACAATAGTATTTTTGCGGTTAATGTGGAACGCGGGATATTTGGGATTATAAAAGATGTTAATCCTGAGGATGATTTGAAAATATGGAATGTTTTAAATAATCCGGGTGAAGTTATTGTCTCTAATGTTTTGATTAAAGATGGGAAAGCTTATTGGCAGGGAGATGGCCGACCGGTACCGAAAGAGGGAATCAATTTCTCAGGACAATGGAAAAAAGGCAATCTGGATTCTTCAGAAAAACCGATAGATCATGCGCATAATAATGCCCGGTATACAATTAGGCTCAGTGATTTAGATAATTGCGATAAATCTTTGGAAAGCCCGGACGGAGTGCCTGTGCGAGGCATAATTTATGGAGGCAGAGATTCTGATACCTGGGTGCCGGTTTTTCAAAGTTTTGACTGGGATCATGGAGTTGTCTGTATTGCCAGTTCGTTGGAATCAGAGACTACTTCAGCTACTTTAGGAAAGGAAGGAGTGCGTAAGTTTAACCTCATGGCAAACCTGGAATTTCTTTCTATCCCTATAGGAAAATATATCCATAATCATCTTGATTTTGCTAAGGGATTAGAGTCGGTTCCCATAATTTTTGGCGTTAATTATTTTATTAAAGATAAAAACGGCCAATATTTGAGCGGAATGCATGACAAACGGGTATGGTTAAAATGGATGGAATTACGCATTCACAATGATGTGGGTGCGATCACTACTCCCATAGGCATGATACCGCGCTATAATGATTTAAAGCGCTTGTTTAAAGAGGTTTTGAAAACAGATTATACTGAGCGCTTATACAATGAGCAGTTCAAGATCCGCATACCGGAAAATCTACAGAAGATAGAGCGTATATTTGAACTATATGAAAGCAATGTTATTGATATACCGGACATGGTATTTGCTAAACTGGATGGACAGCGCAAGCGGCTGGAGGCATTGAAATCTAAAATTGGTGATTATGTAATTCCGGATCAATTGTAATATCAAGACATCCTATAACTAGGAAGCATTAGGATGTCTTGATTCTAGAAATTAAAAACTCGATCACAGGTATAATCCAGTTTATGCCTGAGGATTATACCTGGGGAGGTTTTATGAGCACGAATGCATTAACATCCATTGACTTAGAAGGAGTGAAATTTTTTAAGCGCGGAAAAGTAAGAGAAATTTATGATCTTGACGATAAACTTTTAATAATATCATCGGACAGGATTTCCTGCTTTGATGTTATTCTGCCGACGCCTATACCCGGAAAAGGTGAAGTGCTTACAAAGGTCTCTGAATTCTGGTTCAATTTTACCAAGGATATTATACCTAATCATCTGATCACTGCAGATGCGGAAAAATTTCCTAAGGAATTAGCTCAGTACAAAGAGATTCTCAGGGGCCGCTCAATGCTTGTGAAAAAAGCAGAGCCTTTGCCTGTGGAATGTGTGGTTCGAGGATATCTGTCAGGTTCAGGCTGGAAGGATTATCAGAAAACCGGAGCTATTTGCTCAATTAAACTCCCTGTTGGATTGAAAGAATCCGATAAACTTCCTGAGGTGATTTTTACGCCTTCAACAAAAGCAGAAGTCGGGCATGATGAGAACGTTTCCGAGGATTACATACGGAGCAAGATAGGCAATGAAACCACGGATAAATTGAAAGAGATCAGTATTGCTCTTTACAAGAAAGCTCGCGATTATGCCGAAGAAAATGGTATAATTATAGCGGATACAAAATTTGAGTTCGGGAAACTTGGCGATGAGATCATTCTTATTGATGAGATTTTAACCCCGGATTCCTCCCGGTTTTGGCCGCTGGATCAATATTCCCCTGGCAAAGGACAACCCAGCTTTGACAAGCAATTTGTGCGGGATTATCTTGAGACACTTGACTGGAATAAAACACCGCCTGGACCGAAACTACCGGATGAAATTGTATTTAAAACAAAAAATAAGTATTTACAGGCGCTCAAAATTTTAACCAAAAGTTAAAACATCAACTTGATGAGATGAAGCATGAAAAAAAATATTGATAGATGCTGGGAGCATATGCGATGCGCTGAAGAACGTACCTGTCCTGCTTATCCGGATAAAGGAGAAATATGCTGGGAAATAGCAGGAACCATGCGTGATAATGAAGCGGAAAAAAGGCTTGAAAAACAGGCAAAAATCGCCCGTCAGGAAGGCAGAGATATGACTGAGCAGGAGATGCTTTTACTGCATCCGTCAAAAGCGGAAAAACTTTGCAAGTATATTGAACGCTTTGGGTCTTGTAAATGCTGTCCTTATTATCAGTATGTGGAAAACATGAAGAAAGAAAGGTCGATTAGAAAAGATTTTGATGCTTTCTAATTGTTAGGTTTTAAACTTTTCATTTTTATATTGAATTCCATTAGGATGCGGCCTAACTTATCAATAGGAAGCCCGACCACATTGTAAAAATCCCCTTCGATCTTTTTGATCAGCATATCTGATTTTTCTTGGACAGCGTATGCTCCGGCTTTGTCGTGATTTTTCCTGGAAAATGTGTTTATCTGCCGGGAGGATAATTTTCGGGCGAAAACCGTTGTTTTTTCTATGTCTACGATGCGTATGTTTTCTTTTGTGTCAATCACTGCGATTGCTGTAAAAACAAAGTGTTTGGTTCCACTGAGCGCAGAAAGCATCACTCGCGCCTCGCGCCTATTTTTTGGTTTTCCATATATTCTATTATTATGAACAACTATCGTATCTGCGGCGATTACTATGGCATTGCCTTGTAAGGAGGCTACATTTTCTGCTTTAGATAATGCCAGGGTGATGCAGTAGTGCTCAACCGAGAGGCAGGTATTTCTGCCTTCCCTGATATTGCTCGGCTGAACACTTATATTAAGGCCTGCTTTTTCTAAGAGCTCTTTGCGGCGGGGAGATGCCGAAGCAAGAATAATCTTTTTCATTGCCGGGTTTCTTTATCAAGATAACTTTGAGCGTTTGCTTTAAGTTTAATTGTCTCAAACCAGTTATTTAGAAATTCTGCTTTTTTTATGTTTAGTACTTTTTTTGAGTAGTCTGCTTTTTGTTCATTGAATTTAGCCATATCTAAGGGGTTGATTCCATTCAAGCTTATTATACAAAACCCTAATTGAGTTTTTATCGGAGCTGAGAGCTCATCTTTATTTAGTTTAAAAGCAGCCTCGGCAAATTCTTTGCTAAAGCCGAGTGCAGGAATGTATCCTGTACGGGCAATATTATCTGCTTCTTTTACTGTAAAGCCTAACTCCTCAGATGCCTCTTTAAAACTAATGTTCTTTTTCTTTATAATGTTAAGAAGCTCCGAGCGTATTTGCTCGCCTTTTTGCCGGGCAAGTTCCTGAGATTGCGCTTCAATGTAGAGCTTTTCAACTTCATTTTTTACATCAAGAAAATCGGGTATATAAGGCTCGATCTTCTTGATAGGCTTTAGAATGAAAAAAGCGGTTGGAGTTTGTATCACCTGACTTACCTCGCCTACTTTTAAGGAGAAGGCTGTTTTTATAAACGGAAAACTCAGACCTATATCTGGTATTGTGTCAAACATTGTAAAAGGGCCTGTTTCTTTAGCGATAAGATCAAACTCTTTGGCTATATCATCAAAACTTACATCTCCATATAACTTATTCATAATAGTTCTTGAAAGACCTGAAGCACGGCTGATCATCTCTTTTTCCAGTAATTTATCCTTTATTGATTCAGATGCCTGTTCCAGGGTTTTATACTCAACAGGAGATTCTTTTTGGGTGACATCTTTTTCAACTTTGAACTCATTTTTATTACTTTCGTAATATTTTCCTATGCGCTCATCTGTAATCTGAATCATGTCTTTAAATTGCTCAAGCTTTATTTGTATATATTTAACGTTTACCTGTTCCTGCTTTCTGAATTTCTCTTTGCTGTTTTCATAATAACCCTTAAGATCTTCTTCCTTAATATTCAGCACTGCTTCCTGAAAGGATGAAGGTTCTATCAGTATGTAAGAGGCAGAGGCTTGTTCAAACTCCTGTCTATAGGCATTTTCAACTTCTTTATCACTTACGATAAGATCTTCGATTATTTTTTCCATCAGCTTGTTTATCATAATGGAATGGCGTATTCCGCTTTCAAATTCATCCGGTGTTTGCTGGAAAACGCGTGAAATGATCATGGTATAGTTTTCCGGAGCCAGCTTAGAAAATTTAAATATCGGCAGATTTTTTATAACTTCAAGCAATTCCTTATTGTTTACTTTTATCTTTTCTTTTTTTGCTTCATGAAGGATGATCAAGCGTGTCCAGGTTTGCTCATCAATGTTGGCATATTGTTCAGACTGCTCTCCGTAGCGCATCTTGAGATCATTATGAACGGCATGCTTTTCCAGTGCGAAATCACTCCAGGAAACTTTCTCGTTGAAAATTTTACCGGCAAATCCGCTTTGCCTGTTTTTTACTGCACTGCCGATATTCCAAATAACAAAAGCCGGTACAATAAAAATTGCAATGACCCACATAATTGTTTTAGTGTATTTTCTCAAATTTTTAAAAACCATATTTTCCTCCAGAAATTTTAGCTCTCAATGCCGCAAGTAAATTTTTCTGCGGTAAACAGATGAGGGCTGATAGTCTATTTTTAATGTTAATTCAGTATAACGAAAAATTCCTCATTTTGCAAATTTTTTGACAAAAGATGAAAAATATGTTAATTTTAATTTAATTATGTTTGATGAAAAGCTGGAAAAAAGAATAAAACTCGCTTTAAATTTTCAGGAGGCTGATCGTGTGCCAATCTGTGATTTTATTGATAGCCCGAAAGTTTTTCGATATTTTAGCCATCGCAAGGATATTACAATAGAAGAAAAAGTAAAGGCGTATCATGGGCTTGGCATTGATGTTTGCTGGCAGTTTGAGAGGCGCAGAAATTACCGGCATGAAGGATTTCTGAAAAGACTGCAGAGATTTGCCCTGCGCAAGCCGAAAATGGAAGTTCTAAGTCGTAATGAACTCAATGAAGAGTTAGAGGACTTCGCTCAGCAGCAAGGGCTTTTTGCGCCCCATACTTATTTGGCTATGTCAGCGGAAGGTATTTTAAGTGTTGCCTATAAAACGCTTGGCTATGAGGAATTCTGCAAAAGAATGTATGTGGAATTGATCCAGATAGAGAGGCTGATCGACATATTTGCGGAAAATCTGTACCAGCGAGCGCTTCTGTTCGCTGATGCTGATCTAGGGCCGATATTTTTTATTAAGGATGATATTGCCTATGATAAAGGTCTTATGTTTTCAAAGTTATTTTTAGAGCAGCAGTGGCTGCCGCGGATTCAAAAATCAATAGAGCCTCTTAAGCAAAAAGGAGTAAAGGTTATTCTACATTCGCGCGGGAATATTATAGATATAGTGGATCAGCTGATTGATTCCGGCATTGATGGTATTCACCCTATAGACCCTCTTTGCCGTATGGATATCGGTATTTTGAAGAAGACGTATGCAAAAAACCTGATTTTGTTCGGCAATATCGATGTAGCTGCATTTGATACAGTTCAAGCCATAGAAGAAAAGACAAAAAAATGTATTAAAAATGCTTCTTTTGATGGAGGCCATTTTTTAGGCTCTGTTAAAGGTATTGGAAAGAGTTTAAATCTGCAAGAAGTTTTTGCCTTTTTTACCTCACTCAAGGAATACGGAAAATATAACCATCCTGAAAATCAAGTCTAGTTTATCTCAATAACATCATATATAGCAACAATTTAAATAATTTGTAAAAACTTTTATAATGTGTTATACTATATATAGGGGGTGGAGGAATGCGCCGGTCAATATATAGCGTAAAACGGAGAAATTAATGGTTTTTTTGTCTAAACTTATTAAATTGATTATAAAACTAATTAAAATTATACGAATTACTGTTATTGCTGTTTTTTTTGCTCTAATTATTAGTTTGAGCTTTTTGCCTTTTCTTTATGCTGATAATCTAAAAGAGGTTATTGACGCAGTTTCTAGAAATTACCAGATCCCAGCAGAACTAATATATAAGGTAATAGAAGCAGAAAGCAGTTTTAATCCATACGCTGTTAGCCAGGCAGATGCACGCGGTTTGATGCAAATTACACGGCCTACATGGGATTGGATATGCCAGGATTTTTTGCATGTTTCCTGGTCTTTTGACAAGGATTCATTTAACAGTGTTAAAAATATTATTGTGGGAACTAGATTCCTGGCCTGGATAAAGGATTATCTTAATAAATATAAGAATGAATTGAACGCAACGCCGGATGATTTACTTCTGGCCTGCTATAATGCCGGACCGGGTACGGTGAAAAAATACGGATTTCGAGTTCCCCCATTTGAAGAAACCCAAAATTATGTGAATAAGATTAACGCAGATCTTAGATGATCAATGCCCCCACTTGTCTGCTGCTTTGTCTGCAATGTCCTGATAAACAATGAGTTATAAAAATAGTGGCTTTAATTTTTTTCTTATGGTAAAATAAAGTTGGTAAATACATGCCGGCTAAAGTCTTTTTCTGAAAAATGTCGCTAGTCAAATTTATTAGATATCAAAATAATAATTGAATTTTAAATGAAATGTTATATAATATAAATTCTGGATGTCTTTATATTGTTTCTACACCGATAGGCAACCTGAGAGATATTACCTTCAGAGCAGTAGATGTTTTATCGGCTGTGGATATAATCGCTTGCGAAGATACACGCCGCACACAGATTTTATTGACTAAATATGAAATAAAGAAACAATTAGTCAGTTACTTTGAATATAATAAATTAAAACGGATTGATTTTATTATTCGCTCTTTGAAGGAAGGTAAAAGTATTGCATTGGTCTCTGATGCGGGAACTCCTGGAATCTCTGATCCTGGGGCAAGTTTAATAAAAAGAGCTATTGAAGAAAACATCAAGGTTGAATCCATCCCGGGTGCCTCAGCGGTGCTTACAGCTTTAACGGTTTCCGGGCTGCCTATGCATAAGTTTACTTATGCGGGGTTTTTGCCTGTTAAATCCGGCGCAAGGAAAAAGGCGCTGCAGCAATTAAAAGCAGAAGAAAAGACAGTGGTAATATATGAAGCACCGCATAGGCTTATTAAAACGCTTCTTGATATTAAGGAAATTTTCGGCAATAGTAATATTGTTATAGCGCGAGAGCTGACAAAAATGTTTGAAGAAATCCTGCGCCTTAATATTGAAGAAGCGATAAATCATTTCAAAGATAAGAAGCCGAAAGGCGAATTCGTGATAGTTATTTAGACAATCAAGGAGGCAGAGCAATGAGTGATAGCCGCAAACATGTGATTTTATTAATGGAAGACGATGAGGTTTTGCGCAGATACCTGGCAAAACTTTTACGTGCAGATAACTTTGATGTATATGAAGCCGGAAGTGTTAGAGAAGCAGTTGATATCGCCCAGAAACCGCTATTGAACCTGGTGATAGCCGATTTGAAGATGCCTGATGATACGGCAATCGGCTTAATGAAGAAACTCGGTCAACTGCATATAGATATACCGGTGATTATAATTACTGCTTTCGGTGAGTGGGAGACATACCTTGAAGCTTTGGATCTAGGTGTTTGTGACTATCTGAATAAACCTATTGAATATGCGGAATTTAAAGAAAAGATCAACAATGTTTTGTCGAAAAATGCAAAGAAGAAAAAACAGAAAATAAACTAAAAATCTTAAATGAAAAATCTCGCTGTTTTCTCATCAGGTTTCGGTTCTAACCTCCAAGCAATAATCAATGCGGTTAAAAAAGGTAAAGTGAAAGCTAATATCGCTTTGGTTATTAGCGATAATGTGGATGCTTACTCTTTGGTCCGTGCAAAGAGGGCAGGCATTGATTTTTTATATGTTGACCCGGATGATTTTAATGACCGGACTTGCTATGATAAGTTTATTGTTAAAAGGCTGAAAAAAGAAAAAATTGACTACGTAGTACTTGCCGGATTCATGAGAATTATAAGTGATTACTTTGTCAGGCAATATAAGAATAGGATTATTAATATTCATCCTGCATTGCTGCCGTCATTCAAAGGCACGCAGGGAATAAAGGATGTTTTGGATTACGGAGTAAAAGTTAGCGGGGTCACAGTGCATTTTGTGACTAATATCCTTGACGGCGGACCGGTAATACTGCAGAATGCGCTGGCTGTTAAAGATGATGATACTGAAGTGTCACTCGCAGAGCGGGTACATTCACTTGAACATAAATTGTATCCCCAGGCAATAGATCTTCTTGTAAGGGGAAGATTGTTTGTAAAAGGAAGAAAGGTATTCGTAAAAAAATAAAATGGTCAAAACAGAAATAATCCGCTTCGGTACCTCAGGATGGCGGGCCATTATAGCGGATAAATTCACATTTGAAAACGTACGGTTGGTTTCCCAGGCAATTGCAGATCATCTGAAAAACGATAATCACAGCCCAAAGGTAGTTATCGGTTATGACACGCGTTTTCTATCCGGTAATTTTGCAAAAATTTGCGCACAAGTATTAGCGGAAAATAAGATAAAAGTATTACTGTCTGATCGGGATACTCCTACTCCGGTCATTGCATATCATATTATTGCCAAATCACTTGACGGGGGAATAAATTTTACGGCAAGTCATAATCCTCCCGAATATAACGGAATTAAATTTTCCCCTAGTTATGGAGGGCCTGCGCCAAAAGAGGTAACTGCTGCTATAGAACAGAGGATTTCTTTCCTGCAGAAAAATCCTGACTTGATTAAAAAGGGTACAAGTGATAAGCGGTTTATTGAGATGTTAGACCCTAGTAAGGAGTATCTCAAACGCTTGAATAAAATAATTGATATATCCTGCATTAAAAAAGCAAAACTTAAAGTCGGCATTGATTGCATGTTCGGCACGAGCAGAAAATATATCGATAGCATACTAAAAGATTTGTGTAAAGAGATTAAAGTTTTTAAAAATTATCTAAATCCTCTTTTCGGCGGGCTGCCTCCTGAGCCGGATAAGCCGTACATTCAGGAACTGATCAAGCATGTAAAAAACAATAAATTCCATTTGGGGGTAAGCTGTGACGGAGATGCCGACAGATTTGGGATCGTAGATAAGGGGGGAGTTTTCCTTACTCCTAATGAGGTCATCACGCTGTTGTTCTATTACCTGCTTAAAACAAGGCCTAAAGCTAAAAAAGTTGTGCGGACTCTTTCTACTACGCATATGATTGATGCCATAGCTAAAAAAGAAGGGATAGAAGTTATAGAAACTCCGGTAGGCTTTAAATATATCGGGGAAGCCATCGATAAAGGGGATTGCATAATCGGAGGTGAAGAATCAGGCGGACTCTCTATACAAGGGCATGTGCCGGAAAAAGACGGTATTCTGGCTTGTCTGCTTGCGGTTGAGATGGTTGCCAGAGAGAGGAAGTCACTATGCGCAATTTTGTCATCTCTGCACAAAAAATACGGTTACTTTGTTTCAGATAGATTGAATCTGCATCTTAATCAAAAACAAAAGGGTATATTGCTTAAGCGGATTGAAAACTTATCAAAGAAGGAAAAGTTCGGAAATTTTAGAATCGAAAGCAAAAATCTTACTGATGGATACAAGTTTATGCTTAATGATAATTGCTGGGTTATGTTCCGGCCTTCAGGCACTGAACCTGTAATAAGATGTTATTTTGAAGCAACATCCAGGAAGAATTTCCTTTATTTGAAATTACTTATCAATCAATTTACCAGTTGTTAGACAATTTAGTAGTTGACTTTTAAAAACTTTAGTTGTATATTTATCCTATATTAAATTTTATAAAAAGGAAAATTTAGTGAAAATTTTCTTAAAGCTAATATTTATAAGTAGTTTGATACTTAGTGCTGTTAGTGTTCAGGCACAGGAAAAGATACAACTTAAATATAATTTTGAAGCTGGAAGAAAGCTGGATTATGAAGTAATAATAGATGGGGATGTAAATATCGAAGTGAAGCCTTCAGACGGAAGGCAGATCCCCAAGAATTCAGCCAATATGCAGGGAAAATTTGCATATACGCATGAAATAGCTTCTGTTAACAGCAATGGATCTTTAGCAAAAATCAACGTGATTTACGGCCCCTCGTATATGAATACGATTGTAAATAATCAGGTCATACCTAATACGGATGTGCCTCATTTAAACGGAAAAATTGCCCGTGTAACTGTATCTAATGAGGGTAAAATAAGTGATTTTGAATTACCTGTTGGGCTGCCGGCTTCGTTGCAAAATGCTGACTTCAAGAAAATGTTCCTGATCTTTCCTGCGCGCAACTTACGTGTTGGAGAAAGCTGGATGGAAAATTCAGAATCAGTTAACGATGATAATGAAAACTTTTCCATAACAAACACGGTCAATTCAACGCATACTCTGCTTGGTATAGAAAAAAAAGGCGGTTATGAGTGTGCAAAAGTTAAAATTCTGGCAAGTACAAGCACGATTACAAAGTCTAAAAATTCGCAGTTAAAACTTGACGGCAACGCTCAGGGACGGGTTGAAGGCATGATATACTTTGAGCTTGCCAGCGGATACATAGTTTATTCTGATTTGAATACAAAGATTAATAATATAGTGGTAACCCAAACGGCAATAGAGGGAGAAAATCAGGATAAAAAAGTGCCTGAAGTTACTACTATATTGGATACAAATTTAAAGACGCTTACAAAGTTGTTATCAAAAGAGGAGAATAATTAGTGAAGTATAGTATTGAAACTATTAAGGCAAGAGAGATAGTTGATTCAAGAGGAAATCCTACTGTTGAAGTTGATGTTATTACAAAATGCGGAGTTCTTGGACGCGCTGCGGTTCCCAGCGGCGCATCTACAGGCGAATTTGAAGCCGTAGAATTGCGTGACGGACAGAAAGACAGATTCCTTGGAAAAGGAGTTTTAAAGGCGGTGAGTAATGTAAATAAAATCATCGCGCCTAATTTAAAAGGTAAAGATGTTACTGCACAGTGTAATATAGACAAAATGTTGATAAAAATAGACGGCACGGATAATAAGGCAAAGCTCGGCGCGAATGCAATGTTGGGAGTTTCCATGGCATGTGCGCGCGCAGCAAGTAATGCCTTGGGCATGCCTTTGTATAGATATATCGGAGGAGCAAATGCTAAAGTTTTACCTGTTCCTTTAATGAATATCATTAACGGCGGCATGCATGCTGATAATAATGTGGATCTTCAGGAATTTATGATCATGCCGGTAGGAGGTAATACTTACTCTGATGCTTTTAGAATGGGATGTGAGGTCTTCCACAGCCTTAAAAAAATACTTAAAAATAAAAAATTAAGCATTTCTGTCGGGGATGAAGGAGGCTTTGCCCCTAACCTGGATTCGAACGAAGAAGCCATTAAGCTTATTATTCAGGCGATAAAAGATGCCGGATATAAACCTGGGGAAGATGTCTGCATAGCTTTAGATGCAGCAGCAAGTTCTTTTTATAAATCTGGAAAATATGAACTTAACGGAGAAGCCAAGCCTGTAAAATGGAATGTTGATAAGATGATCGATCTTTATGCCGGATGGCTGAAGAAATATCCGATTATTTCTATAGAAGATGGTTTATATGAAGACGATTGGAACGGATGGAAGAAACTTACCGATGAGCTTGGTTCAAAGGTTCAGCTTGTAGGGGATGACCTTTTTGTTACTAATACGAAACGCCTTAAAATAGGCATAGAAAAGGGAATTGCTAATTCAATTCTTATTAAGGTAAACCAGATCGGTACTCTTACAGAAACTCTGGAAGCTATTTCAATGGCAAGAAATGCCGGATACACTTCTGTGATTTCACACAGAAGCGGAGAAACTGAAGATGTGACTATTGCGCATCTGGCTGTGGCGACTAATGCCGGTCAGATAAAGACAGGATCAGCTTCCCGTTCTGAGAGAATTGCTAAATATAATGAGCTGCTTAGGATCGAAGAAGAACTCGGCAGCGCGGCGATTTATTACGGCCAGGAACTTAAAAGGAAACTTAAAAAAAATTAGTTATGAAGTTTACGTTTGGCAGAAGTATATTTTTGCTGGTTTTAGCAGGGGCAGTGTTTTTCCCTACCTATTCAAAGGTGCAAAAACTGAAGGCTAAGGATAAGGCTCTTTCAGAGCAGGTTGAGCGGCTGAAAATAGAGAACGAAGAGTTGACACAGGAAAACCGAATGCTTAAAGATGATCCTGTTTATATCGAAGAAGTTGCCCGGGAAAAACTTAAAGTGACGCGGGAGAATGAAATAGTTTTTAGAGTTATTAACGAGAATTAATTATAGTTATGCAGGAAAACGAATTGAAAGTAAACGATTCAGTAGATGTTCAGGTAACTAAAATACACAGTTTTGGTGCTATAGTCACATTGCCGGATGGTAAGCGCGGGTTAATCCATATATCTCAGGTGTCTGATGATTTTGTAAAGGACATCAGCAGCTATTTGAAAGTGGGAGATAAACTTACAGCACGTATTAAGAAGATCGCAGGTGACGGTAAAATCGATCTCACTTTAAGGAAAAAGAAGAAAGTTGTAGTGCCTGAGGTTCGAGAAAAAGAGTTTAGATTTTCTCATCTTGAGGAAAAAATGAATGAATTCTTGAGCCGGGTAGAAAATAAAACTGAAGAAAAAACAGTTTGACGGTTCAGTAATTTAACAATATATTGCGGGGTGGAGCAGCCTGGTAGCTCGTTGGGCTCAATATGGATACAAAGCTCAAAGCTGATATTGCAGAGTCTGCTGTTATAACCGCGCTTTTGAAAAAGGGTTTTCGGGTATTAAAGCCAGTAGGCGATCGGCTTCCATACGATTTGGCGGTCGATGTAAATGGAAGGCTTATCCGGATACAAGTAAAAAGCGCATGGCGCTATAACGGCAGTTATACGGTTGACACCCGCAGAACAAAGACGAATCGCCGACATATGCGTCGTGCGTATTACGGCGAGAACGACTTTGACTTTGCAATAGTATACATTGACGAGCTGAGAGTGTTTTACGTAATTCCGCTATCCGCTTTTTCCACGTACAAGAGTGGCATTACATTAGTGGAAAATGTGAAGCGGCAGCGTAAACCTCGATCGGCGATGTATAGAGAGAAATGGGATTTGTTATCCGCGTGGGCTGTTCAGCCGGTAACGGCTGAATGAAACCTGTCAAATTCGGTGAAGCCTGAAATGGTAATGCCGAGCCAAGCTATGAACTATTCATCATTAAGAGTTCATGGAAGGTGTAGAGACTAGACGGCAGGCATCCTAAAAAATAGGATGAAGGCATAGTCCAGACTACGAATCTACAGAAAATTTGTAGAGCAGTGAAAGCTGAAGTAGTATGCATAACCCAAAGGTCGTCCGTTCGAATCGGACCCCCGCTACCAATTTTTGGCTTCACTGCGACCTCCAAGCTAACTGCTCGGTAGGTCTTGAAGTAGAAGTAGCGCACACTTAAGTGTGCGCTACAGTTGTGGATAACTTGTAATAGTTCGGCTATGAGAAGTAACTGCTGTTATTGCGATCCCGCACCCAATATCATTCGGTTTTTTTGATAAAGAGAATTTGCTGTTATTATGAGGATCAACGGCACCAGATGCAACATCAACCGATCCAAAAAATTAGCGACAGTGTGGTAAAAAGCGGAATGAAAGAGCGTTACCAGAGAATAAAGCCCCGCCTGTATTAAAAAACTTATAAAAAAAATCCTGTTCGTCTTATTAAACATCCTTGCAAAACAGAAGATCAATACCAGGGCAAACGTAACCCAAAGTATATTCCATTTTGGAAAATTCAGGGCTTCCCGCACAACGCCGGTGGCGAAAACAGGCAACCTCTTAAAAAACTCGCCCGCAGACATTGCGGATTTTTCTGCTATATGCCCCGAGGGTAATCGTAAAAAAAAGACTACGCTGTACCATGGGCCGGCAATCGCCGAAACAATCAGGGCATACGAAAGGAACAATTTTATCTTCAATAGAGCCCTGGTTTCTTTGTCGAATAAAATAAGGAAAAGGATTAATATAAAATTGGCTATAACCAATACTATTCCGTCTACTTTTGTCCAGAAAGCAAATCCGGTAAAGGCGCTCGCCAGATAAAATTGCCAGTTTTTCTTTTCTATCGACCATGACCAAAGAAGAGCCACGCTTATGAAATTATAGTACATAAAGATCAAATCCGCATATCCGCTGTAGTACCCCGAAGCGCAATCCGTAATAAATGGTATTGTCGCCAAAAAAAAGGTGATTATGCCTGCGTAAAGTTTAGTGTAGATGCTTTTGAGTAAATTGTAGAAAAAAACCAAAAGAGACAGATAAAAACAGAAAAAGATCACCCTTGCCAGCGAATCATCGAATATTCCTACGCATTCGTAAAAAAATGTTTCGATCAAACTGACTAAAAGCGGATACTCCCTTTGGCCTAACGTCATTATCGGACAATTGCCCGTATATAGTTCCAGCGGTACGCTTTTTTCGAAATAAAATATCTTTGCCTTAAAGCCCCAGTGCATCCATGCATCCCATCCGATGAGCGGTAGGCCCAGTAAAAGCTTCAGGAAAAATGGAAATATCACTGCAATAAAAAGCAGTAGCACGAGTGGATTTGAATCCTTGACCTTATCAATAATTTTAAAATACAATTTTTGAATATTGAGATAATTTTTCGATTCTTTTCTTTTTTTGAAAAAAACCAAAAGCAGCGGTAAAGCCCATGGAAGCAGGATTAATCCAAGTGAAAATTTAAGCCCTAACAAAGAAATTATAAGCATCTCTAAAGTTATAAGGGCCGCGCCCAGGCCATATAGTAAAGCAAATGTCTTTGCATTCAGCCTCATTGCGGAATTAATGATTTTGAGCGATATATAACCAATAATCGAGACGATAAAAAAATGCATTACTATCTTAGCAATAATATAACCGTTCATACATCATCCTTCTCTGCTCTGGCAAGAATATAATGGTCAGCGTCATACAGATACTTAACTTTGAATCCCGGAAATTCTCTGTCAGGATGAGCCACAATTATATAAGAAGCGTTTTTAATCTGTTCTTCCTCATTATAATAATGTAATCTCCCTTCGTTTAATAACATCTCATCCAGATAAAAAAGGATATTGGCTTTGAGCGGACAAAGATAAAATTTGCTTTTATGTCTTTCATACTCAAATTGAACATAGGCCCTGCCGCCATACTTCACTGCGCAATAATTCCATGAATTATAAAACAAGACCGAGCTCCCCTGCGGTATATTACTTTTGCAAAATAACATAAATTTATAGAATTCTCCATCAACCATTGCGTATTTTTCATCAAGGGTCTTGCCGGAAAAAAAGGCGAAATTGTTTTTTGCGTAAATAAAATCCCCATACATTAGTTTCATGCTGAAGATGGCGGCTATTGAGGCTAACGCTAAAGCCGCAAGGTAAATAAGCCCATTGTAGACTGCGTTTTTTTTTGGGGCGATCTGCATTTTAATCTACTCCCGTTGGCAGATTTACTTACAATCTGCTGAGGGAAAATATGCGATATTATTATTGATCCTGTGCGATATCATAGCATAAACATGTGCTACGATTCACGGGTTTTTTTAAGATTCAGAAGAAGAAGTAGCGCACCCTTAAGGGTGCGCTACAGTTTATTTGTTGATATGGATGACCCTGGCCGGCGGGAAGCCGTTGAAGTGAGTGCTTGAGGCGTGAGAGTACGCTCCTATATTCTCGGCATAAACAAGGTCGCCTATTTCCAGCTCCGGGAGCTCTTCCGCGACCGAGATCGTATCGAGCGCGTCGCAGGTCGGCCCGAATACAGCCGAGACTTTCTTTTCACCGTCCGTGAATGCCTTTATCGGATACGTGCAGTGGTCGAAGATGACCCCTGAGAAGGTATGGTAGATGCCGTCGTCGATATAGTAGCATATCTTTCCGTCGCGGACGGCCTTGCCTATTACTTTGGCGACCAGAGTGGCGGCATTGGCGATCATGAAACGCCCCGGCTCGGCCAGTATTTCAATATCTTCAGGGAAGAGTCTCTCTATCTCCGCGTTCAATTTTTTAGCAAGGGCCTTAAAGGACTTCGCCTTATTGTTGTAACGGACCGGGAAACCTCCTCCGATATCGAGTATCTTTATTTTGTGCCCGCGCGACTCCGACTCTTTGAATATGGAAGCGGAAAGCTGCAGCGCCTGCATGTAATTTTCGAAATTATTACACTGGCTTCCGACATGGAAGCTTATACCTTCGACGACCAGGCCTGCCTTGAGCGCTTCCAGAATCAGATCGACCGCTTCGCCGGGATGAGCTCCGAATTTAGACGATAACTCTACCATCGAGCCTGTGTTCGGAACTCTTATTCTCAGGCATAGTCCCGCATGAGGGCAATTAATTTTTATCTTGCGCAATTCCGCGATATTATCATACGTGACCAAAGGCTTGAACTGGTCCAGCTTGTGAAGCGTTTCGATCTGTTTTATCGTGTTGGCATAGATGATCTTATCCCAGATAAAGTCCTGGCGCTTCTTGGCCGGCAGCCTTCTTATATTTTCGTATACGATCATGAATTCAGGGAAGGATGCCACGTCGAAGCTGGCGCCCATCTTATACAGGGTCTTTACGATTTCAGGAAGCGAGTTGGCCTTAACGGCGTAGTATGCCTGGACGC
>JAZDHG010000063.1:0-2724 GCA_043806135.1 Candidatus Omnitrophota bacterium
ATACCCTCATAATAAGAAAGGTAAGAAAGTATACCATATTTTTTTTGTTTTTACAAGAAATTGGGGGGTTTTTTTCGAAGAATTTCTAATGTGCAACATATTGTAAACAAAGATGTTATGGATTGTGATTTTATTGTAAGCGTGGTAGAAATTACTAATTATTGGTAAGATATCTTACGCGCTATTTCCCTGCGATTCCAACTCGAGAATGCGGATAAAAGCCTCGACCACATCCGGAGCAAATTGAGTGCCTGAATTAACCTTCAGCTCTTCTATCGCTTCCTCGATACTCATTGCTTTTCTATATGGGCGGTCTGATGTCATAGCATCAAACGCGTCAACAACACTAATAATAGCCGCTTCTTTTTTAATCTTGTTCTGTAATAATCCAAGCGGATATCCCTTACCGTCAAATCTTTCCTGATGCTGCTCGATAATCTCAGCCACTTCTTCGAACCCGTTTAGCTGTCTGATGATATCCGCTCCTTTTTTGGGATGCTCCTTTATCTTCTGCCATTCTTCATCAGTAAGTTTTCCCTTTTTAATAAGGATATGAATAGGAACACCTACCTTGCCCACATCATGCAAAAGGGCAGCAAACTTTAAATGCTCAAGCTGTTTTTCCTCAAGTCCTAACTGCTCTCCGATCTTAAGCGATAAATCCTGCAAACGCTCACAATGTTTTTCCGTATATCTATCAGCAACTGATACTGTTTCTGAAAGCATCGAAATTATCTGAATGACCATTTCACGCATTTTATTTAAAAGTGTTTTTTGATCAGTAACATCAATTGCATCACCGTGGATTCCTATTATGTTCTCATTTTCATCAAACTCCGGCCAGATGTTGCCCTTCAGGACTATCTCGCGGTTGCCTCTGGCAAGGCCGCGGAATTCTATATCATTCATCAGTCCTCCGGAAATCACCTGATTAAAAGTATCCTCTCCCCTTTTATGTTCTGATTCATGTAAAAAAGCCGCAAAATGGTTTCCGACGACCTCAGCAATCTCAAAACCAAATATTTTTTTAACAGCTTCATTAACATTTGTCACAATACCGTTTGGATCCAGGTGGTAGATCAACGAATTGGAATTGTACATCAGATCTTTATACCGCCTTTGGGTAGTCTTGAGTTCCTGATCCTTTTCTTTCCATGCGCTAAAGTCCCTGATCGTAGCAATCACGCACTCCTTATTGGTAATCATGCTCTTTTTAAGATGGACCTTGGCATCAAAACACTCTCCGTTCTTTTTGACTAATTCCAGGTCAAAATGCTGTGTTCCTTCATAGAATGCTTTTGCGGTTAAAGCTTTACTTCTCTCATTAACCTTACTTCTGTCTCCACTGCTAAAATCAGCCATACTCATTTTCAACAACTCTTCTTCGCTATATCCGGTCAATTCGCAGCCCTTTGCGTTAGCAAATATGATTTTTCCATCATGCGGGTCAATAACACAAATAGCCTCTTCAATACCGTCAAATATCGCTTCATAATCAGCGCGGGAATCCGCAAGTATTTTCTGATGCTGCTGTAAATCAGTAATATCAATATCAAAACAGAATACAGACTGACATTTCTCATCAACCATATAGGGAAACATGGTTGAGTACATAGTTCTTTTTTTGCCGGAGTGGGTAGTTATCATCCACTGTCTGGATGGCAGTGGTTTGCCGGTTTCATAAATATTAGCAACATCATTTAAAAATACATCTTTTTCACAATCATTTAGAATAAGCTCAGTAATTTTTTTGCCGATTGCATCTTGGCGCAGAAACCCGTAGATAAGCTCAGAAGCCCTGTTCCAGAGGAAAATAGTTCCCTCTTTATCAAACCCCTGTATAGGAATTCCGGCAGCCAGCTCAGTCAATGATTCCAGCCTGGAAAAAACAGCTTTTGGCCTGCGCGATATACACAGTCCAAGGGATATCCCTATTCCCAGAGCAAGTAAAAAACTTATTATCAGTATTAAGTTTGGTAATGGCATATTATATAGCGAGTACCCCTTAATTACTATATTATATGTTTATCTTTAAGAAATTCAAGGCAATTTAAATATTCGGAAGGGAATGTATGGTACTGTTATTAGGCAAAAGCATCATTCTGCTTTAAAAAAGACCTGTCTTCAAGCATAATGGCAAGGTTTTTCTTATCCTCTTCTTTATTCCACCAGGAGAAAGTTATGCCTACCTCATACTCATTGTTTTCAAGTTCTCTCATTCTGACAACCCGGCCGTAAATATCGTCTATTTTTATAATGTCTCCAAGTTTAAGATTAAGACTGACAAGAGAATCATGAGGCATAGCATCATTTGTACTGAATGAAATACCTCCCAGGCTGATATCTTTAAGTGCATTGCTGCCTCGAGAGCGGGATTCCGCCCAGAAGTTAAAATCAACAAGCCGGTAATCAGCTCCGACTTTAGAGATTTTAATTCTTTTATATTTTCTTCTTTCCTTTTTTTCTTGCATGACTTTTTAACCGTTTTTAATAATATTATAAGCTTCCGCTTCCCATAAAAGCGTTTAAAATTTGAACAAGGAACTAAATTGAGGATTCAACCATTTCAGGCTGCATAAAAAGCATTTTTACGGATTGCTTACTGATCACAATTTCAGGAACATTTTCTGATAAAGGCGATTTTTTAGAAAAAACTCCGGCTGCACTTTGCAGCGGCAATGCATTTTGAATCTGCATAGGTTTAACTGCCAGCTCTGCCTTATC
>JAZDHG010000064.1:0-73828 GCA_043806135.1 Candidatus Omnitrophota bacterium
GGGTCTTCATCCTGGCCGTGCACAATCATGGTAAAATCATCAACTTTACACACATTATCATCAAGCATTAGACGCGGGAAATAGTCTATATCCCAAGCTATTGTACCGTCAACCCAGGTACGCAGTTTACCGTCACCACCATTATTTATAGTAAACGTTTCTTCCAAAGCCTGCCACGGCCCTTTTTTACCTGATGCATCAGGATTGGGATCAGCAGGATCATAGTCTTCGCTGAAATTATCCCAGAAACCCAGTTTAAGTGAATCAGAAATATAATCGCCTGTGGGAGAATCTGCGGGGTCATCGGGATAGTTATATATCTTAAGCTGTGTAAAATCTACAGGGCAGGAATTTTTCCAGCTAATGCGGCGTGTGACCGGTGAAGCATTTGATACAAACTCATCTTTTGTCGTTTGATAAATCTTGCGGTATATTCTAACGACCTTGCTGATACGTTTACGCGCGCCGCGGAAACTGCCGATCGCCTCGATCTCATAAGTCCCTCCGCTATCAAAACAGATATGCGTAGACTGCGTACTATCATGATTAGGGTCTGCCTGCAAAAGTATTGCATCGCGGTTTGCATTAGACAAAGTGCCTATGCTGTTTCGAAAAAGAACAAACTTACGAAATTCATCGAATGCCGACTGAAAGCCAAAAATATTAGCATCAGGGTCCAGGCCGTCAAAAGGATTGGTTGACCTTCGGCTGATGATATCGGCGACAAAGGCATTGGTCTGAGTCGATGAACTTATCATCGGCCGGAAAACAGCATTAAGCACAATTTGGG
This sequence comes from Candidatus Omnitrophota bacterium, assembly GCA_043806135.1. Classification (GTDB taxonomy): domain Bacteria; phylum Omnitrophota; class Gorgyraeia; order B26-G9; family B26-G9; genus JAGLQQ01. The sequence goes on from JAZDHG010000064.1 coordinate 791, forward strand.
ATGCAGTATTAATATTAACAAAATTTTTCCTGCTATGGTTGTTGTCTGCAGCATCAGAGTGATCATAAAGTATTCTGCCGTCATCATCATCACCGTAGAGAGTCACATAAGGCTTTATTGCCTCATATGTTCCACTACCTATGCCTGAAACTAGCTTTATTTCCTCTTTTGATGAAAATATCCCATCAACAAGAGTCTTTCTAAAGGAAATCAAATTTTGTGCCTGTGAAGAGTCAAGCCCGATTTGCGTAAACATATTGATTAGATCATTCTCCGCATTAGAATCAGGCAAAGGGGTATTTACATTTACAAGTGAGGCGCAATCTATGACTTTCAGACGGTATGTTCCGCCCCCATAGCCTATATCAGAGCCGTAAGAAGGCGATGATGCTGTTGCCAGGTCAATGTTTACTCCTGAGGTGTAAAACCAGGGATCAAGCATGGTATCATAGGGGTCAACCTTTGCCCCGTAGGTCGTATCATATTTCAGGTCATTAATAGCCCGGGCAATGCCTGCCTCAGCTATAAGTTCTGCTTTAAGAGCATTGGCAAAGTTCTCTGTCGCACGCAATTCAAGACGGGTAAACGCGGAAAAACCAACAGCCACCAAGGCTAGTATTGCCAGGATACCCACAGTTAAGATTAAAGCTATTGCGGAATTATTATTGATTTTCATCGTATTTTTAACAATTATACCACAAAACCTGTGCACAACAAACAAAAGGAGCAGGGTTTTAAAATCCTGCTCCTTTATTTTATTAAGAAACGTTCAGGCTGTTTTTTGTATTTCTCTTTGCCCAAATCATTATACTGCTTCCATTTTTTTAAGCATCAGCTTAACCGTAACAAATACGACTAAGATTTACTCATACTGGATATCATCAAGATAAAAAACACATCCGTCCGGATTAGCCATAGCATTGGTCACCCATGAAAATCCGCCGCTAATATATGACAGATCAAGGCCTTCTAAATCAATAGTAAACTGCTTCCATTCGGTTATTAGATCAACCGGACCAACACTTGCTGAATCCGTATCAGAATACGTACCCGTCAATCCTCCGATTTTAAACTCGATTATCTGCTCTCCGCCTTTTGCTCCGCGTGCCCAGAAAGTAAGTTTAGTCGCGCCGGTCAGATCAAAACCGCCGTTTTTCTCACCCCAGTTATTCGGCGGCCATTGCCAGTACATTCCTGCCCAGTTTGCCCCCTGTTTGCCCTCAGCCGTATAAGTAATCTTAATACAGGTCTTACCTGAGAAAGGCATTTCTTTTTCATTCTCAGTAAATTTAATATCTCCATAATCGCCCATCCAGCCGGAACCAACATAATGATTACCACGATTTCCCCGGTCATAATAAACCCCAAACGGCTGAAACTCTCCATCTGCTGCAATTGAGACAACAGGCGTTAAAAACATACCCAGCAACATTAATGACATTAAAATTAAAGTCACCTTTTTATTCATTTTTACTACCTCCTTTCAGGATTAATGTTTAGTAATATCTTTTCAAATCTTATGATAGAAAAGATAAAAAAGTATACCATAGTAATATTTTATTGTCAATACTGCCTCTGTTTTTCAGGAATTTTTAAAATTATCGATTATAGCCTTGACAATACGCTTTGATGCCTTGCCGTCTCCGTAAGGATTCGCCGATTTTGACATTTTAGCATAGGCCGTCCTGGAATTAAGCAGTTTGCTTACTTCTTTGACTATCCGGCTTGAATTCATTCCGATTAAACGAGCTACCCCCGCCTCTACCCCTTCCTGGCGCTCCGTGACCTCACGCATAACCAAAATCGGCTTATTGAATGCAGGCGCCTCTTCCTGTACACCGCCTGAATCAGAAAGGACAAAATAGCATTTTCTCAATAGAAAAACAAATGTCTCATAATCCAACGGCTTTAGAAGATGGATATTTTGTTTTCCCCTAAGTATATTATTTACCGGCTGCTGCACATTCGGGTTTAAATGTACAGGATAGAGGATCTCCACATCTTTAAATTCAGAGATCGCCCTTATTGCTTTACATATCTCCTGGAACGGACCTCCAAAACTTTCTCGTCTGTGCGCAGTAACCAGAATAACTTTTTTTTTCTCAAAATCGATTTTTTTAAGCATTTCATCCTTAAGCGCATATTTTTTAGAGGCTACGGAATAAAGGCTGTCAATAACCGTATTTCCGGTTAAATAAATCTTCTTAGGGTTTACATGTTCCCTTAACAGGTTGTTTTTGGCTCTTTTTGTCGGGGCAAAGTGCAGATCCGCGACAACCGATATCAGCTGGCGGTTTATTTCCTCCGGAAACGGCCTGTATTTGTCAAAGGTTCTAAGCCCAGCCTCAACATGCCCTGTCGGGATCTTCAGATAAAATGCCGCAAGCGATGCGATAAAAGCTGATGTCGTATCCCCTTCGACAAGGATCAGATCCGGTTTTTCCTTTTCAAGCACTTTAGAGAATCTTATCAGACATCGGCTCGATACATCGAACAGCGTCTGATTCCTGGTCATAATATCAAGGTCATAATCCGGCTTTATCCTGAACAGGTTCAGGAACTGATCCACCATTTTTCTATGCTGTCCGGTCAGCACAACTCTGGATTCTATTTCTTTCTTATGCTTGTTCAGTTCGTGTATAACCGGGGCAAGTTTAATAACCTCCGGGCGCGTTCCGAGAATTGTAAATACCTTAATTTTCTTTTTCATCTATTTCTCCCTGGTATAATCCTTCTACATAAGCTGGATTATACCAGACATCCTGCTACTTCGTTATAGGATGTCTTTGTTTTACTTTACCGTGCTTCCGGAAATAAGTTTTTTTTCAGGAGTTATCAAAGCCAGACCGTTTTCGTCAGATCCTGCCAGAAGCATGCCTTGGCTTTCTACGCCCCGCAAAAGGGCAGGCTCTAGATTGTTCACAATAACAACCTGTTTTTCTAAAAGCTCTTCTTTAGAATAATACTTTTTTATACCCGCAACAACCTGTTTAGTTTCACCTTCTGAAATCTCCACTCTCAATACATAAAGCCTATCGGCATCAGGGTGATCCTGCACGTCCTTAACCGTAGCGATTCTTAACTCCATCTTCTTAAAATCTTCAAATGAGATCATAGCCTTTTCTCCTTAAATATGTATAATTTTTATAGGTTTACGTTGAAGCCATATTTTACCACGATAAATGATTTATTTCAAATGGCAAACCGTTTGATATCTTCCCGACTATTTTTTAAAAGCCTCTATACAGGAACTGGAAAATTATTTTGGCGGATTTACCCCGCCAAAGCGGGGTCAGTTCGGAGTCCGCCATAGCTTATCCACCTAGAACATTCTTCACGGCGTCGGCGGAAGTCAAAGTAATTTTTCAGCGCCTACTAACAAACTTTCTTTCGCGCGTTAAACCCTTATATTTTTATATCTAGCATTAAATTTTGCGTCATTATTTTGAATGTTCCATCAAGCCTGTTTATTTAAAGCTCCGGCTCTCTTTCTCAGCCGCCTGATAACCTCAGGTTTAAACCCGGCAAACAATAAGGGGAAAGCGGTATGGCTAAGCAGCAGAGGATCTGCAGCCTCTTCAATAATACCTTGATTCACAAAATACCGCCATTCCTGCGTTTGAGGCACAAGAGAATAACTGGACAGGTTGATCTGCGCCCCGAGTCCGCTGACATAATCAATATCATTATTGATATCACGCTCACTCTGCTGCGGGAATCCGAGCATAGTATATATACTTATCTCCCTTTTAGTAAAACCGGACTCAAACAGAGCCTGCAAAGCGCGCTCAACCTGCATGTTTGTTACCTTTTGGCTGCTTTGTTTTTTTAAAAATTCTGTTGAAGATTCCAGGGACAGACGTATTGTTTTAAACCCGGATTGATACATTAGAGTTGCAAGTTCTTTATCCATAAAACAGGTATGCAGTCCGTTTGGGGTATGAAAGCGAATGTCAAACTTTCTCTCTATTACAGCCCTAAGCAGCGGCTTTATGAATTTTTCCGGATTCACCAGCAGGGCATCATCATAAAAAACAAAGTCCCGGGTATTAAAATTCTTCACACAGAAGTCAATCTCGTGGACAAGGCTCTCAGGGGCTCTCTGTTTAAAATCAGGATAAAGAATGCCTGAAGCACAATAAGTACAGCTAAAAGGACATCCGTTGCTTCCTAAAAGCGGCAGGGCTTTTTTATGGGAAAGCATTTCAAAGCTGGGTCTGAGATCATCCGAGTGGTTCATGTGCACCGGCACATCCAAGAACCTGTTTATAATGTCTTCAATCTGCCTTATATCTGCTCCGGCAAAAACATAATCCGCCTGCATATTTTTCTTTGCATGTTCCGGGCATAACCGCGCATAAGTACCGCCCAGAATTATGGGAATGTTTTTGCAGACCCGGCGCAGGAGACCTATGGTTTGCGCTACCCCCACATACCAGTAACTCATCCCGGATGTCAGTAAAATTATATCCGGCTTAAATTTTTCCAATTTTTCCGCCATTATATGTTCCGGAATTCCGTAGCGGAAGAATTTGCGGTAAATAGACGTAACCGCCTTTGGTTTACTGATCTGCTGTTTATAAAAATGTCCTGTCCCGAATTCAGCCGTGCTAGAGTGGTCGTCTTGTATTTTTAACGGTCTGCCTGTTTTAGGATCTTGCGTATTTATATTTTCGAAGCGGTCAAGAAAATTAACAAAATCAACATTGACTTCGTTATTATCAAAAGCAGAGGCGATCTTCAAAAGACCTAAGGGAAATATCCAGAGATCATATGCGGCAAAATCACATATCCAGGGATTAACAAGTAAAATATTTTTACGCAACTAAACCTTCCTAATTGTTCTCAACTTTTACGCGCCCTGTAGCGCCATTCACGATAAGGGTATAAACTTGAGCTTTGTTATCTTTTATTTTAACAGTTCCTCCTTTGGCAGTACCCGTTGCCGAATAGGTTTCCACATTGCCTCCGATAAAACTCACTGTATCAAAAACAATTCCCTCACCCAAGCGATGCTCCTCATCAATCCTAGCGAGTACGGAATCCTGTATTTCATATTTATTATTGCTAAGGTCAAATACAACACTGTATTTATCCTGATTTGTAATGGCCAGGCTGCGGGCCTGATTCAATGTAGCCGCCACCTCATAGGCAGAAAGCTTCAAGGCCGTGGCTGTTTTAAAATTAAAATAATACACCGTCGTCAAACCTAGAAGCAGGCTGATGATTGCCAACACTACAACGAGCTCTATAGATGTGAAAAATCTGATTTTTTTCATATTAAAAAAGTATAACATATATGCAGAAAAATATCAAAATCTGCTTTGAAAGGGAACCCTAAGGAAGGAAAAATAAAAAAAGTCGATAAAGGTAAAATACACCTACGGCAACCCAGCCACCATTGCGCTCATTACCCAGCGCCGCCCTAGATTTATTACTTCCTCTCCATTTGGGTCATAGAGACTTTTTTTTAAACAGCAGCGCTATCACAAACACTTTAGGCCTGTGGCATTGCCCCGGAAACTAAATCCGGGGGCACCATGCGTTCTTTTACACCCACATTGTGCCGTCCCCGCCTTTCGACGGGTTTGCCTTTATCGACTATAAATAATTATACCACAGAAACGGATAATTTTCAACTCTTTATAAATGGCTTTATTAATATTCTACTATTTTTAAAAGGGATATTCGTCCTCAAATTCCTTTTTAAAATCAAAAATCTCTTTAAAATCATCAATGCTGTCTGATTCTGTTTTGCCAAGCACCCCGGCCTCAACCATATTAAAAACTATATACCCAAAATCTTCGGTTGTCTTAATACCCCAATGTTCAAATACAGTACGTGCCAATCTGCCGTATTCTCTAATAGCAAAATCCTTAATACCGAGCATAAGTTCCTGCCCGCTTACATGCCCATTGCGCTTAAGCGCTTCCATGGTGACATTAAGAGCGGCCAGCACAAATGAATAGGCGTCTATTTTATACCTGTTGTCCTTTTGCCATATTCGATTTAAAACAATGATCAAATCTTCTTTTGATTTCATGGCAGCTTAAAATCCATTTTCTTTAACGCGTCTATTGATTTATAATCCGTAAGGTCAAACTGCAGAGGAGTGATTGAAACATAATTATCCTCAATGGCTTTAATATCTGAACCAGCCGGCTTTGCTAACCATTTCACTTTTCCACTCAGCCAGTAATAACTATTTCCCCGCGGATCATCCCGTCTTATAAAGTCTTCCTTATACAAAGACTTCCCCTGCTTTGTAATCATAACCCCGCGGATACTGTTTTTTTTGACGCTCGGAATATTAACGTTCAACAGTGTCCCCTGGGGGATATTGTTATACTTGATTTTTTTTATCAAAGAAAGGACAAAATCAGCCGCAAAATCAAAGTCATGGTTTTCATAGGTTGCCAGAGATACTGCTATTGAAGGTATACCTAAAATCGCCCCCTCAGTAGCCGCAGATACTGTGCCGGAATACATAATGTCTGAACCAAGATTCGGGCCGTGATTAATGCCTGAGATTATCAATTGCGGTTTTTGCTTTAAAATACTTCTTACCGCGATTTTAACACAATCTGCAGGTGTCCCGTCAACTGAGTACCCATAAAACTTCTTATTCCTGTAAACTTTTTTTATCCTGAGCGGCCGGTTTAGAGTGATCGCATGGCCTATAGCGCTTTTCTCTGTATCAGGAGCACAGACACTGACTTCATATGACTTGGCTAGACACAGGTATAGATCATAAAGCCCCTCTGCGTTGATCCCGTCATCATTGGTTAATAAAATACGCATCATAATATAAATTCCTTACATTTTATTCTCTGTAAAAAAATATCACTACACCTCTTACACAGGCTTAAATCATAACAAACATAGACATCTTCTTCAAGCTTTTTGACATCAGCGTTTTTACCTCGGCACAGATCTTTCTCATCTCCTCCTTATTGTCTTTCAATAAATCATCCTTATCTACGGGCGTGTTGCGAAACTACTCATTTAATTTCAAACTTTTAATATAAGTACTCTTTTGCAATAACATTTGAACAGCTGCAGCATATCTGTTTTACTTTCACTGCGGCCCCCTTATTCTGGGCTTTCTGACCTGTACTAATGGGCAGTTTCCGCAAAGCGGAACTTTTTTTAAACAAAAATTTTTACCAAGGGTAACGATCAAAGCATGATATTCATTGAACAATTCATAATCATTGTTAAGATTCGCTGTTATTTTTTTCTGTACTTGCGCATAAGTATCACCAGCTGAGATTATTCCATGCCGGCTGAATATCCTTCTGGTATATGCATCCACAACAAAGACCGGTTTATATCCCGCATAAAGCAGGATACTGTCCGCCGTTTCTTCCCCGATCCCGTCGACATTAAGAAGCATCTTTCTTAAGGAGTACGTCCTGGCATTAAACATCCTGGTTAACGATCCTTTGTAGTATTTGAATAAAAAAGCTGTAAAATTTTTCAGCCGCTTTGCTTTCAGGTTAAAATATCCGGAGGATCGTATTACCCTTGCCAATTTTCTAATATCAGCTTTTAAAATTTTTCCCGGCGTAAGCATTCGGCCTTTGCGCAAATCGGCAATCGCTATTTCCACATTTGACCAAGAGGTGTTCTGGGTCAGGATCGCTCCCACAATCATCTCAAACCTGGATTTCGCCGGCCACCAATGCTGCGTCCCATAAAAGGCATATAATTTATCGTATATTTCCACAAAGGTATTTTTCTCTTCTTTTTTCATGTTATATCAGGAATGAATTTTTGCGGGAATTTTGAAAAAATTTTCTGAGAACAAAAAAGTGAGAAAACATAAAGACCAAAAGCAGACTTTCAAATTCACCTCTATGCCTTTCAGGCTTTTTAAAGCCGGTGATCTCATATAATGACGCTATCCTTTAAAAGCAAATCTACCGAAAATAAGCGCATTGCAATGAGCACAGTGCCCCTCTTTAAGCTTATTTTCCACCTCATCATATTCCTTTCTCTTGATGACCACCTTCTTGCAGTTCTGGCAGTAAGTATTTGCTGCCTCATGACCGGAAACATTACTGATATAAACATATAAAAGGCCTTCACGCAAAGCCATAGTTCTGAGGTTTTCAAGCTGATCGATAGGAGTAGGCGCTACATCCTTGAGCCCCCCGTAGGGAAAAAACCTTGTTAAATGCCAGGGAGTGTCCTTGCCCAGTTCCGCAAAAACCCAGGCAGCAATCTCCTTCATTTCCTTCTCATTGGAATTATAACCAGGGATAACATTGGTAACAATTTCCACATGTATAGCGAATTTACGTTTTGCATCAGAGCCGTTGCTGAAAACTATATTGATATCAGAGACATCAGCAATACGCGTATAACTTTCCATAAAGGCGCCCTTTACATCCAGACATAATCCGTCAAGATATGGCGCAATCATATCAAGAGCTTTTGGAGACAAATAACCATTCGTTACATAACATGTAGATAATCCATCTTCTTTTGCCAACTTAAACACATCCAGCACATACTCAAACCACATTGTCGGTTCATTGTATGTAAAAGCAATCCCTTTGCAGCCGTTTTGTTTTGCTTTTTTTACAGCTATTTCCGGGCTCAGATAAGAGGTACTGTTTAATCCCTTTTTAACATCACAGTGAGATAACTCCCATGACTGACAGCCATGACACTGAAAATTACAACCCAGGCTGCCTAAAGAAAGCCATCGTGTACCCGGAAAAAAATTAAACATTGGTTTTTTTTCAATAGAAGATACGCTTAAGGATGAAACTTTTCCATAAGTAACCGTATATAGTTTGCCGTCTTTATTTAAACGGGTTTGACACCATCCCATATGACTATCATCGATCATACACTTTCGCATGCATAACTGGCACCGGACACTTTTACCTGTAAATTCATCCCAAAGCAAAGCTTCTTTCAGCATATTATGTTTTCCTCCCCTGCATTTTAAAAAGATCTATGATTTCGCTAACTGTTGTTGCATCCTGCGCATCCTTATCCTCACGGATCTTATCCACTGTCCTGGGGAAACGAAGCGCATAACCTGAATCTTTATCCTGCACCTTACCGCAGGTATGGACCGGGCTTCGGGTTATTTCATCTGCCTGTACCTCAATAACATACTTAGGCTCAACCCACACATCAGGTTCAATAATAGAATCCACTTTTGATGGTTTACCATTTACTTTTATTTTATCAAGCATTTTTTTAAATTTTACCAGCTCATCCTCTGTCAAACCTGAACCGATCTTAGCGATTGTTTTGAATGTTTCACTCTTTTGATCATAAACACAGGCAAGCAGCGACCCAATACCCAGAGATGCCCTTAATCCCTTACCGAAATAATAGCCGACAATCACACAATCAATTGTATCATTAAGTTCCCCGGAATAGGAACTCTTTAATTTTATCCAGTTAAAATTTCTTCCTCCTGCCTTGTACGTACCATCCAGGCGCTTGGCCACAATCCCTTCACGGCCTTCCCGAAGCAATTCTTCAAAAATATTTTCCAGTTCCTGAGCTGTCTTGACAATATGTACAGGAGAAACTTCTAAAACATCACCCTTGCCGATTACTGATGTCATGATCTTTCTCCTTTGTTCATAACTTTTATTGGTAAGATCACCATCAGCATAAAGCATGTCAAAAACAAAAAGTTTAAGCGGAAACAGCTTACGCATTGATGCTATACCGTGTTTTCTTTTGCGCTGAACCGTAGTTTGAAACGGCAGACATTCTCCTGTTTGAGGATCATATGCCAGGGCCTCGCCCTCAAATATTACATCTTTATGCTTTATCTGGCTCAATGTGCCCTCTTTGATTTCCGGAAACATATGTGTTGTATTTTCCAGATTGCGGGAATAAACTTGAATTTCTTTACCTTTTTTGTGCACCTGACAGCGAAATCCGTCATATTTTGCTTCAATCGCACATGTACCGATCTTTTCAATGATCTCTTTAGCCCCAGGCATTCGTGCTGCCAAAGCCATGCGGATCGGGCAGCCGACAATAACTTCAAATTCCTTTATCCGCTCAATTCCCTCAGAAAATAAGATCTTTGCCACAAGCCCAAGGTCACAGCATAGATTATAAGCCCGTTCAAGGTGTTTGCGCAGATCTTTATCACCATTATAAGCTAGTGATAAACTGTCTAAGAAAGTAGGATCACCTGCTCCCAAACGCAGCTTACCCAGTATTATCCTGACAACATATTTTACCTCAATGGGGCTTATACTTTTAAGCAAATCCGCCAGAAACTCGGTTTTCCTTGCCACTACGCCAGCGCCGGAAAATCCAGCTAACTCCGTTAATTTTTTATAAATTTCCCCAATAGTTAAATTTTTATTATATATTTTACACAGGTTTCGAGCGACTTCCCCGTAATCACCGATATTCTGGAACATATCCTCTATCAGTTTATCCGGCTTGCCCGTAGCAAGAACAATGCTTTTATGTATAAGCTTTTCACTCATCTGAAATTCTATATTTTTGAATGAAGGCAAAAGATGTCCCTGGCTGAGATAGACAATTTCCTCTATATTTACTTTTTTATCTTGGGATGCTTTTTGAAAAAGCTCCGCAAGTATGTCTGTCATTTCAAGACGCTTAGACGTTGATTCCAACTTCTGGAAGTAAACAGCCAGTTCCTTAAACTTCATTTGCCTCCGGTCTCTGAATATTGCCTGAGCACTCTCATTGCTCTTTGTAAAGTCTGTTTTTCATTATCAAAAGTAACTTTTTCGATAGCCTCTTCAATATCGACCCAGACCACTTCTTCTACTCCGGCATCAGCCGTATTTATCTCACCTTGACAGTATTTCATCAAAAAATAATGCACTGTTTTATTAAGGTTCAGTTTTCTTCTTTTATCCACATAGGAATAATGTATATCCTTTAAATGTTCTATTATTTCCCCATCTAATCCTGTTTCTTCTTTAACCTCTCTTATTGCCGTCTCTTGCCTGGTTTCGTCTTTTTCAATTTTCCCTTTAGGTAAACACCATTGTGATGAGTTCCCGCGGCTGTAAATTATTACCTGGAATTTACCTTCAGTCTCCCTGTACAATACCGCTCCTGCAGATATTTCCGGCATGGTCTTATACATTATCACCACTTCCTTTTTGGACACTGATTATAAATCAGAAAGATACGATTGCAGAGCCTGCCGCCATGTACAAAGTCTGTTTTTAGTAACTTGTTCATAGCGGCTATTATCCAGAATAGAGCGCCCCGGCCTTTTTGCCGGCCTAATAAACTGGGTTGATTCAACCGGGAGCACATCAACATTAATATTGCAAAGATCAATAATTGTCTTGGCAAATTCATACCAGGTACAGCTTTTACTATTGCTCACATGATAAATCCCATATTTTCCCCCGGCATGGCTGGATACAAAAACCTCATTAATTAGTCTCTTCAAGGCCTGCGCCAAAGATACAGTATATGTCGGCGATCCTCTCTGATCATTGACAACTTTCAACGCATCGCCTTCAGCCGACTTAGCTATGATCGTATTGACAAAGTTTTTACCGCCTTTTCCAAAGAGCCAGCTTGTTCTGACGATCACGCCGTCAGACAATCCGGCCAATACAGCCTCCTCACCAAGAAGCTTTGTCCGGCCATAAACATTAAGCGGCGAGGTTGCATCATTTTCAGTATATGCACAGGATTTTTCCCCGTTAAAAACATAATCTGTGCTGATATATATAAGTTTTGTTTTATGTCCCCGGCATAAACCGACAATATTCTTTGTCCCTTGGACATTTATCGCCTCGGCTTTTTCCGGATATTTTTCGCAACCGTCAACATCCGTAAAAGCTGCGGTATGAATTACCAGCCAGGGATTGTTTTCCTGAAAAACCTTCTTTAATCCTTTTACATCTGTAATATCACAGCAGAAAAAAACATAATTACTATCACCTAAATTCTGAACATCTATACCGATGATTCCGTATTGACTCTCAAGAACAGGTGCCAGGTCTTGTCCCAGCATTCCGTTGATACCTGTGATCAATATCCTTTTTTTAGCTTCATCCACCATGATCTATTTGCCTTATACCAGTTAACCGTTGAAAGGATTCCCTCTGAAAAAGAAACCTGTGTCTTAAACCCCAATTTAGAGATTTTTCCTATGTCAAGACTATAGCGGCGGTCATGTCCGGGACGATCCTTTACATATTTTATATATTTATCGCTTTTTTCGAGTATTTTAAGAATCGTTCTGGTCAATTCCATATTGTTTATTTCGTTGCCTGCTCCGATATTATATATCTGACCGCCTTTTCCCTTTTTTAACACCAAATCTATCCCCGCACAATTATCTAGTACATATATCCAGTCCCGTATATTGCCTCCATCTCCGTAAAGCGGAACCTTTTTATTCTCCAAAAGATTAGTTATAAAAAGTGGAATTACCTTTTCCGGGAACTGAAATGGTCCGAAGTTATTACTGGAACGAGTGATCATTGCATTAAAATCATAAGTCTTTGAATATGCCCTGACAATCAGATCCGCAGATGCCTTACTTGCAGAATAGGGACTGTTCGGCTCCATGATATCTCCTTCTTTGAAGGATCCTCGAAGGCGGGAGCCGTAGACCTCATCCGTACTTATCTGTATGAATTTTTTTATTTTCATACTTTTTGCTGCATTTAAAAGCACTTCCACCCCAATAATATTCGTTTTCAAGAAAACAACCGGGTCTTGAATAGACCTGTCTACATGACTCTCAGCGGCAAAATTTATAACCGCGTTGCATCCACCCATCGCATTTTTAACAGCCTTTTTGTCGCAGATATCACCTTTGACAAAACAGTATCTTTTATTGCCTTTTATATCCTTAAGGCTCCCTTTGCATGAGGCATATGTCTGCTTATCAAAGTTTACAATTCCCACATTCTGATATTTGGACAGCATATATCTGATAAAATTACTGCCTATAAATCCCAGTCCTCCCGTGACGAAAAGTTTCATTTTTACATCTCCTGTCTTTGCTTTTGAAACAACAAAAATCCCCTTGCTGATTAGAAAAAAATCCGCAACTTATTTAATTCATCAAAGTTAAGGGATTTTGCTATTATTTTAAGAAAAGTTTAACATATAACAATATCAATGTCAATCCAGGCCTTTATTATCGCCAGACGGGCTAAAGTGTCCGTTCCTCTGTTTTGCTGCATATAACCTTCTATATTTCTTCTTGATTAAAAGGAAATTTTGTTCTATAATATGTGTTTGGGAAATTTTCCCTTTCTATTGGCTTTTTAAAAACTAGCTGTTTAACCAGGAAAACAACATTCATGAAAAATGAATTATGGACTTTTACAAATCGCAACGGAGATTTTATATTCTCTAACCCGGAAAAGATAAGCCGTCTGTACTTTCCTTTAGCCAATGAAGCAGAATTTATGTCCTCTGTAACTCCCCTGCTTAAAGGAGATATAAAAATAGGCCAAAATAATTTTTTAATGCTTCCGATAACCAGCGAAGACCTTTACTCAACCATTTCCGGCAGAAATTTCTGGATATATATCAATCAAAATACCTATTGGGCAATAAACGGCACTCCGCATCTGCCTAATAATCAGGAGGAAGACGTCACTTTAAAAGCCGGCATACTATGGCATACCATAAAGAGATCCAATAAAATTATTGGTCTTGATGCGGAAATCACCAACTTTATTCCAGCCAGCGGAGAACATGTGGAATTAATGACCGTTAAAATAACCAATACCTCCGTAAGGGCAATAACTTTTACACCGACTTCAGCTATCCCTATATTCGGAAGGTCGGCAGATAATCTGCGTGACCATCGTCATGTCACAAGCTTACTGCACAGGACCAAACTGACCAGTAACGGTTTAATCGTAAAACCAGAGATGTCTTTTGATGAACGCGGACATAAAATTAATTTTTATTCTTATTATGTACTTGGCTGTGAAGAGGACTCCACCTCTTGCATCGGTCAATTTCCGTCGATTGAATCTTTTATCGGCGAGGGCGGCTCTTTCATCTGTCCCCGGGCTGTTTTTGAGGATTATGTACCTATTAAAAAGATCGAAGCACGCCATCACGGAAAAGAAGCTATCGGAGCGCTGCGCTTTCAAAAAAAAACCCTGATCCCTGATGAGTCAATAACTTATATTCTAATGCTCGGGATCGCTGAACACCCTGGCGAAATAAAAAGAATATATGAAAAATTTAATCATCGGGATAAGGTTAAGAATGCTTTAAGAGACAATGTAGATTACTGGAAAAAAAGAATAGATGCCATAAGCTTTTGTACAGGCGAGCTGATCAATGACAATTGGCTGCGCTGGGTAGGACTTCAGCCGATTTTAAGAAAAATATTCGGCTGTTCTTTCTTACCTGATTTTGACTACGGCCGGGGCGGTAAAGGATGGCGGGATCTTTGGCAGGATTGTCTTACCCTGATTCTTGCGCATCCGGAGCAGACCAAAGATATCCTTATTGCCAATTTTTCCGGAGTAAGAATTGACGGCACTAACGCAACCATTATCACTAAACAACCAGGGGTTTTTATTGCCGACCGCAATAAGATAAGCCGCGTATGGATGGATCACGGTGTATGGCCATTCTTTTCTTTGCAGCTTTATATAAACCAGACCGGTGATTTTGATATTCTTTTCGATAAATCAACATACTTCTACGATCAGCAGCTATCCAGGGCAAAAGAGATCGATACTTCCTGGAACCCGAACCTCAAGCATTTTAAACAACTGCACACTAAAGACGGCCATCTTTATCAGGGAACCGTATTAGAACATATATTAGTACAGCACCTGGTTCAGTTTTTCAATGTGGGCAAGCATAATAGTATCAAACTTGAAGATGCCGATTGGAACGATGGGTTGGATATGGCCAGCGAAAAGGGTGAAAGTGTTGCCTTCACCTGTTTCTATGCCCACAATATATATGAGATTACCATGCTGCTGCTTGAATTAAAGAAAAGACGAAAGAAAAAAACTATCAGCATTTCAAAAGAGCTGTTCATCCTTCTGGACCGTTTGCACAAGAAACCCATAAACTATAACCATCCGGATGAAAAGATAACTCTCTTGCGCAGGTATCTCAATGCCGTAAAAACCAGGGTTTCCGGGAAAAAAGTTTCCGTAAAATTAGAGGATCTGATTGCTGATCTTTCTCAAAAATGGCAATGGATGTTTTCACATGTCGGCAAAAAAGAATGGATATCTCTAAACAAAAACAGCGGATTTTTCAATGGATACTATGATAACAGAGGGAAAAGAATTGAAGGAAAGATAAACAGCCATATTAGAATGACCCTCACCGGTCAGGTATTTCCGATAATGAGCGGGATATCTTCAAAAAAACAAACAAAGCTCATCTTTGCTGCCGCTAACAAATACCTGAAAGACAAGAAATTGGGCGGCTTCAGATTAAATACAGATTTCAAAAAACCTCAATTAGACTTAGGACGCGCATTCGCATTTTCATACGGAGAAAAAGAAAACGGTTCAGTATTCAGCCATATGTGCGTTATGTTTGCTTATGCTTTATATCAGAGAAACTTTGTGCAGGAAGGATTTTCCGTCTTGGAAAGCCTGATGAGCCTGGCCACAAACACTAAAGTGAGCAAAATATACCCCTGCCTGCCTGAATATTTTAATCTTGAAGGTAAAGGCATGTATTCTTATCTTACCGGGTCGGCAAGCTGGTACATACTCACGATGTTGACTCAGGTATTTGGAGTAAAAGGGCATTTCGGAAACATGATAATTGAACCGAAATTAATCAGCAAGCAGTTTAAAGATTCTGATACAGTTTCCCTGTCTTGTTATTTCGCCCAGCGCAGATTAAGTGTTGTTTTTGTCAACCCTAAAAAAGTTGATTTTGAAGATTACAAGATAACAAAAGTCAAGATCAAGCCTTTCGAAATAGCTTATAAACTCTCCGGAATGCGCAAAGTCAAATTCCTGCGCGAAGACATATTAAGCTTCCCTAAAAATACGCACATTACCATAGAAATAACTCTGGACTGATGCCGCTGTGTATTTTCGTTCCCGACCAGGATTTACATTAGCTTCTAAATTTTATAAACCAGGGATAGCAATGCCATGAAAAAAGGTATGCTTACAACTGCAAAAAGATATGTTACCAGCAATGCCCTGCCGATAAGATCGTATTTTGCCTTTTGATAAACAGAAACCACTCCTAAATTTATCGCACTGGGCATTACTGCTTCAATGAACAGGATCAATGCAATAAAACCAGTCAATTTTAAAATACTGATGATACCCAGCACAATTACCGGCATAACGATTAATTTACCGAAAAGTACTTTAACAAAAAAACTTTTACGGATTATGACCTGTGTGCTCATGACCTCTGCCAAAATTATACCTAAGCTTAGAAGCGCAACCGGCAATGTGCAGTTCCCCAGCAGCTCTGTTACCCTCATCAGCACCGTAGGCATAAACGGCTTTAAATTAGCAGCGATAAACAGCATTGATATTATCAATGCTGCGAACGGAGGACTGAAAATTTTTTTAAATTGAAACTTCGGTTCTCCTGGATACAAAAACTGGATGCCAAACCCCCAAAACACAACATTGAACCCCTGTATGAAAAGAAAAATACGCGTAAACATTTCTCTTGCAATATCATTAGGATAAATTGCCGCAACCAGTAACAAAGGCAAATAACCGCAGTTTTGAAATGAAATCAGGCAGATAAATTCATCTTTTTCTTTTATGCTCTTATCCATGGCGCATATTACACTGCCGACTATAAAACCAAGCGCAGGAATACAAACTCCCATCAGGGGATAAAGCCACCAGTCACGGGGAGATGAAAAGCTGAAATAATGAATCAGGTGATTAAAAATAAGACAAGGCAGGAATAAATTTATGGTCAGCGCGCTAAGAGTTCTCAACCCCTGTTTATCAACAAGTTTCAGTTTAGAAAAGAAGACTCCGACAGAAACGATAAGAAATATCTCTATAATGCCGGAAAAAACTTTTGTAAAATTCAATAAAAATTCCATTATTATACCTTAATCTAATATTCGAGATTATTTTATCTCTCAGTTTTTAAAGAAGAATTCGGTATCTATAAAGAAGGATTTTGCATATACTCCAGGATTAAATCCGTCGATGCTTTATCCATGATCAGATAATAATCGCCGTCAATACCCATACCCATTTCTTTAAAAGAAGTATGTACGACACAAATATTGCCCCAATGTTCGTATTCTCTGAGGATCATCGTGATAAGTTCATCTGAAGTACCGCTCAGGAAGTTAGGCACGGATGTAAGGATTAATTTCTTGATCAAAGAACTCAAGGTATTAATATAGGAAAAAATCGCTATCCCTCCCACTTCTTTAATAATTGATATCCCGTACCTTATGGGCTCGACTCCGCTGGTATTGATATATAAGAGAAATTTTTCAATAATCTTAAGCGAGTGTTTTTCCGGGAAAAGCAGGAAAATAGTACCTTGCAGCTGTGAACTGAAATGCGCATTTACCCCGTATACCAGAGTACCCTTATCTTTTATATAATTCGGAAGCTGATCAATTGTAAGAATCTCTAAACCGGGAGGATTGACTTGCACTACTCCTCCCAGCAGCTGGGAAAGGATACCGGTTGAGTTTCCCACACATATATTCCCGACTTCCCTTAAAATATCCCTTTCTTCGAAGCTTAAAGATTCTTTATGCTCTACCATAATATTTTTTAGCATAACATCTTAGGTGACAATTGTAAAGAGGATATTAACAATAAATTATTAATTCATTGTCTTGATCCCTGGTTTGCTTTATAATTGCATATACTATGCAATACGATGATTTTCAGAAAAAAGCCATAAGGTCTGCAGAGAACGGCAATTCCGTAATAGTTTGTGCGCCTACAGGTGCTGGGAAAACAGCAATTGCCGAGTATGTCATAAATAAATGCATTGCTAAGGAAGAAGGTGTTATATACACTTCACCTATTAAATCCTTATCCAATCAGAAATTCCGTGATTTCAGCCGTATTTACGGCAAGAATATCGGCATACTTACAGGCGACGTAAGCATAAACGCAAATGCCCCGGTTTTGATCATGACTACAGAAATTTTCCGAAATACTCTTTTTGAAGATCCCGAGCGGCTTAAGAACATCTCCTGGATAATCTTTGATGAAGTCCATTATATAGATGACTATGAACGCGGCACGGTTTGGGAGGAATCGATAATCTTTTGCCCCCCTCATATGCGGATACTTGCTTTAAGCGCGACGATCCCTAATTCAAATCAAATTGCCAATTGGGTAAGGGGTATTCATAAACATCCTATAGATACGGTCATTGAGAAAAACCGCCCGGTGCCTTTGCATCATAGTTTCCAGGCAAACAATAAAATATTTTCTGACATAAACCAATTGAGAAATAATGTTTATCTCAGAAGGAACCACCGCGTTTCAAGATGGGACAGACACAAGAGAAGGTCTCCTTCTAATAAAGTGCTGGATATTCTCAATCATCTTCAAGAAACCGACAAAATCCCGGTCATCTATTTTTCTTTTAGTCGAAAACGCTGTGAAGAACTGGCCTTTGAGGCACGTATTATTAATTTTGTAAACACGGATGAAAAACAGAAACTCACCTGTTTATTTAAAAACCTCTTGGAAAAATTTGATTTGGCAAACGAGCCATCAGCTTTAAAATTATGGCCCCTTATAGAAAAAGGCATCGCTTACCATCACGCTGGGCTTCTGCCCAGTCTTAAAGAAGTAATTGAACAATTGTTTACCAGCAGGCTCATCAAACTTATTTTCACGACCGAAACATTTGCATTGGGGATAAACATGCCTGCAAAAACAGTGGTTTTCGATGAACTAAGAAAATTCAACGGGCATTATTACGGACCTTTGCAATGCAGGGATTATTATCAAATGGCCGGACGTGCAGGGCGCCGCGGTATCGATAGCGAAGGTTTTGTTTATTCAAGGATTAATCCGTACAGGATTGAATTCAATCAGGTGAAAAAAATAATTTTTTCTGACCCTGAGCCTATAAACAGTCAGTTCAATCTTTCTTATGCAAGTCTGCTGCACCTTTATGCCAAATGGCAGGAAAAATTATATGAAGTTTATCCTCAGAGTTTGCACTATTTCCAGTCAAAAAAGAATACCAGGAAAAACGCACTGGAGCTCCTGGAAGCCAAAATCACTCTTTTAAAAGAAATGGACTATATATGTGAGCATAGATTAAGCCATAAAGGAATGTTTGCCAGCCGTGTTTACGGATACGAATTATTGCTTACGGAATTATTTGCCACCGGTGTTTTAGAGAGTCTTTCCAGCGTTGAGTTGAACATTGTGCTTGTTTCTCTTTGTTTTGAGCCGCGTAAAAATCAGCTGTACATTGATCTGCCTGATGAAATACTGCAAATACAGGATAAGGTCTTGCCTTTAATCAAGGGAATCCGCAGAAGTGAAAGAAGATCCAGGATCCGTCCTTTAAGTAAAAAACCCTATTTTAACTTAGGCATTGCTATTAGAAATTGGTCGCAAGGATTGCCGCTGGCTAAAGTTAGATCTGAAACCGGAGCAGATGAAGGAGAGATTGTCAGATACTTCAGAATGGTGATTCAAATATTAAAGCAATTACGTGCAATTGCGTTCATAACCCAGGGCTTCAGAGACAGGATAAATGAGTCTCTGACCATGATAAACCGTGATGAGGTTGATGCAGAAAAACAGCTTCGTGAAGGGCTCTAATGTCTTATCCTGCAATAGTTAATATTTTATTTGGTTACTAGTAGGTACAAACAGTTAATAGTGGTCACTAACGGTTACTTCAAGAAATTAATTTCAATATTTTATCAGTTTTAATTAAAGCTCTCAGCTTGTTTTTTATGCTTTTTCGTCCCTCGATTTTTCACTCAATACACACGACAAATCCCGCAGTTTACTCCGCTGCCTTTGCTATTGTCCTTTGGGATTAACTACAAAAACAGTAATAGGATCAGCTTCAAGCATTTCTTCGGCAAAACCGTTATAGCTCACCTTAATATCATAATTACCCGCAGTTTCCGCAATAAATTCTGTCTTAAATTTGAGCTTTTTCTTTGGATAGAGCCTGATCGTTTTAAGCTTCAACCCATAGATATCAAGTAATTTATCTTTCTTTCCGTCCGGCATAGTGATCTCTATCATAAATGAATTTTCGTCAATAGCCGGTTCGGTTATTTCAAGAGGCTCCCCGCTTATATTTCTCAAATATATATTTATCTCAACCGGTTTATTGAGTTCATTGATCATTTTTGTGCTTTTCACCTCAAGTTTAAGCGACTTTTTCCTACCGTATATAGCATTTTCCTGAGCATCTACACTCACAGAGGTTAAAAATAAAACCGCAATTAAAGCAAAGCCGCTTATGCTACTTACAGACCTCAAGAACATAGTATCCCCCTTCTACTTTCTTTTGATATTCTTTTTGTATCGATCCATGAACCTCTTTATTCTGAGAACAGCCTCTTTTAATTGTTCATAACCTGTCGAATAAGACATACGTACGTAATTATCGTAGCTGGCACCAAAGGCCACTCCGGGAACAACCGCAACCTTTTGCTCTTTCAAAAGATTACCCGCAAATTCAAGACTACTCAGCCCTGATGCGTTAATTTGCGGAAAAATATAAAAAGCCCCCTGAGGTTTTGAACATGTAAGGCCCAACTCATTGAGACTCTTATACATAAACTCTCTCCGGCGCCTGTATTCACGCTTCATTTCTTCCAGACTGCGTTTTCCTGAGTGCAAAGCCTCACAAGCAGCCATCTGACTGACAATAGCTGCACATAAAATTGTGTATTGGTGGATCTTTGTCATGGCCGCAATCACTGGTTTTGGCCCGCATGCGTAACCTATTCGCCACCCTGTCATTGCATATGCCTTTGATACTCCATTAAGATAAAGCGTATAATCCTGTGCACCCTTGAGGGTCGGATAAGGTACGTGTTCAGCGTCATAGGTCAGCTCTCCATAAACTTCATCACTAATGACAATTAATTTATGTTTTTTGCAAACCTTATTTAATCTCTCCAGTTCCAGTTTTGAGTATGTTGCACCAGTCGGATTAGAGGGATAATTTAATATTATACCTTTTGTCTGTTTATTGCAGGCACGTTCCAGCATCTGGGGAGTAATTTTAAATCCATCCTTTTGATCGGTCGGCAAATTGACAGCCTTACCTCCTGCCAGCTCAACAACCGGTCCGTAAGAAACATAGCATGGTTCAGGAACAATTATTTCATCCCCGGGATTAATAATTGCACGCATTGCCAGATCCAGAGCTTCAGAAACCCCTACTGTTATCAAAATCTCCTCATTAGCGCAATAGTTCAATCCAAAACGCTGTTTTAATAAACGATGAATAATTAATCTCAGCTTGTAAAGACCCTTGTTTGAGGTATATGAAGTATATCCCTGCTCAATAGAGAATATTCCTGTTTCCCTAATATTCCAAGGGGTTACAAAATCGGGCTCCCCGACCCCCAAACTGACCACATCTTCCATACCCAGCACAAGATCGAAAAAAGCCCGGATTCCTGAAGGAGCAAGTTTTTCCACCTTTTTTGATATCAAATTCTTCTTATCCATTGTATTTTCGGTTGTTTTAAATTATTTAATATTTTATCTTACTTTTTCCTTTTAATTTTTTACTTAGTAATATGTCGCTATTCTTTTGTTTTATTTCTTTTTCTCTCGCTACTAAATTTCAAACCATCAGCTATGAGCCATGAGCTTTTTTTGCTTTCGCTATACGCTGCTTTAATAAGATATGGCAATACGCTTATTGTTCTCCTTATGTTTTAGGATAACCCCGTTTTCCTTATATTTTTTAAGCAGAAAATGGGTTGTTGTACCCCGCACATTTTCCATAGGAGATAGTTTCTCGGCAATAAAGTTTGATATCGTCTGCATATCTTTGCCTTCGACAACAAGCAGCAAATCATAGGTTCCGGAAAGAAGAGAGCAACTGGTTACCTCCGGGAATTTATATATTCTTTCAGCAATATGATCGAATCCCAGATTTTTTTGAGGCAGAACATTCACCTCAATCAAAGCTCTGATTTCACTATACTCAGATCTAACCATTTCTTTATTAATAATTGTTTTATATCCGACAATTACTCCGTCTTTCTCATATTTTTTTATTTTTTTCTTAATAGACACGGCGTCTTGTTTTATGTATTTAGCGATCTCTTCTGCGCTCATGCGCGCATCCTTTTCCAGAACCTCCAAGATCTCGTCCATATCAATTTTCCTCCTCTATCCTAGCCAAAACATTACCCACCGGAACACTTTCCCCCTCAAGGGCGATAAGCTCCGTTACCACGCCTGCGCATGGAGCAGGAATATTAAAAGTGCTTTTTTCCGTTGTTACCTCTACAAGGTCTTTGCCCGCTTCAACGCGCTCTCCTGCTTCTACCAGCCAAAAAGATATGTTAGCTTCCTCAAAGTCCTCGCCTAAATCCGGCATTACAATATCCGTCATTGTTTACCCCTCCTGATTAAAATTATTATCTTTAAACATAACACTATTAATACTAACATGATAAAGATTTATTATCAAGATTGATTTTATAATCAGTCTCTATAAACTTTTTTTCACTCATAAAACATGGATTGCTTTTGAGTGCAATATATGCGCTGCTTCCATTATAGACTCAGAAAATGTCGGATGAGCATGAACAATTTCCGAAAATTGTGCACTCTTTATTCCTGATTCCATAGCAACACACAGTTCATGAATAATCTCACTTGCAAGGGGAGAGCATAAAGCGGCCCCCAGGATATTATCCTCGCTGTCGCTTATAAGTTTCACCATTCCCTGTGCCTTATTTTCCACAACAGCTCTGCCGCTTGCCGCAAGCGGGAACTTGGCAACTTTTATCCTAATGTTTCTCTGTCTGGCCACAGCCTCAGTTATCCCTACACTTGCAACCTCAGGGTCAGTATAAACACAGCGGGGCACACGATCATAATTAATTCTTGACGGGATGCCTGCAATATTTTCCACGGCAACTATCCCTTCCCGGCTTGCGACATGAGCAAGATATGTTTTTCCAAGGACATCCCCCACGGCATAAAAATTCTCGATATTGGTCTGCATAATCTCGTTTACTTCAATAGTTCCATTATTATGCTTGATCCCTATTGTTTCCAATCCGCAATCATTGCCATTCGGAACTCTTCCCACAGACAAAAGAATTTTTTCGCTATTAATATGATCTTCATCAGCAGTAACCACATTAAAGCCTCCAACGGTGAGTTTATTTATCCGCGCCGCTTTTGTTTTGGTGATTACTTTAATCCCCTGCTTCTTCAGCTCTTTTTCCAGAATGAGAGCGATCTCTAGATCTTCTTTGGGGAGAATCTGATCGGTCAACTCTATGATCGTAACCTCGCATCCCAAGTTGTTAAAGATATCAGCAAATTCGCAGCCTATTACTCCCCCTCCGATAATCAGCAAACTTTTCGGTATATCCTTCAGTTTAAGCATATCACTACTGGACAAGACCCCGGATTTCTCATCAAAATTAATACCGGGCAGATCAGCAGGATTAGATCCAACAGCTATAATGCATTTCCTAAAACTGATCTTCAGGCCCTGGACATCAATTGTGTTTAAATCCGTGATCTTTCCAAAACCGTTAACAATATCAACGCCCCGTTTCCTCAACAGGTACAATATGCCCTTTTTTAATTGTTCTACAACTTTTTCTTTTCTCTGCATCAGGACATTAAAATCAAAACTAACACTGTCTACTTTAATACCAAGCGCCGCAGCATGTTTGATCTCATGAACAAGATGCGCGCTTCTCAATAAAGTTTTTGTTGGTATACAGCCTGCGTTCAGGCACAAGCCGCCCAAATCACCCTTTTCAATCAGGCAAACGGACAATCCAAGCCCAGCCGCGCGTATTGCCGCAACATATCCTCCCGGACCTGAACCTAAAATAGCAATGTCATAAATTCTACTCATAATCACATCTCCTGCGGAGCCTCAACTCTCATTATCTTCAAACCTAAAGCGATCACTCTACCCACAGCATCAATTAAGAAAAATCTAGCCAATGACTTTTCTATGTTTTCCTTGCCTTCAGAATATATCCTGTACTTGTTGTAAAAAACATGAAAATCTCCGGCTAATTCCCTTAAATATGTGCTCAAAGCCTGAGGATCAAGACATTCGGCACAATTTTTCAGGATATCAGGAAAACTATTCAATTTCTTTATTATAAGAAATGATTCCTCTTCAACAAGATTGCAAAGCTGCGCAGCATCCAGAGGTTCTTTTATTACACCAAAATCTCCTCTTACGGCAATTTCATTAAAAAGTTTCCTGATGCCGCTTATGCGCGCATGGGCATACTGAACATAATAAACCGGGTTTTCCATGGAATGCTTTTTAGCTAGCTCCAGATCAAATTCCAGCTGCGAATCACATCGCCGCATCAGAAAAAAGAATCTCGCAGCGTCTCTTCCGACTTCCTGCATAAGTTCACCCAGTGTGATATATTCACCGGCCCTCGTAGACATAACCACGGGCTTGCCCCCTCTTAATAATGTCGCCAGCTGAATGATCAATATTGATAAATCGTCCGGGCTGTGCCCAAGCGCGCCGACCGCTGCTTTAAGCCGATTTATATATCCGTGATGGTCAGGCCCCCAAATATTAACAAGCTTATCAAACCCTCTTTCAAATTTCAACCGGTGATAAGCAATATCAGAAGTAAGATATGTCATCAACCCGTCGCTTTTGATAACTACCCTGTCCTTATCGTCATTGAATTGCGTGGATTTGAACCAGGTTGCCCCGTCTTTCTCATATATATATCCTTTGTTTTTAAGATCGCTCAGCGCCGCTTTGATTATATCGAGCGTAATCTGTTTTTTTTGGCTGTACCAGCTATCAAAGTTAATTCCGAAAAGTTCCAGTTCCTCTTTTATATTTTCGAGGATCTGTGAGGATGCATAATCTGAAAAAAATTCAACTGCCTTCTGGCTTTTATCATCTATATATTTTTTACCTACCGTCTCGACTAAAATTTCGGCAAGTTTATATAGATATTTGCCCTTATATCCATCCTCAGGAAAGTCCGCTGTTTTTCCTAATATCTCCATATAACGCGCCTGGAGGCTAAGACCTAAATTTTTTATTTGATTACCTTCGTCATTTATGTAATATTCACGACTTACTTCAAATCCGCAATAATTCATTATATTGGCCAGGCTGTCCCCTACCGCGGCCTGCCTGGCATGAGCTATGCTCAACGGCCCCGTGGGGTTGGCACTGACAAACTCTATAAGAACCTTTTTCCCAGAGCCTTGGTTATTACGTGTAAACCCTTCTGTATCTTTGCTGATAGCCTGCAAAATATCATAAAGCGCAACCTCAGAAAGAAAAATGTTTATAAACCCGGGACTTTTAACCTCTACTTTTTTTATTTTTCCGGCAATCTTCAAATCCCGGAATTTTGCAAGCAGCAACTCTTTGATCCATTGCGCAATTTCAACCGGTGATTTCTTCAAAATCCTTGCAAGTTTCATGGCAATATTAATCGAAAAATCACCGAAGTTTGTATCCTTAGGTGTTTCTATTTCGATAAACATGTCCTTTGCGAGAAGCTTATTCTCTCTTAAGATCTCCTTTACTGCTTCAACTATTAAATCTTTTATTGGTTCAGGCATTGTTTTATTCTCCGCTTTGCTTGAAAATTTCAGGGTCTTCTTCTAAGAGTTTTATGAACACCTC
Source organism: Candidatus Omnitrophota bacterium (assembly GCA_043806135.1). Taxonomy (GTDB): domain Bacteria; phylum Omnitrophota; class Gorgyraeia; order B26-G9; family B26-G9; genus JAGLQQ01. The sequence continues at coordinate 26,592 of JAZDHG010000064.1, forward strand.
CATAACATTAGGGTCAAATTGGCTTCCGCTGTGTTTTCTTAGTTCATCAATGGCATCTTCTTTACTCATACGTTCACGATAAGTCCGATCGCTGGTCATTGCCTCAAAACTATCTGCGATTGCCATAATCCTTGCCTCCAGGCAGATTTTCTCTCCTTTAAGTCGTCCGGATAGCCTTTGCCGTCATAGCGTTCGTGATGCTGACGTACCATTTTAACAACCTTATCTAAAAAATAAAACGGTTTTAAAATCACGGCACCTGCCAGGGAATGCAGTTTCATCTCTTTGTATTCCTGTTCGTTTAGTTTGTCAGGCTTGGTTAAAATATTATCATGCACTCCGATCTTTCCCAGATCATGGACCTTACAGGCCTCTTTGAGACCATCAATTTCATTATCAGGCATTCCCATCTTCTTCGCTATAACACTGGCATAGTGTTTTACATTATCGGAGTGACTGCGGGTTAAATGATCTTTAAAATCAATTGCTGATACAAGCGCATTAATCGTTCTCACAATATTACGCCGCTGCAGCCTGCTCCAGACCTGTTTGCTCTTAATTTTTCCTTCTTCTTTACTTATCTTGTAACCTAGGAATATGCCCACAAAAAAAGCCGTTATCGCCAGCAGATAAATCCACAAATTCATTTTTTTTAATTAACCTTCTTATTTAATTTAAGTTTAGGGGCATCTGACCAGAGATGTTCCAGATCATAAAAAAAGCGTGTTTCCTCGTCAAAAATATGGACAATAACACTAAAATAATCAAGCACTACCCATTTTGCTTCCCGATATCCTTCAGCATGATGTACACCCATCCCATCTTTACGCAGCCCCTCATTTATACCATCGGCAATACTCTTGATATGGGTCGCAGATGTACCGGTAATTATTACAAAAAAATCGCAGAAGTTAGCAGCCTTTCTTAAATCTAGAGCAGTGATATCAACTGCTTTTTTATCAACTGCCAGCTTAACTATTTTTATTACTTTACTCATCAATTTAATCCACACTCCCTTTCTTAATTTTGCAAAATGATCTCTTCTTCACTTACTAAAAATCGCTCAAAAATTTTAATTATAAATCCATAACACAGGCAACGCACAAGAAGTACAGGCAGGATATAAATAATTTGAATTTCCATTTTAACGATACAATTTTCTTTCTATTATAAATTTATATACCGCATCTCCGATGATCTGTTCAACTGATTGCCCGCTATGCAGCAACTGTCTTATTCGACTGCTTGAAATATCTGGAAATTCCCCTTTCAAAAAAACCATCTTCTCCGGCACCTGATGACTCTTAAATCCCGGCCGCATGGCTACAGCGAATGTACAAAGCGAAAATATCTCATTGATGTTTCTCCAGGTTTTAAGCTCAGGAATAGCGTCTGATCCCACAATAAAATAAAATTGTGCATCCGGTTCAGTCTCTCTTAAAACCTTAAGCGTTTCCACAGAATAAGAAACACCGCTTTTTTCTATTTCAATCCGGCAGACACTAAAATTAGGCCTGTCTTCAATCGCCAGCTTAACCATTTCATAGCGTAATTCAACATCAATAATATCAGGTCTATTTTTATGAGGCGGTTCTCGAGATGGAACAAATAACACATGGTTCAGGCCTAACTGAGCACATGCTGCTTCAGCTATTAGAATATGGCCATTATGAGGCGGGTCAAACGTTCCCCCGAGAATTCCGACTCTCTTTCTAAACTCTAATTTGTCCATTACCAATGACCATGTATTTATAGGTGGTTAATTCCTTGAGTCCCATCGGGCCGCGGGCATGGAGTTTATCTGTGCTCACCCCGATCTCCGCTCCTAAACCGAACTCATTGCCATCTGTAAACCGGGTTGAAGCATTAAGATAGACGCATGCAGAATCAACTGATTTTAAAAATTTCATGCCGTTTTGGAAATTCTCGGTAATGATCGCATCTGAATGTTTAGTTCCGAACTTTACAATATGTGCCAATGCCTCAGCCATGGAATTGACAACCTTTACAGATAGTATCAGATCAAGAAATTCAGTAGCATAATCCTCATTAGTTGCTATTTTAACGTCCTTTACAAGCTTTATTGTCTTTGGACATCCTCTGATTTCAACTTTTGCTTTTTTTAATCTTTTAACGATTCGCGGTATAAATTCCGATGCTATCGATTTATGAACAAGCAAACATTCCATTGCATTACAGGTTGACGGACGTTGTACCTTAGCATTAAAAGCAATTTCCTCAGCCATGCTCAAGTCAGCATATTTGTCAACAAATGTATGGCATATCCCCTTGTAATGCTTTATTACCGGTATTTTCGAGTTTTCAACAACACTTCTGATCAAAGATTCTCCACCGCGGGGAATGATCAGATCGATATATTCGGATAAACTTAACATTATTAAAACAGCCTCACGGTCAGTTGTGGCAATAAAGCTGACGCACCCATCAGGGAACCCGCATTTAGTAAGCGCCCTGGAAATGGCCTTGTAAATTGCAAGATTGGAATGTATTGATTCTTTGCCTCCGCGTAATATTACAGCATTACCTGACTTCAGACATAATGCGGCACAATCGCTGGTAACATTAGGACGCGATTCATATATTATTCCAATTACACCAAGCGGAACACTCATTTTGCAGATATTTAAACCGTTAGGTCTTCTCCACATCTTTATTGCCTCACCTACTGGATCAGCCAGCGCAATCACAGACTTAAGATCATCACTCATTTTTTTTATTCTACTATCATCGAGCGTAAGTCTCTCTATAAAAGCAACGGAACTTTTCTGGAGTTTTGCAAACTCTATATCTTTTTTATTGGCCTTTAATATTGCCTGCTTACCTTTAAGCAAACTCTCCGCCATTGCCTTCAAAGCTTTGTTTTTTTGCTCAGTCGACAGCGTTGCTAAATAGCGTGAGGCCTTTTGGGCTTGAACCGCAATATGTAAAATCTCTTTTTTAAAGGACATTACATCCTCCTGGTATAATCTTCAGACATAGTTATAGTGATTATACCTGATTACTAAGATTAATAAAGATTATACCCTTGCGGGTACCTAACCCCGGAAATCTTCCCCTGTGGAATGAGCAGCATTCCCAGGACTAAGTACCCGAAATTCCAAAAAAATTTCAGGGTGCAGATTTCTCGGGGCAGCGATTAAACCATTAATCGCCTTCCGTTATAACTTTTATTACCAAAGTTACCAATAATCCGATTTTATATCCTGATGCCTTTAAATCAAACATCCTCGCTTCTTTCTCCTTACAGGATGTCTTTTACCTTAAGATAACCAGGTTGTTTCTATGCACTACTTCATCATAGGATTTGCAGCCCAGAATCTCTTCAATATCAGCTGTCTTGGCCTGTTTAATCCTGCTTACTTCCTCGCTTGAGTAATTTACAAGTCCTCTGGCAATCTCATTATGATGTTCATCGCAGATAATTACCAGGTCCCCGAAAGAAAAAGCTCCAACAACTGCTGTGATACCGATAGCCAGAAGACTTTTTCCTTTTTTCAGCAATGCCTGTTTTGCCCCCTCATCAATAATAATTTTACCGCAGTTCTTACAGCTGAATGCGATCCAGCGTTTCTTACCGGACATCTTATCCTTTTTAGGCAAAAACCAGGTGCACAAAGTTTGTTCTTTAACTATTTGTTCTAAAATATCTTTATTCTGCCCGTTGGCAATAACCATGGGAATCCCGGCATTGACCGCTATCTTTGCCGCTTCAAGCTTGGTGATCATTCCGCCCACAGTTGTTTTTTTTACCGTGTCACTGGCAAAGCTGCTTATGCATGAATCTACATTTTCTATCCTTGAGATAACATTTCCCTGAGGATCATAAAAACCATCTACATCAGAGAGTATAATCAAAAGCTGCGCATCGATTAATGCCGCGACCTGAGCCGAAAGCTTATCATTGTCACCAAACTTAATCTCGTCGGTTACCACAGCATCGTTCTCATTTACAATCGGGACGATGTTGTCTCTTTGCAGAAGGCTTAAAAGCGTATTACGCGCATTTAAATATCGCGTACGGTTTTCTAAACAGTCCGATGTAAGCAATATCTGAGCGGTTAGATAATTATTTTTCCTGAATAGCTGCTCGTAATCAAACATAAGTACACTTTGACCTACTGCTGCTGCAGTTGCACAAGCAAGCATTGAAGTCGGCCTCTCGCTAAGGGCGAGTTTTTCCATGCCGCAGGCAATAGCACCGGATGAGACAATCACAACATCAAACCCCATGATTTTAAGCTTTATTACTCCGCTTGTGATCATTTCCAGGCGCTTCATGTCCATTTTACCAGTATGAGAGGTCAATATGCTTGAGCCTACCTTTACGACTATTTTATCGCCTTTTTTTAATTTAATATCCATTTCTAATTTCCGGTCTTAATTTTATGAAGGTTAGTCTAAAAATAATTTCTTAAATAAAAAGTCCGTGATTTTTTTTATTCCCTCTCCGGTAACACAGGAGCTAAGGTATATTTTCTCTTTAATTTGTATTTTGAAATCTTTTAAATTTTCCTGAGCCCCAGGCAAATCCATTTTATTTGACACCAGCACCCGAGGTCTTTCCATAAGCAGCCTATCATATGATTCTATTTCGTTGATAAGGTTCCGATAATCATCAACAGGCTGACGTCCGTCTGTACCGGACATATCAATAATAAATAGCAAAAGTTTTGTTCGCTCTATATGGCGCAGGAATTCAAGCCCTAAACCTTTACCTTTATGAGCATCTTTTATTATTCCCGGGATATCCGCGACTACGAATCTTTTATGCGATTGGCTGGATTTAACTACCCCAAGGACAGGGCGAATTGTTGTGAAAGGAAATTGTGCTACTTTTGACTTAGCCTCAGAAACAGTATTTACAAATGACGATTTACCGGCATTTGGATATCCGATAAGGCCTACATCAGCGATAAGCTTTAACTCCAGATTTATTATTTTCTCTTGACCTGGAGCGCCTTCAGTAGCCGGGCTTCCCCGGTGATTTCCTTTACCAGCCGCGCCGCCTTTTGCAACTATAACCTGTTCATTTTCTTTATTCAGATCGCGGATCAAAAGTCCATTCTGATTATCACGTATAATTGTGCCCGGAGGAACAAGAATGATACGGTCTTCGCCGTCTCTGCCTTTTTTCAGATTGCTGCTTCCATTTTTGCCTGATACAGATTTAAAATGCTGCTGATAACGAAAGTCCAGCAACGTATGTACATTGGGATCGGTGCGCATAATTACATTACCGCCAATGCCTCCATTGCCTCCGTCACGACGGCGATAACGCATCCCTCTCTTATTACAGAAGCTTTCACAGCCCTGGCCGCCGTTACCCGCTTTGATGTAGATTTTAGCCCGGTCAACAAACATGACCTTTAATTAACCTTAGTTAGCACTAACACTGATTACTTTTGATTTGGGAAAGCAAACTTTCCCGTCAATAAGAGAATATAGGGTATAGTCCCTGCCCACACCGACATTTTTACCGGGTTTAAACTTCATACCGCACTGCCGGATTAATATTGATCCGGCTCGAACTGCTTCTCCTCCATAATGTTTAACTCCTAACCGCTTTGAATTACTGTCTCTTCCGTTGCGGCTTGCGCCTTGCCCCTTATGAGTTGCCATCTTTTTATCTCCTTTAATGAAGCCATGCTTTACATAAAAAATGATGTAAATTATTTGGCTGAATTAAACCCCGTACCAAAGCGATACTATACCTCTTAGCTCAAGTGCTAGGGCCTTTAATTAAATTTTTTAGCCGCATCAAATTTTTAAGTTAGCTTTTGGTGCGGGGTAAATATCCTAACTCTTTGGCTGTAGAACCCATATCTACGCCTTATTTATATTTTTAATAATCAATTTCGTTAACTTTTGTCTGTGACCGGTCTTTTTATGCGAGTCTTTCCTGCGTAAATATTTATAGACCACTAATTTTTTCCCTTTTGTCTGCTCTATCACCTCAGCCTCGACCTTTGCCCCTAAAACAAACGGCTGCCCGATCTCAACTTTTTTACCATCAGCAATTAACAGCACTTTATCCAGTGAAATAGTACTCTTTGCTTCCTCGTCAAGTTTATTAACCTCAATAACATCTTTTGGCGCAACCTTATATTGCTTACCACCAATCTCTAAAATCGCATACACAGCATCCACCTCCAAATTTAAACTTTCATTTTTTCTCTTTTTCTAAAAAAAACAGTATTAGTGAGTATATCACAAAAACATAACCTCTTCAATACCTAAATGTTCGTCAGTAATTATGGCAATTTTCACCCACATCTTCTTTTCCATATTGGTAATAGTCATGCGGTCTTCATTGAGCAGCCGCATCGCTATTTTGGGGTGTACCTTTACCTTAAGATAACGCCTCTTATTTGATTGAAGAAAACATCTGATCTGTCTTAATACCGCAATAGCAATAGTTTGTATAGATTTTATCCTGCCTGTTCCGCTGCAATGAACGCATTTATCAAAAATTACACTATCCAGGTTCTTTCTTATCCTCTGTCTGGCTATTTGAACAATCCCCAGCGGAGAAAAAGGATACACCGTAAAACGCGCCTTATCATTTTCCATGGCCTTCAGCAGCACGCTAAGTACCTTTTTCTGATGCGAAGACTGCTGCATATCAATAAAGTCAATTATAATTATCCCGGCCAAGTCTTTCAAAGCTATTTGGCGCGCTATTTCTTTTGCCGCCTCTAAGTTAGTCAGAAAAGCTGTTTCCTCCAGCCTGCCTCTATTTACAAAACTGCCGCTATTTACGTCAATTGAGATCAGAGCCTCTGTCCTTTCAATAACTATATATCCGCCCTTTTTAAGCGATACCTTCTGGGCAAATATCTTTTCTATTTGCTGCTGCACATCATTTTGCTCAAATAGATGCATTTTTTCATTATAAAAACGAATATATCTTCGCAAATGCGGAGCCAGAGTTTGGATAAAGCCCATTACTTTTTTATAATCCTCTTTCTTATCGATCAATACCTGTTTTATATCATCGTTGAAAAGATCTCTGGCTACTCTCAAAATCAGATCATATTCCTCGTGTATTAAACAAGGAGCATCCCTTCTGGAAGATTTAACTTTTATTGTTTTCCATAATCTGAGCAGGTATTTTAATTCACGGGCAAACTCCCGCTTTCCCATCCTCTGGGCCTGAGTACGCATAATACAGCCCATATCTTTAGGCAACCCTATTTCCTTAAGCAGCGCTTTAAGACGCTGCCTCTCTTTATCATTGGTTATCTTTTTGGAAATCCCAATATTTTTACTATACGGCATTAATACCAAAAAACGCCCCGGAAGACTTATTTGGGAAGTCAAACGGCACCCCTTTGTCCCAAACGGCTCTTTAACTACCTGAACTAAGACGTCCTGACCCTTTGTCAAAAGTTTATCTATTGTTTTTATTTCATGGTTTGTTTTGTTAGAGGCATTATCTGATTCAGCATCATCCGCGTTCTCAATGGCATATTCTTCTGAACGCATTGATTCAGGCAGTAATTCCTGCACATATAAAAACCCGTTTTTCTCCAGTCCGACATCAATAAATGCCGCTTCCATGCCTTTAACAATCTGTGCCACTTTGCCTTTGTATATATTGCCGGCCAGATGCGCCACACTGGTTCTTTCCAGGAAAAACTCCTCCAGCTTGCCGTTTTCTAAAACAGCAACCCTCTTTTCTTGTTCATCAATACTCATTAAAACTTCTTTATTCTGCATAATTAATCTCTATAGTCCTTAAATCTTCATTTAACTGTCTATCTATTCTGTCTTTGAATTCCAGCAGTTCCATTTTTGTTTTCAAAAAAAATAATACTTCCATTTCACCTCTTACCCCCAGTTTTAGAGCCTGGTCGAACTTCACCTTTGGATGAGGGCTGAACCCCTCAGTCAGGACAAAAGGGATTTCCGCACGTCTTAATGCCCTGTAAATAAGTCTTATAAAATCCAGGTGCGATATAAAACGCATCATTCCATCTTTTTTAAACTTTGCCTTAATTTTCAGTACATCCATCTAGGTTTTAACAAAAGACAAAAACCTAGGACTTAAGGATCTAGCATCTCCCTTAGTCCCCGGTTTTTGTCTAAGGGTTAAAATTTTACTAAAACTAATTTTTACTTCTTAAAAAGGTACCCTTTATTTTTTCTTTCTTTTTCCGGATCTGTTTTCTTTTGGGCAACCACTTCAGTTTTTTTCTTAACCTCTACAGGAGTATCAGCCACCGCTGCAGACCCCTTTCCGGCAGCTTCCTGTGTATCCTTCTGTTCTAAGGTCTTCATCTCTTCTAACTCCTTATCGAACATATCGGCTTTTAGGAAATCAGCTTCCTTAGTTTTGACAACATCTTCAACTGCGCTGATATCTGTTACGGCCGGATCAAGAACTTCAGATATCTTTTTTATTTCTAGTCTGCTATTTTCCTTTACGATATGCGGTGTAATAAAAATAAGCAGATTATTCCTTACAACTTCCTCCGCTTTATGCTGGAATAATTTTCCCAATATCGGGATGTTGCCTAAAAGAGGAACCTGTGTTTTAGTCTCAACGGTCTTATCCTTAATTAATCCGCCTATAACCAGTGTCTCTCCGTCTTTGATCATTACTGTTGCATCTGCAGTCTGTATGCTCAATACCGGCACTGTTGCTCCTTCAAAATCAACATCCCCTGTTTTATCAGAAACCTCAGGGTGTAATTTTAATGTAACATATCCATTCTGATTAATCGTAGGTGTAACGCGAAGGAGAATTCCATAACTCTTATATTCCCATCCAGAAATAACAAATCGCCCCTGCTCTTCACTGTATGTATAGTTGGCTATCGGCCAGTCTGTCCCAACATGAATTTCAGCCATCTCATTATCAAGAGTAGTTATACTAGGATTCGACAAAATCTTTGTTTTTACCTTAGTTTGAATGGCTTCAAGCAAAAGGCTGAAAGAAGCACCGTCAAGTATCCCAAACGAGTAGTCACCTGCCGTGGACAAAGGAAATGCAGGATTTGCTACTGTTGGGAATGAATCCACCCCGTCCCCTTTAGGCAAATAGTTATTGTATTTGTCCCCCACATTGTTTGCCGGCCAGGGAAAAGTAGTCGGTCTTGATGACAATGAAGCCGTATAAGAAGCGTTCCATTTCAATCCCAAGTTTTCAATATCTGAAAAGTTTGTTTCCATAATTCTTGCTTCGATTGTCACCTGCGGCGTCATTGAATCCAGGCGTTCAATAACCTTGCTTATCTTATAAATGTTAGTTGGAATATCCGTAACAATAACAAGATTGGCTCTTGTATCAAATTTTATTTTCCCACGCTCAGAGAGCATCTCAGAGACTGAGTTTGACACATCAGCTGCCTTAGCATAATTTAAAGCAAATACTTCTGTGACCAGATTTTCCTGTCCCTGTTTATCAAGAGTCGTAACACGGATTATATTTGTCTCTCTTTCATAAGCATATCCGTACGTGCGGCATATTACATCGAGAACTTTCTCCCATGGCACATCAGTGATCTGTACCGTAACAAGCCCCTTAACATCCGGATCTGCCACTATGCTCACATTACCTTTTAAAGCAAGCACCCTGAAAACATCCTGTATATCGGCATCCTTGAACTCAACACTGATATTTCCTGTCTGAGTATCTTCAACCTGCATTTCGTTTATCTGGTTTGCAGCCAGGAAAGAACCGACTGCCAGAACAAGCGCCAAAACTAAAAATAAAACCTTACTCCTGAAAGTCAGAAATTTACTATTGTCCATCTGAATTCCCCCCTCCTTTTTTGAGATTAATAACCATCACTTTTCCCCCTTTTTGCAAGATAACACTTGCCTTTTTTATCTTTAAAACCTGCATATCCAATATCCTCTCTTGTTCTTTAAGCAGCTTGCCGTTTATAATTGCCATGGACTTGCCGCTCGGATCCCAGATAATCCCTTCAAGTTCAACATTATCGGTGTCAGAGACTGTCTTTGCCCCGGGTAAAATGCGGCCGTCCGGTGTAACTAAGCTCATAAACGGATCGCGATTGCCCTTATCTTTGTACATGAAATCCCGAACACTTGCCCGGGCTCCGGCAACTACAACGATACTTAATAAGAAGACCAAAATGTTATTGCAGATTTGCTTCATTCATAAAATCCTTCAAACAAAATGTTTTTACGGTCATAAAAACCTGCTGTTTATCCAGGTTTACATCCGCATGGGTTATTTTAATTCTATCAATCGTCATGAAATTCTGGGAATACTCAATTTCATTTATAAATTTCCCTAGGTCATGGAATCCGGCATAGGCATCAATCAATACCGGAATTTTTACAAAAAACAATGTCGGGTCATCAATCACTTTCTGAGGCTCCATGGCAATGATCTTAACATCGTTTTCCCGGGCCAGTTTTGAAAGCAATTCTAGAAAAACAGGGAATTCCCTTTGTAAAGGCAGCCCCCTGATGAAATCTTTGTAAGTATTATCCAGGGATTCAAATTCGAGTTCCAAAGCAGTATAATTTTTAATACCCTGGTCAAGATCGCTCAGGATCTTCTTTTTTTCATTGGTTTCACCCAGGACTTTCGCCATGTTTATTATTTGCGGAACGATCAGCAATACAAGAACAACCGCACTGATTCCCAAGGCGATCTGGAAAAATGAAACACCGGCAAATTTCAAATCTTTCAATGAATTTATTTTAATTTTAAGCTTCACAACTCAACTTCCTGTTTAAACAAACAAATCAAAGTAAAATCCATAACTTCAACCGTTGCTATCTGCCGTCGTAATACCCCTTCAAGCTCAATCCCGCTAAAGTGCTGGAAAAATTCCTTATTAAGCTTAAGATTCCTAACAAAATTACCTATCGCCCCCATTTCATCGTGAATAACCGATACAGCTGTAGCTTCAATCTTAAGATTTTTTTTTCCCTGCGGACCCGCAGCCTGCGCCACGGCTTCTTTTTCCAACGATAATTGCCTTAACCAAATTCCCGGTATGATCAGGTCACTTAGCAAGTTCAATTTTTTAGACCACAAAGATCTGTTTTTTACCAGTGGACTAAAAAGAGCATTGGTTTTTTTAAGATTTACAGTCTTTTGCTGTATAGAAATAATCTTCTGCTGTTCAGGAGCCAGCCCCTTTAAACGAGTATCAAGGGCATGAAGCGTAATACTGCGGCCAACGTTTATGGCAGTAATAATAAGAAAAATTGCCAGGAGCATAGCATTTATGGAAAGCAATATCAAGTTTAAAGGAATAAGCTGCTGTCTTTCCTCTTTTTTTGCTCTATAAATTTCAGGCAACAGGTTAATTTCTATCATATCTTACCCTCTAAGTGCCAATCCTATCGATACTGTAAGCAGCGGGCCTACTTCAATAAGCCGCTCTTTTGAGAGCTCAGAATTTATTTGCAAAATTTTTGTAGGGTCCCACACCTCAACATCTATGCCGAGAATGCTGTTTAAAACCTTATCAATCCCCTTGAACTTAGCCGTTCCTCCTGTAAGAAAAATCTTTTGTACGCTTGCCCCCATTTGGCCTTCCGCATAATTAAAAGACATCTGGATTTCACTAGCGATCGAGTCTAAAACAGAACGGACAGCGTTTATCAAGTCTCCGTATCTGTCCTTTGGATCATGCTTTAAATTCTCAGCTTCCTCTTCTGTCATTTCGAATTCTTCAATAATAGCTTTTGTTATGTGCCTGCCGCCGATTGGAATATCCCGGTTAAAGTGGGGAATATTGTTGCGCAAAATAGTTGTACTGGTGATATCCGCTCCTATGTCTAAGACCGCAATGATCTCCTTATTCTCCTGCTGCACTAATTTAAAAGAATTGACTATTGCAAAAGAATCAACATCAATAACCCCCGGAGTCAGGCCTGCATCCTGTAAAATTTTTATTCTCTCTTCAATAACCTCTTTTTTTACGGCAACCAGCAGCACCTTCATCATCTTCTGCCCCTTGCCTTCGCCGCTGTCACCCAATATTTGAAAATCATAGTTAACTTCATCAAGATTAAATGGAATATATTTGCCCAAGCCAAATTTCAGGGCTTTAATCAATTCTTCTTTCGTCATTTTCGGCATCTGAACATATCGGACAATAACTGCCTGCCCGGAGACAGAAGTATTAACCAATTTTGTGCTTATTTGGGCATTTGCCAGGGATTTTTTTATGGCTTGCAAGATATCCAAGCCTTTAGAACTTTTAAAACTCTGGATATCAAAACTCACCAGTTCTTTAAACAAAGAGCCAGGCTGCGTAAGCAGTTGGACTACTTTTATGCTGGAATTGCCTATGTCCAATCCAACAGAAACCCTAGCCTTTGGCTTTACAAATTTTTCAAATACAGCTTTTAATTGTTTCATAATTAAGATAGGAAAGTCGTGGCCCCCACTGCCAATTTAACCAAAAAAAATGAGCATATAATTAATGTTTTTAGTTTAACACAGATTGTCAGGTGATTCAAGTTATATTTAACCCTTCTTTACATAGCATGTTAGCAATTTTTAAGATCAAAACAGAAAAACCGATCTTCCACTAAGATCTCTAAACTGTTGCCATAGTATCTGTTATATTAACCTCCGAAACCTTTACTTTCTTTATTGTGTTGCCCAGGTCTTTATCGGTACGCACTTTAACATAAACATATGTGTCTGAATACCCGCACCAGCAGTCATTTTCTTTTTCTTCAAAAAGAACACTCAATTCCTTATTTAACAGCTTCTGCCTCAAGGCAAAGCTGGTTCGAACCGCTGCGTCTTCAAGGAGCAGTCTGCGATGTTTTTTAATACAAGCATCAATCTGATGGCCCATTCTTGCTGCGGAAGTGCCTCTGCGCGGGCTAAACGTAAAGACATGTACTCTTGTAAAGCCCGTATTTTTAACTAAATCAAGCGTATTATTAAAGTGCTCATCCGTCTCGCCTGGAAACCCGACCATAATATCAGTAGTAAAAGATATGTCTTTGAGTTTACTCCTGATCAAGTTTATTTTATCTAAATACTCTCTGGCACTGTAATCCCGGTTCATTTTTTTCAAAATAAAACTGTCGCCGCTCTGTAAAGGTATATGCAAATGCCGGCAAAGCTTTGAATCTTCCGAAAACTTGTCAATCAAGGTATCAGTTACACATTTTAGCTCAATAGAACTCAAACGCAGCCGCTTTAAATCCGGTAAAAGATTTAATTCTTCAATCAGATCTCTGACCTGCCTTCTCTCCTTAAATTCCCTTCCCCATGCCCCCAGATTAATACCGCAAAGAACTATCTCTTTAAATCCTTTTTCACTCAAAAGTTTAACCTCACTCACAATTTCTTTCATAGTGCGGCTTCTGGGCTCACCCCGCACATGAGGCACAATACAGTAACTGCAGAAATTATCGCAGCCATCTTGTATTTTTACAAACGCCCTGTTATGGCTGGTAAAATCACTTATCCCTTTTTCCAAGCCATTAACCCGATCCCCCCGAGAAACCGCTGCATTATTATCCTCAAGAATTTCGCCGAATTCTCTCTCGATCATTCCATAGACTGATTTTTTTTGGTCCTGAGGGATAATACAGCTTATCCCGTTAGGTTTTACTTTCGAAGCCTTAGTATTTTGGGCGTAACAACCCGTAAGAATAATTTTTGCTTTTGGATTTTTTCTAGAGAGGTTTTTAAGCAGGCTGCTGCATTTTTTATCCGCGCGTGAAGTTATCGTACATCCGTTGACGATCAAAAAAACGGGTGATTCTTCTGTTTCCACAAACCCGTTAGCTAAAAATTCTTCGCGCATTAACTGCGTTTCATATTGATTAACTTTACAACCAAAGGTAAAAAAAGCGCAGGTTCTTTTAATTTTAGAGCTCATTTCATGCCAATATAAATTTACTAACTGATCACTATCCTTTTTACACTCTTTCGTCCCAAAGAGCAAAGCGCCTGTCCTTAAAGCATTGTGAGGAAGTGATCGTCATTCTGTTTTTGATTTGCTGTCTTCCTATCCGCTAATCGCTGATCGCTATACGCAATCGATTATTGATATTTCCAGGTCACTTTTCCCTCAGCTCCGGATAAAACCGCCCGGCCGTAAACAATTTTAGACTCTGTCCCGGAATCTTTAACGACCATAATCGAAATGGTTTTAAGCTCCGGATACTCCTCCTTCAATCCAAGCGTCATATCAATTGCCAGTTTTTTTACGACCAAAATAGATTTTGCTTGAAATCGTATGTTTAAAGTAAAAGCGAGAAACTTCTCTCCGAATTGCATATCTTCAACATCAAAATTCTGCTGATAATCCCGCCAGCCGTTTATATATTCCAATAAGTATAACTCACTTATCCGCTTTTTTTGCTCCTGAGGCTGCGGTATCTGCGAACTTACCTGATAAATGATAACGACGAAAAAGTAAAGAAAAGTAATTATCGCAAAAATAAAAACTTTTCTTGTATTTTTAAGAAAAAACTCTTTTCCTTTATCCGAGAGCCCCTGAATAACCTTATCCAGAGGGAATTTATCTTCTTTTTTATTCATAACTTCCACTCATAGTTTAAAACCGATAACACCATTGTAACCGCAGTTTCGCATTTAAGCACATTTTTCCCGAGAGTTATGCCTATGGCCCCGTTTTGTTCGGCATTACGCACTTCCTCTTGCGTAAAATCCCCTTCCGGCCCGATAAAAATTATCGTGCTCTGCGGTTTACTGACTTTAGCAATTTTTTTCAAAGATACTGTCCCTTTATGCAAAGAGGAAATTAGGGCAAGGCTGTACCCGGAAATTTTTTTAACAAGCGTTGAAAAATCAGTCACCGGAGCTATATCCGGAACATAAGAACATCCGCACTGCTTTGCCGCCTCAACTGCAATTTTCTGCCACCTAAGCCTTTTTTCTACAGCTTTCTCCGGGCTTATGCGGACAACCGTTCTAAAGCTTTGCATGGGGATGAGTGTATTCACTCCAAGCTGAGTTGCTTTATCTACTATGGACTCAAACTTTGCGTGTTTCGGTATAGCTGCGGCTAAGGTGATATCCACATTGTCCTTTAAAGCTGATTTGAGCTCACTTATCTGTATTATTCCCTTTTTTGCGGATAATGATATCAATGTTCCAAGATACTCCTTACCCGCACCGTCAAAAGCAGCAACCCTGGCCCCTTTGGCTAGCCTTAAGACTGAATAGGCATGTTTTGCCTCTTCCGGCCGTATATTTATCTCATTGCCGGTTATATCTTCTGTATGGATATAAAATCGATGCATTGCTAATATCCTTTTGTATAAACCTCTACAATATTGCTTTGTTGCAAAACAACTTGTTATGATCTCGTGTCTTTAATCTGCGTTATTCTGTGCAGGACTGTGTTTCGCAACAGTCCCAATATATTTAAACATAGTTCATCACATAAAACAAGTGGACGACAGAAACTGCCGTCCACTTGTGTTTTGATAACTATAACTTCCGTTTATCACGGCCAAACATGCGTTCCGGATGTGTCACTGCATACGGCTCCAGCACTGCCGGCAGCACCACTAAGTGTATATGCTCCTGGTCCAACGATAGGACATTGAGGTACACCAGCCAAATATCCAGAGGTTTGCAGAAAAGCAACGTTATTAGAACCACCCCAGGTAAAACCACTAGAAACGTTTTCTTTTACTTCATAAATATTCATCGCAGAGACAAGGCCGCGCAAGTTAGCAACGCAAACCTTTACGTTCGCATCATCTCTTACATCAGCAAAACGAGGTAAAATCAATGAAACCAGAATTCCAAGTATTGCAATGACGATCAAAAGTTCGATTAATGTAAAACCTTTTCTATTCATCTTCTTCATCTTCTTCATCTTATTCACCTCTTTTCCAAATATGTCTTTAAACGATCACGGCCAAACATGCGTTCCGGCCACACTGCAGGCTGCTGCTGGACTGCCAGCAGCTCCGCTAATCGTATACGCCCCTGATCCGGCAATAGGACAAGCCGGTTCATCCGCTAAATATCCAGCGGTTTTAAGAAAAGCAACGTCGTACGGAGTAATCCAGCTAAAACTGGAATCAACATTTTCTTTTACTTCATAAGTATTCATAGCTGAAACAAGACCCCGTATATTAGCTATGCAAACTTTTGTATTCGCATCAGTTCTTACATCAGCAAAACGCGGCAGAATAAGAGAAACCAGAATTCCAAGTATTGCGATCACAACCAAAAGTTCTATCAGTGTGAACCCATATCTTTTCATCTTAATCCACCTCTTTTTCTATTAAATTAAATTTTTATCACGGCCAAACATGCGTTCCGCCTTCACTACATGCCGCTGCAGCACTGCCGGCAGCTCCGCTAAGAGTATATGCTCCTGATCCGGCAATAGGACAATCTGGTTGATCAGCTAAATATCCCGCGGTTTCCAGGAAAGCAACATCATTTGTACCACCCCATGTAAAACTGGACTGAACGTTTTCTTTTACTTCATAAGTATTCATAGCTGAAACAAGACCCCGTATATTCGCTACGCAAACTTTGGTATTCGCATCATCTCTTACATCAGCAAAACGCGGTAAGATCAATGCAACCAGAATACCTAGAATAGCAATAACAATCAAAAGCTCAATTAATGTAAAACCTTTCCTGCTCATCTTACTTCACCTCCTATAGTTAGTTATAAACACCTTAACATTATCATCATCCGCAAAACATGAATTAAGACATCCTGTCCAATTCACCCATCCAGCACAGCTGGACGATTCTATATATAACCGGCCTTAACTTTCCCTGTTCGCTGAGCCCCAAGAGACCAAATGCCATACAAATCCCTGTAACAAAAAACATTGTACCATAAAGCATAAGTCTACACTCAGTAACTATATCCAGCCGGGTTTGAAAAATAGGCAGTAATGAAATCAAAATGCCGGCAAAGGCAGTGTTTTCAGGATAGCCAATTATCCTAACACCTTTTATCTTCACTGCTTCCCTCCTTTTTTATATAATAATCAGCTGTTTTTGTCAAGGAATATGTTCTTTCAGATTGGAAGAAGCAATTAGCATGCCATTGCTATTGACAATCAAAAGCCCGACGGATAGAGATTCTCTGCACGATAACTATGGGTATCTGTTTTCCCAGCAAAAAGATAATGTGCAATATATTACCCATATCACACTGCCCATTATTTAATAACATTCACCAGATTAAACATCGGCAGAAATAGAGAAAGAGCAATGACCGCAACAATACCGCCTATAAAAATCAGCATTATCGGCTCAACTATAGAGCTAAGCCTTTTAACCGTGCTGTCAACCTCACTGTCATAAAAATCAGCAATCTTATTCAAAATAGTATCCAAAGTACCGGATTCCTCCCCCACCGCAACCATGTGCCCGACCATTAAAGGAAAAATCTTATTGTCCCGAAGCGGATTGGCCATGCTTTCCCCCCGATTGACGTTTTCCGCTACAATGGAAACGATTTTGGCAATCGCCGCATTGCCTACAGTTGTCTCCACGATCCGCAGTGACTGCAATATAGGCACACCGCTGTTTATTAATGTCCCCAATGTACGCGCAAAACGTGAAATTCCGGCTTTTTTAATTATGGTGCCAAAAACAGGAATTTTTAGGAGCAGCAATTCAAAATTATATTTGCCTACTTTGGTTTTGATATAACGCGTAAACATCAGCATGAAAGTAATGATTCCTCCCAGTATAAAAGGCCATTTTGTCCTTAAAAAGTGACTCATTTTTAAAAGGATCTGTGTAGGCAGAGGAAGTGCTGCATCCATGGACTTAAATAATGCCTCGAATTTAGGAAACACACCCATGACCAGGAAAAGCACAACACCAATGGTAACAATAACGATCAACACGGGATATGTTAAAGCAGTTTTTACATTAGCCCTTATTTCTTCAGACTGCTCGGCAAAAAGAGCAAGCCGCCGCAGAATTTCTTCCAAAGCACCTCCGGTTTCCCCGGCATTTATCATATTGACAAATAAAACGGAAAAAACTTTTGGATGTTTTTCAAGTGCCGCGGAAAAAGAAGTTCCTGATTCCACGTCATCACGCACCTTGGCTAAAACCTCCTGCAATTTTTTATTTTCAACCTGCTGGCAAAGTATATTTAAACTGGTAACAAGGGTTATTCCAGAACCGATCATTGTTGCCAGCTGATTGTTAAAGATCACCAGATCCCTTGACCTTACCCTGGCAAAAATATCCAGGATATCCGCATCTAAGGTCTTGACCTGCACCCTTTCTTCTTCAATGCTGACAACAAAATAGCTCATTTCCCTTAATTTATCCGCAACAGTAGAACTGTTTATAGCTTCCAGCTTTCCGCTGATCAGTTTCCCTGCGGCATCTCTTGCCTTATATATAAAGGTCGGCATATTATAATTCCTCTTCCTTTATCAGATTGCACTTCTTCATTTTATTAAACAAACTCTTCCGGCTTATTTTCAAAATACCGGCTGTTTCCGAGCGGTTCCAGTTCGTCTTTTTTAAAACTTTGAGGATTATCTGTTTTTCCACTTCATCGGTTATATCTTTTACTGTTTCGATCAAAGACTTAGAAAAATCAGCAGACTCTGTCTCAAGCTTTATTTCACTGTCTAAAAACTGGATGTAAAAAGGAAGGTCTTTGTTAGTGATCATTTTACCTTCTGATAGAATAATCGCCCTCTGCAAGGCATTCTGCAGCTCCCGCACATTGCCCGGCCAAGGATACTTCATCAACAACTCCATGGCCTCAAGCGAGATATGTTCTATAGACTTATTGAATTCCTTATTAAACTTATGCATAAAATGTTCGAATAAAAGCGGTATGTCCTCCCGTTTTTCCCTAAGCGGCGGCAGATTGATCGAAACAACATTGATCCGGTAAAAAAGATCCTCTCGGAATTGTTCTTCTTTTACGGCACGAAACAGATCTTTATTGGTAGCAGCGATAATCCGCACATCAACCTTAACGACCTCTGTAGAACCGACACGCTCAAACTCTTTTTCCTGCAGAACACGCAGTATCTTCGCCTGCATGGCAAGACTCATGTCTCCGATCTCATCAAGGAATATCGTCCCTTTGTCTGCGGCTTCAAACCTTCCGGTTTTTCTTGAGCCCGCATCGGTAAAAGCTCCTTTTTCATGACCAAAAAGCTCACTTTCCAAAACCCCTTCAGGAATAGCCGCGCAGTTGACTTTGATAAAAGGCTCGTTACTGCGGCCGGAATTATAATGTATTGCTCTTGCCGCCAGCTCCTTTCCAGTTCCGCTTTCCCCCTGTATAAGAACAGTGACATCAGTGCTGGTTACTTTTTTGATGATCTCAAAAACTTCCATCATCTTGCCTGATGAACCGATTATTTCTTCCAGCTTAAAATTCCTACCCAGCTCTTCTTTGAGAAGCTTATTTTCACAATTAAGACGGTTACATTCAAGCGCCCTGTTTACAACCAAACGCAGCTCATCTATTTCAAACGGTTTTGTAAAGTAATCATACGCACCTTTTTTAATAGCTTCAATAGCAATCTTCTGAGCGCCATAGGCGGTTATAATAACGATTAACTGCTCAGGATTTATCGCTTTAATTTTTGAGAGCACCTCAAACCCGTCCATACCCGGCATTTTCACATCAAGTGTGATTACATCAAATGGCCCCTGCTTTGCGGAGATATCAAGCGCTTCTTGGCCGCAAGAAGCAGGCACAACAGTGTATCCTTCTTTGCGCAGTGTTTCTATAAGAAGAAATCTAAAACTCGCATCATCATCAACAATCATTATTTTTGGTTTCATCTTTATCTATCTACCTTTTCTCCGGCAAGCTTATCATAAACGTTGTCCCCTGCCCAACCTCACTTTTAACATCGATCTTTCCCTGGTGGCTTGAGATTATCTGATGAGCTATTGTTAACCCCAAACCTGTACCGCTGGCCTTTGAGGTGTAAAAGGGGTCAAATATTTTTTTCAGGCCTTCATCAGTAATACCGATACCGGTATCGGCAAAGGAAATATTCAGAACTTTCGTGTTTTTGTTAAAATCAGTTTTTATGGTTAAGTCTCCGCCGTTTTCCATGGCGCTGAAAGCATTAAAAATAATATTCAAAAATGCCTGCTGCAATTTCTTGGCATCAGCGAGCACGGGGGGGATGTCGGAAGAAAACTGCTTAATTATCTGTATATTTACTTTTTTAGAATCATGCGCTGCTAAAAGAAGCGTTTGCTCAATAACATCATTAATGTTCAGCTGAATAAAATTCGCCTCCAGTTCAGAAGCATCCGGACGCGCAAAACTCAACAACTCCTCAACGACTTTATTTAAACGATCAACTTCTTTTACAATTACATCTGCATATGATTTTTTCTGATCATCATCCTTTAGATCTTCCTTTAAAAGCTGCACAAGACCTTTAACCGATCCTAAAGGATTACGGATTTCATGTGCAACACCTGCAGCCAGACTTCCCACGGCAGCAAGCCTATCCGCCCTGCGCACCTGTTCTTCCAAATGCTTAATATGCTCAAGGTCTTTGAATGTAACAACAATCCCGAGAAAAGTATTCATTTTATCCCTTAAAAGAGATGTCGTGATGCCTATGGGGATCTTTTTCCCAACTTTTGAATAAATATTGATTTCCCGTGATGAACTTGTTTTCTTTCCCTGCAATGTTTCCCTTATGATCTGACTTAAAGCAATGTTATTACCGCTCTCAGGAAAAACATCAAAAACAGATTTACCGACAATATCATCCGTATTATAACCAAGAATAAGCTCTGCTGATTTATTAAAAGTAGCTATAAATCCCTTCATGTTTATGGTAATAACTCCGCCGGTCATACTTTCAATTATATGTTCATTAAGCGATGAAACCATGGCATTAAAAGACTTGCCTAATGCACCGATCTCATCTTCTGTATTAATTTGTACTGTCCGGCTTAAATCTCCGGTAGCAACTTGTTTTGCGCTTGAGGTAAGTCTTTTAATCGGCAGGGTAATCGCATAGGCCAGTATAATACCGAATATACCTGCTACTATGGAACTAACCCATATTTGTTTACTTAAGATCTCAATAACTTTTTTAAATAAAAAGATGTCTTTATCATCAGCTAACTTTGCAAAATTTGTTTTTACAATATAATACGAAAAAATCTGCGCACCAAAAACGAGGATAACAATCAATAGCGGAATGGTAATTATCAGGTTGGTTCTCACCCGTTTCTTGAGTGAGTATGTCTTCATCATAAGCGCTATCCTTTCGCTTCTTCAGCTGTTGCCCGAAGTACTTCCTCAATGGTTGTAATTCCGTTTACAACTTTTTTAAATCCATCTTCACGAAGTGTGCTCATGCCATGAGACTTTGCCAGTTTTCTTATTTCCACAGCAGGCGCATTTGCCATTATCATTTCTCTTATGGCATCATTAATGGTCATCAGCTCATAAATACCTATACGGCCTCTGTACCCGCTGCCTTTGCAGGCATCACATCCTTTGCCTTTATAAAAAGTATAAGTCTCCGCTCTGGGTTCAAGTCTAAGATTACAAAGCATTTCTTCATTAGGCGTGTATGCCTCTTTGCAATTTTCACATATGGTTCTTATAAGCCTTTGGGCAAGGATACCTGAAACCGCAGAGGCAACGAGAAAAGCATCTATCTTCATATCGATCAAACGCGTGATTGTTGAGGGCGCGTCATTTGTATGAATCGTACTTAAAACAAGATGCCCGGTCAATGCAGATTGTATGGCAATTTCAGCTGTCTCAAGATCTCTGATCTCCCCGATCATTATAACATTCGGGTCCTGCCTTAAAAAACTGCGCAGCCCGGCAGCAAAAGTTAAACCTGCCCTGGGATTAATCTGTACCTGATTGATCATCTTAAGACGGTATTCTACAGGGTCTTCAACCGTAAGGATATTTTTCTCAATAGTATTAATTGTGCTTAGTGCCGAATACAGTGTCGTCGTTTTTCCGCTTGAAGTAGGGCCGGTAACAAGAATCATCCCATAAGGCCTTCTGATCAACTTTTCAAATTTTTCCTGATCGTGGGGAAGAAATCCTAATTTATCCATCTCCATTATTACCATTGCCTTATCAAGCACCCGCATAACAATTTTCTCTCCGAGTACTGTCGGTAAGGTTGATACACGAAGATCAAGATTGCGGTCATTTAATTCAAACTGGAATCTGCCGTCCTGGGGCACACGTTTCTCTGAGATATCCAGGCCTGCGAGAACTTTAATACGCGAGGTCAAAGGAAGCTGCACATCTTTAGGATAAGTTTTGAATTCTCTTAAAAACCCGTCCACACGGCATCGCACACGCATTTCTTCCTCATCAGGTTCAATATGAATGTCTGTCGCACGCTCCTCTACGCAAAGACGGACAATTTCATCAACTAATTCTATTATTTCTTTGCCGGCAATTAAAGGCATCTGCTCTTTACTGTCTTGGGCAAAGCGATGCGGTGCCTCATATGAAGATGTATCCTCTTTAGGCTGCCCCTCAGTTTCTTTATAGCATCTGTCAAAAACCTTGAATAAAGCCTGGCGCGAACAAATTACCGGCTCTATCATACAGCTGGTTAACAGCTGGACTTCATCTATAGCAAAGACATTTAAAGGATCCGCCATGGCTATGGTTAAATTATTAGCTACTTTCTCCAGAGCAATTAATTCGTAACGGCGGGCAACTTGTTCAGGAATAAGTTTTACAACAGCTGGTTTTAAACCGTAACTCAGGATATCTATATGGGCAAGACCCAATTGCTGGGCAAGCACAACGATCAACTCTTCTTCTTTAATATACCCCAGTTCGATCAAAGTCTGACCTAAACGTGAACCGGCTTTTTTCTGCGCATCAAGAGCCTTTTGGACCTGGTCGCTGTTTACCAATCCTTTTTCAACTAAATATTCACCAAGAAGCTTTTTTTTACCCTTATCCGCCGGCATTTTTTGCTATCTCCTGTAGTTTTTTAAGCCGACGTTTTACCCCATCAGCATCGCGGGCTTTAAGGTAAGCGTCTTCCTCCGGGATAAGTCCCTTGTGCGCAAGATCAGCCAAAGCCATATCAACACTCTGCATTCCCACTTTCACGCCTGTTTCTAAAGAGGAATAAATCTGGAATGTTTTACCTTCCCGAATTAGGTTTCTAATCGCAGAGGTGGCAACCATTGTCTCTACTACAGGCACACGGCGCTTCTTATCTGTGCTTAACATCAATTGCTGACAAATCACCCCCTGCAATGTCAGAGAAACCTGTATCCTGACCTGCTGCTGCTGATAAGGCGGAAAAACATCGATCAGCCTGTCTATTGTCTGCACCGCATCTGTAGTATGCAGAGTACCTAAAACCAGGTGTCCGGTCTCAGCCGCGGTTATTGCATGCGCTATCGTTTCCAGGTCTCTCAACTCTCCGACAAGAATCACATTAGGATCCTGCCTTAATACATATTTTAAAGCACTGGCAAATGATTTTGTATCCGAACCTACTTCTCTTTGTTCAATAATACTGTTCTTATGAGCGTAGAGATACTCTATCGGATCTTCAACCGTAATCACATGCGCTTTTCTTCGTGTATTGATTATATTTATCATGGAGGCCAAAGTCGTTGATTTGCCGCTGCCGGCAGCTCCTGTGACCAAAACCATGCCTTTATCAAGCATCGCAAACTCTTTGACAATACTGGGGAGCTCTAGTTCATCAACTGTTTTGATCTCTGATGCTAACCTTCGTAAAGCTATACCGATACTGCTTCTTTGTTTATGCAGATTAACTCTGAATCTTCCCAACCCGGCAATACCAAAGGAAAAATCAAGATCGCATTCTGATTCAAAACTTTTTATCTGCTGTTCATTAAGCATTTCATATACATAATCTTTAGCGATCTGCGGAGTAACTTTACCCATTTCTTCAAGAATTATAAGCTCTCCGTTTATGCGCAGCACAGGAGCGCTTCCGCAAACAATATGCAGATCAGATGCCCCGCGCTCTGTAGTAAGTTCCAATAATTCCTTTAATTTCATAATTATAACAACATCCTTTTTAATAGTTCTGGTTTATTAGAATATGTGATCGCATCACCGATTCTTATCAAACGCGACTTGCATAAATCTGCAAGTGACTGATTCATGCTAAGCATGCCTTCTCTGGTTCCGGTCTCGATCATAGAATAAATCTGATGTGTCTTTCTTTCCCTGATAAGATTAGCCACAGCAGGCGTAACGGTCATCGCCTCTATCGCGGCCACACGCCCTTTCCCGTCTGCTCTGGGGATCAGGCGCTGTGATATTACCCCTTGTAACGCCAGTGAAGTCTGCAATCTTATCTGCGACTGCTGCCCCTCAGGAAATACGTCAATGATTCTGTCAATTGTCTGCACTGCATCCACGGTATGCAAAGTAGCAAAAACAAGGTGCCCGGTTTCAGCTGCGGTTATAGCCGTTGAAATTGTTTCAAGATCTCTCATTTCTCCGACAAGAATAACATCCGGATCTTCACGCAGCGCGTCTCTTAAAGCCAGAGAAAAAGAAGGCGTATCTGAATATACCTCCCGCTGATTCACGATACTTTTCTTGTGCGGATGAAGATATTCGATAGGGTCCTCAATTGTAATAATATGACAAGCCTCCTCCATATTCACCAGATTGATCATTCCGGCCAGGGTTGTTGATTTCCCGGATCCAGTCGGACCTGTGACCAAGACAAGCCCTCTTTGTTTTCTGGCAAATTCCCCGACTATATAGGGAACTTCCATTTGACCCAGATCAGGGATTTCAAAGGGAATAAAACGCAGGGCAGCGGCAAGGTAGCCTTTTTCATAAAAAACATTTACGCGAAAACGCGCAATATAACTGTAGGTAAAATCAATACTCCTTGCATGAGCAAGCTTAATTTTCTGCTCTTCAGTGAGCATTTTAGATGTCAAGTTTTCCACATCATTTGCACTTAAAGCTTCTGCCTCGGTAGGCATCAGCTTTCCGTGGATACGCATCATCGGAGGCAACCCGACAGTAAGATGCAAATCAGAAGCATTCTTTTCTATTGCCCCACGGATCAGATCAAGAATCTCCATACTCTTAACCTTTTTCTAGTTTATATTGCAGTATAAGTGTTTTGAGTTCTCCAACTAAATCATTAAGTTTTCTAATTAAAGCCAGCGCATCCTCTTCATTGATTTTTTTATCCTTAAGGCTGACATATAGATTGTTGGTTATCTGTGAGAGTTCAAAAATTATTTTTTTATCCTTACTTACCAATCTGTGCATATTCTCAATAACAGAGTTAAAAGCATCGGAAAGATTTTTAAGTTCATCATCACTTCTTAAGCTAACGCTTGTAGTCAGGTCCCCCCGGGAAACATCACGTGCCACTTTTTGCAGACGGTATACAGGACCGGCGATTTTATGCGAGATCACAATACCCACAAAAGAAGCGATCACAAGCAAAATAGGTAATTCGAAAAGTATCATTAAGTTTATATTATTGAGCACATTGCCTATAGCCGCTGCCGTTTGAGGACTTGCATTGTTTTCTACAAGTGAAGACCAACAGGAAAAATAAACTGTGAGGGTTATTAAAGCACAGGAGGCCAGCACCGCGACCAGAATTACGCCAACATATTTAAATTGCAGCTTTTTCCCTATTAAAATCCTTTTTCTGATCAAATACTTTTCAAAAGCCTTCAATCTTCCCCCTATTCTTATAATTGATAAGCATAAATTTTAAAAATTAATAAAAACCTAAGTTTAATGTATACTTGAAAATAGGTTAACATATAGAATAAAACTTGTCAACAAATCCATCTGCCTTTACACGTTACACGTTTGCCGGTTACGATACCCGTTTCGGTTTTCGGTTACGTTTTTCGTGTTTAAAAAACTGTTATTTCTTATCTGCATCCGTAGCCGCCACCGTCATACGATACGGGTTTCGTTACCCTAACCGTTACCGGTTAGTATCTATAAATTCCCTATGCCACAATTCAAGCATGAGCAATGCACCTATTTTATAGCCATTATCACATTTACGCTGCATATGTTCATCAATAACTTCCTGAACTGCTTCTTTTCTGAAATATCCTCTATTTAAAGTCAACGGATCAAAAAGTAAATTCATAATATATTCTTTTAGTTTGCCTCTATACCACTGCCCTATAGGAAGACCAAACCCTTGTTTTTTGCGTCTGATAATTTGCCGGGGCAGATTATTCTTAAAAGCTTGTTTTAAAATATACTTATTAGAAAAATTATGCAGTTTTAAATCATATGGGATTGTTGCTGCAAACTCCATAAACTTATGGTCAAGAAACGGTGAACGCGCCTCTAAAGAATGAGCCATGGTCGCAATATCGGTTTTAACCAGCAAGTCATAAGGGAGATAGCTTTCTATTTCCGCCTGTCTGGTAAGATCGGAAAAGTCCCGTCCGCTTTTATGCTTATAATCGCCGGCAAAAACAGACTGATCTTGCCTAAGATTTACATGCCGGAGAAAATCATGATTATAGAGAGATCCCTTTTCCTCATAATTGAAAGCAGATATCCACCGCAGATACCGGTCCTGCGGATCATAATGCAGGCTTTTAAAGAATCTTTTTATCTGCCAGTTTGTTTTCCTGATATCATCACTGGCATATAGATTTTGCATAAACCCATTTATTGAACTGACCAAAAAACCGGGCAGCAAGCTGAAAATTTCAGCCATCCGGCAAGCTGTATAACGGTAGTAGCCGGCAAATGATTCATCTCCGCCGTCACCTGTTAAGACGACCTTGACCGAACGTGCAGCAAATTCTGCCAAATAATAGGTAGGTATGCATGAGTAATCGGCAAAAGGCTCTCCGTAGTGCTTTGTGATCTTCGGCAGGACATCAAGCACATTTGGATTCACGATCAGCTCATTATGTTTTGTCTGAAATTTGTTGGCAACACTGCCGGCAAAATCAAGCTCATTATACAGTTGGTTTGCAAATCCCACGGAAAATGTGTTCAAAGATTCGCTTGAATTCTTTGCCATTAAAGCAACTATTGCGCTTGAGTCTATACCGCCGCTTAAAAAAGCGCCCAGCGGCACATCACTAACCATGCGTTTACGAACAGCATCCTCGAGATTCGCCGTAAGACCCTCTTTATATTCGTTGAGACTTTTTCTTGGACAAACCTTGTGCACAAGTCTCCAGTATCTTTTTACTTCAACCATATTTTTCTCAATAACCATATAATGCGCAGGCAAAAGTTTTCTTATGTTTTTAAACATGGTCCAGGGAGCCGGAACGTATAAAAAAGTCAGATATAAATTAAGCGCCTCACGATCAACCTCTCTTTTAATAAAAGGAGCCTGTACAAGTGCATTCAACTCTGAAGCAAAGGCAAAACAATCATGATCATGCCAATACACAAGCGGCTTTTTCCCTAAGCGGTCCCGGGCGATAAAAAGTTTTTTATTTTTCTGATTCCAAAGAGCAAAGGCAAACATTCCCTCAAGATAATCCAGGCATTTAAGAGCGTACTCCTCATATAGGTGCACGATCACTTCCGCATCGCCTCTGGAACGGAAAACATGCCCTTTTTTTTCAAGATCCAAGCGTAGCTGCCTGAAATTATATATTTCCCCGTTAAATACAAGACAAAGACTCCGGTCTTCATTATAAATAGGCTGATCACCGGTTTTAAGATCAATTATTGACAGCCGCCTATGCCCAAGCCCGACATTATTTTTAATAAAAAAACCCTGTGCATCCGGGCCGCGGTGCACCAGCGCATCGGTCATTTTCTGCAGTGTATTCTCATCTACAGCCTTATTATTAAAATTTATTATTCCGCATATCCCGCACATATTTATTTGTATCCTTTTAAAACAAGATCAAACACTGATTTTAATTTTGAGGCATTTGCCTTAAGCGAATATTTTTCTTCAATAATATTACGCGCTTCTTGAGCAACACTTTTCCTTAAATTTTTATCATCTATCAGTGCAGTCAACTTCTCTATCCACTCTTTTTTACTTGAAACCAGAAACCCATTCTTCCCATCAATTATTATGTCTTTATAAACACCGGCATTAGAACATACCACCGGGATACCGCAGGACATGTACTGCAATGCTTTAAGCCCGCATTTTCCTTTACCCCATCCATCATCATGCAATGGAGCAACGCCGATATCCAATTCATGCAAATCCGCCACTTCTGTGTTTATATCCCATTTTTTATTAACTACCTTGACACCTTGTATAGCAAAATCCTTTCCCCCGATAATATGCAGGCAGATATTAAATTTTTTACTTAATTGTTTAAATACGTCTTCAATATTTTTGAGATAAAAAAGAGAGTGCTCTGTACCGATCCATCCGACAACGGTCTGGTCATTATCATTTATGAGCTTTTTCTTAATATAGAATTTATCTGTATCCACACAGGTAGGAATAACACATACATTAGGGCTGAAACGACCGGCATATTCTCCCAGATAAGCATTTCCGGCAATAACATGCCTGCTGCCCTTGATTATTTCCCTGATATTATTCTTGAACCTGAATTTATAGATAAAACTATCACGCTGAGAAGGAATAAGGAAAATCGCATCATCAAAATCAAAAATCACATTTTTGTTCAGCTTCATTATTATCTTCTCAATCACAGGGAATATCTGCGGAAAGATTTCCCTTTGTATAAAAACAATATCATAACCGGGAGCTCTCATTGCATCAATCAAGCGTTTAAAAAACACCCGTACAAGCGCAGCAAATTTGCGTAATGAATTTTTCTCTGAATACACCTTAAGGTAATGATTTTTTTTAACTCCAGGGCTTATCACGCATTCAATCCCCTGTGCTTTTAAATAATCCAGGTACTGGTATACTCTATAGCGGCTTGCCGGGCCGTCGATATCTGTCTGCGTCAAAAATAAAACTTTCATTTACTCGACCTATTAAAGTACTATTATTTAATGATTCATATTTATCAACTTCTTCTATATCAAAACAATAATTATTCCAACTAGTATTTAACTTTGGTTTTTAATTTATTAAGGGCTTTTTTATTTGCTGCATTAAATCCGTTTTTTTGAAGACTTATGAAATACGCAAAAACCAGCCTAGTGAATCGATTAAACATGAGAAAAACAAAAACAAAATTTATTAAGCTCAGTATTCTAACCAAAACAGCTTTTAATAACCCCTGATGTTTTTTGAAATAACGATACATGCCGGAGTAAAAATAGCCGTAATTTTTTTTAAACGGCAACTGACCTACTGCGCCGCCTCCAAAATGAACTGCCTTCGCATCCGGCAGCATATGTATCTCATAGCCGGACGACCAGACTCTTTTGCAAAAATCTACGTCATTAAAATATATCGGGAAAATTTCGTCAAACAATCCGATTTCTCGGATAATTTTTTTAGGAATCATTAAGCAGGAAGCACCTGCTTGCTCGATTTTTTCAACTTTGTCAAATTTAAGGTCTCGATAAAAATAATGGTTCATAAATTTATTTTTGAGAAAAAACTTATCCGATATTCTCCCCAGGTAAAAGAAATAAAAAAACACAGTATTTAGATCGGGGAATCGCCGGTAAAACTCTTCTTGAAAAGTCCCGTCTGGATTCAATACACGACAAGTCAAGGCCCCCAAACGTGGCCTATTAGAAGCATACTTTACCATGCCTTCAAAAGCATCCGGATAAATTATACTGTCCGGATTAAGCAGTAAAATAAAGTTTCCTGTGGCTAATTCTACCCCCTGGTTATTTGCCTTTGCGTAGCCCAGGTTTGAATCATTCATCAATAGTTTGACTTGTGGAAAATTAGCTTTAAGCATACTTAGACTGTTGTCGCTGGAATGGTTATCAACAACAATAACCTCAAAACCTATTCTGCTTGGCACTTCATATATTGCCTCTAAGCATTGTTTTAAATACTTTTCTGTATTCCAGTTAACAATAATAATTGATAATAATTTTTTATCCATATTATCTTAATTTCAACTTTCTAATGAAATTTCCCACAAAACGTATCGGAGCAGTTATTTTCCAGGATGTCGTTTTTTTTAATTGACTTATTTGATAACAAAGACTCTGATTTTCTTTATGCAACTGAAGCATTTCACAATTGAGCTTTTCCACTAATAGGTCTGTTGGTTTTTTAAACTTATATGTGCGTATAAAAAAGGAAAGCATCTTTTGGGCAGATTCATCCCAATTAAAAGAAACTGCTTTATTATAAGCATTTTCGCGCAATAGAGCGCATAATCGTTTATCTTCTATCAATCGTATTATATTAGCAGTCAATAATTCATTTTTTTGTATTGGGCTAACCAAGGCTGTTTCCTCGTTTATTGCATAATCTCTATTTCCCTTTTGATCGGTACAAGCAACCACACATTTGCAAGACATCGCCTCAAGACTAGGCAATCCAAAACCTTCCAACCAACTCGCAGAAATAAAAATATCGCATGAATTATAAAACTCATTTAAGTTTTGTTGTTGGGGGTTATGCCAGTATTCATCGCATGTAACTTTTGCCGGTTTAGGCTGTGTACCCATAAGAATACACTTTGCATTCTTGTATTGTTTTTTAACAAGCGCGATACTTTTCATTCCATCCTCTGCCCCCTTAAAAAGAAGCTGGCTGTAAACCATTCCTATACGAATACTTTTTTTATCATAGCGTTGTCTTAGCGAGGGCTCGGGATAAAGCTGCTCATGATTTATCCCCAAAGATACAAGCTCAACCCTATCGTGAGTATTCTCTTCTATTATATTTTTAAGCCATTTGGAAACTGTCATTTTCTGAAGAGGAAGCCCATATGCATACATAAATTTCATTCCCGGGTGTACAAGAGGCTCAAGATGCTGTATAAAATAATATTTCTGTCCTGCTTTTTTAGGCGCATTATAAACCAGCGGAACCGTATCAGATAAGGTTGCTATAAGAATGTCGGAAATCGGCAAAAGTTTAACATAGGAGTCCTGATCTGTTTCAATAATACGCACAGAAGGATTTAAATCAAACCAATCCGGGGTGCTGCTTGATAAAGATAACACATTAACTAAGTGACCTCTTTGCACTAAATTATTGCAATACTCAAGTATTACTTTTACTCCTCCTGAAACATCCAAACCCGGGATAAGAAACGTTATAGAAAAAATTTTTCTGCTGAACTTCATAGCATCTTTTGATATGAATCCCGCATCAAAATTCTTATCCAGCTCAAATCCAAAACGAGCAAATAAATCTACCCAATATTCCGGCAAATGCTGATTGATATGCGTAACATCAGGATGCATGAAATTTGAACTTGAAGAAAAAAGAACAGTATCTGTGTGACCGCAGATATTAGCTATCGCACATTTTGCTTCTCCATCTGGCAGATGCTCCATTACTTCTATACAAGTAATTAAATCATACTCATCTTCCAACGGATCTGTGACCGATAACTTCCTGCAATAAGCCCGGATATCTTCCAATGCATTATCAATAGCATATTCTGAGATATCAATACCGAAAGCACTAATTTTTTGCCCACGCAAAGCGCTGACCAAAAATCCCCTGGCACAACCTACATCAAGCAGCTTACCAGGATTCAACCTGGTTTTTATAACCTTTGCCACAGATTGATTGAATTCTAAAAAATGTTTATGCTCATAAGGCCCATTATTCGCATAGTTTTCAAAGTAATTTCTATCAAATTTTTTTTCTTCCATCATTATCACCTGTTATTTTCACAATTTAAAAAAGTAATCGCAGCATCTAGAAAAACAATGCCTTCTGCATTGGAGTTCCCGTTTACTGAAAAACTGACCATATCATTACGATAATCAAGGAAGGAAATCCCTTCTTTATAGGAAACAGCCGGAGTAATGCAATAGGCTCCAGGAAGCAAATTAGCTGTAAAAGAAAAGTCAACACAGACTACTTGTTCTGCCAATATTTTCCCCAGCTTTTTCCCCTCTTGAAACGTATGCATATTATGTACCCGTATTCCTTTTTCATCGTTAATTATAAATCCGATTATAGGATCTTCTACGTCTTTATAAAATTTTATATTTGCTTTTAAAGTCGCTCTGGATGAAGTTTGTAGGCACTGTGTTTCATTGTTATTTCCATCGTATAATTTGGCTGAAATTATTTTTGCATCTTGGCTTCCAAAACGCTCAATAGTTTTCGGCATGTCAACAATAGAAGCTTTGATGATTCGCTCGCTCATCAGCTGTTTAAATATTTTAACAATATTAAGAGAATCTCCTGTTGCTTTTACAGACCCTGAGCAAAGCATAATCGCCGAATTTGCATGATAAGTTATTTTATGCAAATCATGAGAAATAAGTATTATTGTTGTACCTCTTTTTTTCAGTAATTGAATTTTTTCAAAACATTTATTTTGAAAAGCAATATCTCCGACTGCAAGCACCTCATCTATCAATAATATTTCCGGTTCGCAATGCACGGCTACAGCAAATCCAAGCCTTACAAACATGCCGCTTGAATAAAATTTTACAGGTGTATCTAAAAAATCTCCGATATCCGCAAAATCAACTATTTGATCAAATTTTTTATCGATTTCTCGTTTATTCATTCCTAATATTGCTCCGTTTATATAAATATTTTCTCTGCCAGTCAACAGGGGATGGAATCCTGCTCCTACCTCAATAAGTGCGCCAATTCTTCCTCGAATGGTTATTTTTCCCTTATCCGGCCAAAATATTCCATTGAGCAGTTTTAAAAGGGTGGTCTTGCCGGCCCCATTAGCACCGATAACTCCAACGGTTTGTCCTCTTTTCACCTCAAAATTAATATCATCCAAAGCCCAGAATTCTCCCTCGCGTAATTTATGCGAATTAGAACTTAAGCCGACAGTGTTTCTCAGAATATCATTCACTCCATAAATCATCGAACGCTTCAGAGATTTACAGTATTTTTTTGACACATGCTCTACTTTTATCGCAAAATCATTCATTTTATATCCTCTCGGCAACTCTTGTTTCTGTTAAATGAAAAATTACTAAACAGACGACAAAAATCGCAAAAGACAAAATAACAGAAATAAAAACCCCTATCCAATCCGGCCTTGAATTCATTATACCCATCAAAATGATATTTCTAGGCACACAAACAAGGTAATATAGCATGTTATAATTCGTCAGATGAGCAAGCATACCTGTTGCAGGTCTAGCATACAAAACAGGAGTTAAAAACATAAAAAAAGTCATCAGGATAGAAAGCGCATTGCCTATATCGCGGAAGATACCATTTAGAAGAGATAAAATAAAACCAAAGCCTAGAGAAAGGCATATGATCGGAAAAACAAGCATCGGTAAAAATAAAATTAAAATGCTGGGTCTAATTTGATAATAAATGCACAAAATTACAAATAAAGTCATTTGGATTAAAAAAGAAACAATTGCTTGTCCAAAAGAAGCAATAATCAGGGACTTTTTTGAAAAGTTAATTTTTACGATCATCGATCCGGCTTTTACAAGAGAATTGGAAGTAGAGATTAAACCCGCTGCAAACAGTTGCCAAAATGCCACTCCTAATATGGCATATACCGGATATGGCACATTGATATCGCCAAAAGTAAATATACCGGAACGTTTCAAAATCACAAATGTTCCGACACTCACTAAAGGAAAGATAAATACCCACATAATACCAATGAAAGACTGCTTGTAAAGAGTCAAAAAATCTCTTTTAAATAATTGGTAAGTAAGCCATCGGTTTTCTTTCAGTTCATCGAAGATTTCTCTAAAAATAGACAAATATCCTTTTTTGATCGAATTATCCGGCTCGCACACAGTAATGCGCTGTCTTGTTTGCTCCACAACCTTCTCCTATATCATTTTAACAATTTCAAAAAGTCCAATTTTCCTAAAAGACTATTTGTTTTAATACACATATTTTCTACTTTTTTGATTTTATCTTCCAAATTTATTATTTGCCCCTTAGATTGAGTGCTTTTCAGATGTCCAATTTTTCCTTTTGCCCTTTTAATAACCAGATTTAATTCTTCAAATCTCTGTCTTAATCCATGCTCCAGCTGATTGACCACAACATTTATTGTATCGGTGTTAGCCTCGTAAAAATCCTTACGTGTACCCTTAACCCAAACCTTACGCACTGCCTGCCAGCGTTCCAAAGCTCGGATATTTGTACTTACATAGCCTTTACTGACTCTAAGTTTTTCCATCATTTCATCCAGGGACATGGGTTTTTCGCTCAAAAACAACAGAACATAAAGCTGCCCGGCTACACGGTTAATGCCTAAAGAAGCCGCAAAGTTACTTCCCCCATCCACCAGTTCATCAATTATAGCGTTAAATTGCTCTCTCATGATTTCTCCTTTGTTTAGAACGTTTAATATATTCTAAACGTTCTAAACATAAATATATCATATTATTCATTATTTTTCAAGTTTAGAAAAGACAGAGCAAAGGTGAGAAAAATAAAACTTATAATTTCAGCAATTCCAATTAATAACATAAAGATAACTCATCGGTAGTTTACACTCTTATTTGAATCATGCGTTTTCTATCTGTGTTCATCTGCGTCTTTTAACATCAGCGATCATCTGTGATATCAAACTCCTCTGCCTCATCAACAAGCATAACAGGGATATCGTCTTTTATCGGATACCTTCTGTGACACTTGGTGCAAATCAGCTTTTCTGATTCAAGCCTCACGCTCACTTTACAAACAGGACAAGCCAGTATTTCCAGCAATTCTTTACTAATCATAGAGCTACCTCCTCTTTGTTTATCTTGCCATAAAACATATATATAACTCCACCTACCATACTAATGGGAATCATCAATCCTAAATAAAGTATCGCGAGCGCCACAGCATATTCCGGAGCCATGAGATCCTTAAAAAAATATACAAACGCCCCTTCTCTGACCCCTAAACCGTTTATAGAAGGCAGAATACTTACTATTTGGATAACCGGTATTAACACATAAAAAGTAGCTATGGGAATATTCAGTGATAAACTGCGGGACAATAGATAAACACAGAAAATAATCATAACCTGTCCGATGAACCCGTAAAAAAAAGCATTTAATGTTTTTGTTGATTTACTAAACCGGGATATAGTATCAATTAGTTTAACTATCCAGTGTTCAAATTTTACCAGCTTAAACATTTGGCACAAGGAAATAATAGCTGAGGTTAATCCTTTAAAAAAAATCAGGCTGTAAATCCCGCTGACTATCAAAACAAAAGTCATGATTATAAGTTTGGCTGCGCTATTTGTTATAAGCTCGCCCTTAAACAATAAAGCCAATCCGCCCAGAATGGTTAAAGCCGTAAGCCCCAATATTCTATCCATCATTATAGACGAAAAAGGCTCTATGAAATTTTTTGCCCTCTTTTTAGCATAATACAGCTTAATTACATCTCCGCCAATGGTTGAAGGCATGAAATTATTAAAAAATATACCCAAAAAAGCAAGTTTTATCGACTCAAACCCTGAAAAGTAAATTTCCTGGATCTCAAACAGGCATTTCAAACGAAAAGCATTAATAACTAGTACACAGATGCCAACAGTTAATGCCAGCAAGAATAATCCGCTATTAACCGAGCGAATCGTATCCAATAGTTCATCGAACCTACCCCGCATAAAAAAGCAGAGCATAAGAAACAATGCGGTACTGATAAAAATACGCAAATATAACAACCGACTATTTTTACTTTTCATTTCCAGTTATGATCCCAGCAGTTTTTACTCTTTCTTCAAATATTAATATGCGCGTGTACCTGTTTCAGAAAGCCATTTTTCAAAAAGAAGCGTGTTTTCCTTTCTCAATACTCCACCGATAATCTTAATCGCACTTTTGCCTGTTTTTTTTAATTTCTCATTGGAAATATTTAACTCATTAAACCCGGACTCCTCAGCATCAGCAATACTCGCACCGTAAACAATCATGGATATTTTTGCCCAGTGGCAGGCGCTAAAACACATCGGACACGGCTCACATGTTGAATAAATAACCGCACCGGTCAGATCAATTGTTTTCAATTTGCGGCAGGCCTGGCGTATTGCCGCAATCTCCGCATGAGCAGTTATATCATTTGCACTCCAAACGATATTATGCGCACAGCTGATCACTTTATCGTCCTTTATAATGCAGGATCCAAAAGGGGTTTGCCCTTTGCCGATTCCTTTTTCAGCTTTTTTAATTGCTATTCGCATAAATTTTTCATGAACTGCTTTTCCCATATTTTGTCATTTATCCTTATAGGTTAAAAGAGGAGAAATAATAATCGCAAGCACAACATTTTGTAAAATCAGAAGATTCATCTATCCATAAAACCCGCAACGAGGACATTTCCAGTCATGAGATTTATCTCTCACAGGGTGTTTATCACTTTTCAGATTAGTACTTCCGGCAAAATCGTGAAAATTTACGCATTCTTTATAGAAAGCTTCTTCCGGGGACTTGGCAATACTAAATTTAAAGAAAAGACAATCGCTTTTCCTGTATACCCAGTCCTTAAGTTCAGCATTAATATCTTCTTCTGATCGTCCCACATAAAGCACAATAAAATCATTTTCTGATATATATCCTACAGCATAATTACCCGGAAGTCTCTGACCTACATTCTCATCGACTTTATCAGGAACAAGAACATAGGGTCCAGTCATATCAAGCGATGCCATTTACTCCTCCTCATTGATTTTATTTTTAAGTGCTTTAGAAAACACCTATTTCCTTCTGCGCTTTTTCCAAAGAGTCACAAGTATGAATTATAACTCTATGCGAATAGTGAAATAAGGACATAATATTAAAACCGATATCTCTTGAATCCTTAGTGATTACGCGAACTACCTTAGATACATTATGCTTATTGCATAACTCCATTATTTCATCAATACTCTGATGCGCATCAAAATCCATCTTTCTGAGCTCACTCAGATCGGTCAATAATTTAAACCCAGGCTTAAGTTCATGTATACTCATGGACAACTCGCCAAACAATTCCCTGCCCTGCTCAGTGTCAAAACATTCCTGCAAATGAAGCTCAAGAGTATTAAAAACAATATTAAGCTTTATTCTATACATTGTCCTCTCCCCTCTTAATACTGGAGATTTTTCTATATTTATATTACCGCCATTAGCCCATTTTGACAAGTTAAAATTATGGTCATTCTTAATTAAGCTGAATATGTTTCTACCACTTAATAATTTGTAAGAATGCCCAATGATCAGGTTCTTTCGTTCAACTCAAACAAGAAAGAACCTAAAATTATTCTTCAAAAAAAGTAAAAAACCCCTGAAAAAAGCAAATTCTACATATTTTGAAAGCAGACTTTTTTTACTTGAACACAAGTTCAACCTGTCTTATAATAGTTTTCATGGACAATACACTTAGAGCCTTTATAGCCGTGGATATCACTTCAGAAATTCGCAAAGAGCTTATCCGCTTACAGTCAGAACTAAAAAAAAGCCTCAAAGGAAACATATCCTGGGTAGAACCGGAAAACATACATTTAACACTTAGATTTTTGGGCCAGATCAATGATGGGCAGCTGGAGGAAATTAAGAAGATAGTAGATGAAACTGCCAAGAAAATCAAGAACTTCAACCTGGACTTAGGTGTTATAGGAGCTTTCCCTGATGTTTTAAATCCGCGGATATTATGGATTGGTATTAATTACGGGTTTAACCAGTTAAATGAGATTAACGCTGAACTTGAGGATAAGCTGGAAACAATTAATTTTGCGGTGGGGGAAAAGTATTTTCATCCCCATCTTACAATTGCCCGTATAAAATCTATTGTGGGTGACAATATTCTGCCTGAAATAGCCAAAAAAATCCGGCCGAAGCAATTACTTGAAAACGTTGATAAACTTATCATCTACCAGAGTGAACTTACCCCGCAGGGAGCAAAGTATACAGAGTTATTTGAGGCAAAATTAGCTAAATAACTTTCTATCCTCTGTTATGAAGCATGCCTTTTAAAAAAATCAGATTAGAATTGAGCGGGTATATTCTATTATATTCAAAGCAGCAAGTGTATACAAAGCCGCGCAGATATCATCAAACATAATACCAAGACTACCCTCAAGAGCCTGTAATCTGTTTATAGGAAATGGTTTTATAATATCAAATACGCGAAACAGGAAAAACGCTGCCAGGGCATGGGTAAACGTAACCGGAATAAAACAGCAGCATATAAGCATTCCGCTCACCTCATCAATAACTATTTTGCGTGAATCCTTTTCTTTCAGTACTTTTTCCGCACGCCCGCAGGTAAAAAAACCCATAAAAACTATCAACACCGTTAAAGTTTGTAGGTAAAAAGAGTTTCCTTTAAGCAGAAAAAAAATCAGCAATCCCCCGATACTGGCATAAGTACCGGACGCAATCGGCAAATACCCTATGTAGAAGAAACTGGCAATTAATTTAACCATCTTTTAAGTCCCAGAATATATTTCTATTTTTTATAAAATAAGAAATCCCTGATATAAGAGTTAATGCGACAGTAATCAGCATCAATATATATATGCTGCTATTCAGAAAAATCTCATACTCATCTTTCCAAAACGAAAGACCGGCCGACCCTGCTTCTTTGATAATAATAACGCCAAGTATAAAAAAAATTGACACCATCTGTGAAACTGTTTTGTGTTTCCCCGCCATTGAAGCAGCTAAAACCTTACCCTTACTTACTCCAATGATCCTTATTCCTGTTATTATCAACTCTCTGAGTATAATCACAACAACCATCCATGCCGGAACTAAACGCATCTCCACAAAAGCCAGAAACGCCGTCATTACAAGAATTTTATCGGCAATCGGATCAAGCAGTTTTCCTAAGTCAGTGATCAGATTGTATTTGCGGGCAACATATCCGTCATAAAAATCTGTGAGACAGGCAATAGTAAAAGCAACCAGCGCCAAGACCTTGCCCAGCAATCCCGGGGAAAAAAGGAGAAACATAAAAACAAAAGTTAAAAAAATACGCAAAATAGTCAGTCTGTTAGGTAAATTCATACTTTTTCTCCAGTCAAATCGTAAAGAATATTATCTGTTATTAATACTGTTTCCATACTTCCAACTTTTAAATCTTTGCCTTTGACATAAACCAACCCATCAACATCAGGGGCATCGTATTGAGTCCGCCCGCTGGCCATCCCCCCTCCTACGATATTTTCAATAAGCACTTCCATTTTTCTGCCCACAAGAGCTGCGTTACTGCGCTCAACGATTTTCTGCTGCATGCGCATGAGCTTATCCCGCCTTTTGTTCTTTATACGCTGCGGAATTTGTCCTTTGAGTAAAACTGCCGCGGTATTTTCCTCCGCCGAATATGTAAAGACCCCCAAGCGTTCAAATTTCACATCCGCAGCATATTCATAAAGCTCCCTAAACTCAAGCTCAGTTTCTTGAGGAAAACCTACGATCAGGGTAGTACGCAATACAGAATCAGGGATAATCCTTCTTATATCGACTATCAGCTTTTTAATACTTGCTGCTTTTACTTTACGTTTCATCGATTTCAATATTCTGTCATTTATATGCTGAATAGGCAGATCGATATACCTGCATATTTTAGGTTCATCCCGTATAACCTTTAGCAGTGAAACGTTTAAATGCCTGGGATGTAAATATAACAGCCTGATCCATTGCAGCTTTTTTATTTTTACCAGTTTTTTTAAAAGCTGTTCAAGCGC
Organism: Candidatus Omnitrophota bacterium; assembly: GCA_043806135.1. Lineage (GTDB taxonomy): Bacteria > Omnitrophota > Gorgyraeia > B26-G9 > B26-G9 > JAGLQQ01. The sequence continues at coordinate 66,232 of JAZDHG010000064.1, forward strand.
ATACTTTTTATATATATCATAACCATAAAAAGTTGTATCCTGGCTTATCAGGTTAACCTCTTTTATGCCCCGTTCTGCCATATTACGCACTTCATTTAATATAGATTCCATGCGTCTTGAACGAAACACCCCTCTTATCTGAGGAATAACACAATAACTGCAGCCATTATCACAACCATCCGCAATTTTCACGTAAGCATAATGCTCAGGGGTCAGGTATATACGCGGCGTATTATGCTTATATAGATAGTGATTGGGGCCTATATTTACAACCTGCCTATTCTTGAACAAGTTGCCTATCGTAGCTGCTATCTTATCGATGTTCCCAGTCCCCAAAAATCCGTCAACCTCCTCAAACAAAGAAGCAAGCTCCTTGCCATAACGCTGCGGCAGGCATCCTGATACGATGATTTTTTTTAGTTTGCCATGCTTTTTCAAATTAACCAGTTTAAAAACAGTATCGATTGCCTCTTTTTTTGCATCTTTTATAAAAGCACAGGTATTAACAATCGCCACATCACAGCCAACCGGATTTTCTTTTATTGCAAACCCTGACTTGCGCAGAAAACCAAGCATTATTTCCGCATCGACAAGGTTTTTTGAACAGCCAAGGTTAATTAATGCTACTTTCATTTGTCTTTCCGTATACTTAAATTTTAAAAGCGCAGAATATTTTTATTATAGAATTTTATTTTCAAAAAACGAAGGTTAAAAGACTTATAGTATCCAGGCTGGCTTTTAGAAAATTTAGCTGCAATTCTTGCTGTTATTCTTCTTCCTGTTGCGAGAAAACAGCATCATCCCAGCTATCAATAAGAATATCTCTTGCTTTTGATCCTCGGAATGGACCGACAATACCATCGTCCTCCATCATATCAATCAAACGTGCAGCACGTGCATATCCAAGTCGTAGTCTTCTTTGCAGCATTGAAACAGACGCCTGTTTAGTATTAATAACAAGCTTTGCTGCTTCTTCATACAAATCGTCTTTTTTACTTCTGCTTTTACTGTAGAATATTTTTTCCTGCTCTTTTAATATATCCTCTGTATAAACAGCCGCTCTCTGTTCCTTGGCGAATTGAACCACTTGCTCGATTTCCTTATCTCCTACAAGGCAGGATTGCGCTCTTACCAGTTTGAAATTCCCCGGTTTCAGGAATAACATATCGCCGCGTCCTAAAAGTTTATCTGCCCCGTTCATATCCAAAACCGTACGTGAATCTATTTTACTTGCTACCCTAAAGGAAATACGTGCAGGAAAGTTCGCCTTAATAAGACCGGTTATAACATCTACAGAAGGCCTCTGCGTAGCCAGGATCATATGTATACCTATAGCGCGCGAAAGCTGAGCCAAGCGTGTAATTGCCCCTTCAACCTCTTTAGGCGCCTGCAGCATCATGTCGGCCAACTCATCTATTATGATCACAATATAAGGCATTTTTTCAAGAGGTATCTTTTTATCACCATCGGTAATTTCCTTAAGTCCCTCATCTATTTTATTATTATAGCCTACTATATTACGTACCCCTACCTTTGCAAATAATTTATAGCGATCTTCCATTTCAGTAACCGCCCAATCAAGAGCGCTAGCAGCTTTTTTTATATCATTAACAACCGGACAAATCAAATGCGGCAATCCGTTATACATAGCCATTTCTACCATTTTAGGGTCAATCAGGATCATTTTTACTTCCTCCGGAGAGGCCTGGAATAAAATACTCATGATCAGAGCATTAACACAAACTGTTTTTCCGGCACCGGTAGTCCCGGCGATCAGTAAATGCGGCATTGCTGCAAGGTCAGTTACAAGCGGCGTCCCGCTGATGTTTTTTCCCAAAGCTAGAGTTAATTTTGATTCCGAATCCTGGAACTCATTTGTTTCCAATACTTCCTTTAGATAAACCAATACCGCTTTTATGTTCGGTACATCAATGCCGACAGTTCCTTTGCCGGGGATAGGAGCGACGATGTGCACGCTCGGAGCTTTTAAATTTAACGCAATATCATCACCCAGGTTCATTATTTGATTTATTTTCACCCCGGGAGCCGGCTGCAATTCATAGCGGGTGATAACAGGTCCCTGTTCAACTTCAACAACTTTAACCTCGATATTAAAATCCCTGAGTGTTTCTTCAAGAATCTTAGAATTACCCTCAAGGTCATCTTTGATCGTTCTTTCTTCAATCGGAGGAGGTGTAGTAAGCAAATCAAGAGGCGGCAGTTTATAATCTCCCACAAATTTCTGAGTTTGCACTCGGGCAGGCTTTTTATTTGCCTGAAGGAATTTAGGCTTCTTTATTACAAGTTTGGGTTTTCGCACTGATTGGATAAGTTCCTCTTTCTCTTCTTCAAATTCATCAAGTCCTTTTGCCATTTTATTTTTGGCAAACAAATCCTGACCATTATTTTTTACCCCAAGTTTCCTGATTTTAGGCCTAACTATGGTCTGCTGTACAGAGCGGATCTTCTGCAGTCCTTTAAATAAAGAGCCATTTAAAAACCCTGCTATAGTTCTGGAAAGACGCAGCAGAACCGGTAAAACGAGGAATTCTGTAGCTAATAAAATTGACAGCACAAATATTGTGCCCAGGATCACCATTGTGCCTACTTCACCGAAGTATCTGCTAAGGGTCAAAGATGTGTAAAATCCGACTACGCCTCCTGTTGCCACTCTGCTCACATTATAAGAGGAAGTCAAAGTGCTCATTATAGCCGAGAAAGACCAGATCGCGAACAAAAATCCGAAAAATTTAGTATAAAATTTATGAGTGATCCGCCCTATTATTTTTCCTACTGCCCACAAACAAAAAAGAAGCGGTATAAGATAAGCGCTCCATCCGACAGAAATAAGCAGCGCCCAAACCAGATAGGCACCTACGTATCCGCTGAAATTTTTTATATGTAAATTTGGATTGGATGTGTTAAAAGGAATATCGGTCGGATCATAAGAAAGAAAACTTATAAGCAGAAAAGCGCATATTCCAATAAGGACAACAAACCATATTATCCTTACTTGTTTTTCACTCATAGATCATACTCCCGTATGCCCGAAGCCACCCGCATTGCGTACAGTCTTGTCCAGTTCATCAACAACTTTAAATTCTGCCTGGGTAACCTTATTGATAACCATCTGAGCAATACGTGAACCCCGTTTTATCGCATATGCACTGGTGCCGAAATTAATCATTATAATATTGATTAACCCGCGGTAATCAGCATCAATGGTGCCGGGACTGTTTACTATCCCAATACCGTGTTTTATAGCCAAGCCGCTGCGCGGTCTGATCTGAGCCTCATACCCCACAGGCAAGCTGATATAGATCCCGGCCGAGACAAGTTTAATCTGGCCGGGTTCAAGCGTAGTTTCCCCATTAACATCAGCATATAAATCCATGCCCGCCGATCCGCTGCTCATATACTCTGGAAGCGGTAAATCTTCACAGGTATCCTTTTTCTTTATATTTATAACTACTTTATCAATCACTTGCATTGCTTTGCTTTTCCTCTAGGCTCGCTTTTTTTATGCTCAGATTGACCCTTTTCATATTGTCTATTTCAATCACTTTTACAGTAACTTGATCTCCAACTTTTACAACATCTTCGACATTCTTAACAAACTTGTTGGACAACTCTGAAACATGAATAAGCCCTTCTTTATTAGGTAAAATTTCGCAGAAAGCTCCAAAGTTCATGAGCCTTGTTATCTTACCTTTATAAATCTTGCCTACTTCCGCTTCCGCGATCAAAGACATGATTATATCAATTGCCTTTTTTGAAGCAACAGAATCCGCTGAAGCAACAGCAACTGTCCCATCATCTTCAATATCTATTTTAACCCCTGTTTCAGCAACTATCTGCTTAATTACCTTGCCTCCAGGGCCGATGATATCTTTGATCTTGTCCTGCGGCACAGTTATAATCGTGATTCTAGGAGCAAATTCAGAAAGTTCAGCCCGGGGCTTATCAATAACTTCCAGAATTTTTTCTAAGACAAAAAGTCTGGCAACTTTTGCCTGCGCCAAGGCCTTTTTAAGGATATCTATATTTATTCCCTCTATCTTTGAGTCAAGCTGAATAGCCGTAACCCCTTTTTTAGTGCCGGTAACTTTAAAATCCATATCACCTAAATGATCTTCCAAGCCCAGGATATCCGTCAGTACTGCCACGTTATCACCTTCTTTGATAAGGCCCATGGCGATTCCAGCTACCGGAGCATCGATTGGAACGCCTGCATCCATCAAAGATAAAGTTCCCGCGCAAACTGTCGCCATGCTCGAAGATCCGTTAGACTCTAAAATTTCAGAAACCAGCCTTACTGTATAAGGAAATTTTTCTTTTAAAGGCATGACCGGAAATAATGCCCGCTCTGCCAATGCTCCGTGTCCAATTTCTCTGCGGCCAGGTCCGCGGATCGGCCGCACCTCTCCCACACTAAATGAAGGAAAGTTATAGTGCAACATAAAAGTTTTGGTTGATTCTCCTTCTAAAGCATCAATCCTCTGCTCATCTGCACTTGTTCCCAGAGTTACCACAGACAAACTTTGTGTTTGACCGCGTGTAAACACTGCCGAACCATGTGTGCAAGGCAAAACAGCTACTTCAGAGCTTATTTGACGTATATCCGTATAACTTCTGCCGTCAACGCGCACCTTGCTCTCAAGGATCATCTTACGCACGTGCTCTTTTTCAACTTTTACCAGCACGGATTTTACTTCAAATTCCGTGTAAGGAGAATCTTCTGTTATCATTTTTTCAATAAGTTCTTTTGTGATAACGGACAACTGTTCTTCTCTCTGTTCTTTACTGCTGATTTTATAAACTTCACTAAGTTTTTCTAAGGCAAAATCCTTAACTTTATCATACAATTCCTCGGGTATCTGCTTCAGGGAAACCACTGCTTTTTCTTTGCCGCATTTTTTAGCAAATTCTTCCTGCATACTAATAAGAGATAATAATTTATCATAGCCAAACTTCATTGCCTCAAGCATTACTTCTTCCGATACTTGGTTGGCACCGCTTTCAATCATATTAATCCCGTTCTTTGTCCCAGCAATAACTATGTCCAGTGAACTTTCTTTCAGCTCTTCAAATGTAGGATTAATAACAAAGTTATCGTTTATTCTGCCAATTTTTAATGCCCCCATAGGCCCTAAAAAGGGGATATCCGATAAAGTTAGGGCGCACGAAGCCCCTATCATAGACAGTATATCCGAATCATTTTTTCCGTCACTGGACAAAACCATAGCAAAAACCTGAACCTCATTGTAAAAACCTTTCGGGAAAAGCGGTCTTATAGGTCTGTCTATCAGTCTGGATGTCAATATTTCCTTTTCCGATGGCCTGCCTTCACGCTTAAAAAATCCTCCGGGTATCCTGCCGGCAGCATAGGTCTTTTCTTTATATTCAACTGTCAAAGGCAGGAAATCTACATTTTCCTTAGGTTCTTTCTCCATTACTGTAGTGACCAGCACAACTGTTCCTCCACACTGTACGGTAAGGGCGGAATTTGCCTGTTTAGCTAATTTCCCAGTTTCAATTTTAATTACCTCTTTTCCCAATTTTATTTCTGTTCTTTCTATCATTCTCTCTCTTCTTTCTTTTCTATATCGTCTATATTTTCTTTATCTTACATCTCTTCTTACTTCCTCTATTTCCTCAGGTTAAGTTTCTCTATCAATTCTTTATACTTCTTAAATTCTTCTCTTTTTAAGTAATTTAATAACCGCCTCCTCTTAGAAACAAGTTGTAGCAGCCCTACTCTGGAACTAAAGTCCTTTTTGTGACTGTTAAAATGCTCGGTAAGACCGTTTATCCTTGCTGTAAGCAAAGCAATCTGAACACTGGCTGAACCAGTATCTTTATCGTGAAGCTTGAAATCACCGATTACCTTTTCTTTCTCATTCTCTGTCGCAGACATCTCTTTTTCACCTCCCTTCATTTTTAATATTTTATCATAACCATTAATAAATGTAAACCTATAAATTAACAACTCTTCCTGGACGTAACTCCTTAATTATCAAACAGATTTTTGGTAATCTCAATCCTCTTATACCCTAGCAAATAATCAAAAATAAGTCTTCCTTGTAACTGGTCTATTTGATGCTGGAGTACTCTGACAAGAATGTCTTCAGCCTCGATCAAAAAAGCATTTGCGAACTTATCAAGCGCTTTGACGCTTACACATCTTCTCCTTGATACCGAAACCGCTACACCGGGCAAGCTCAGGCATCCTTCTTTCAAAAGAGTATTTCTTCCCTTTTTTTCTACAATTTGGGGATTTACCAGATCAATAACTCCACACCCTATGTCTATTATGATCATTTATTTTAAGATTCCGATCTGCACAGCTGCAAGTCCAATACCCTTATAATTGCGCATAACCTCAACCATGTTCTTAAAGATCTCCTGCTCCTGCATTGTAACCTCAAGCACAGGCTGGCATTTTTTTTCTTAAACCCGGATGAATTATAAGCTTTCCTATTTTACCTCATACAATTTAATCAATCATATTTTCCCAGTAATTTATGCACAGAATATGCGGCTCTGGCTCCTTCGCCGCAGGCATTAATAACCTGACGCAACGAATTTTTACGGCAGTCTCCGGCAACAAAAATCCCCGTTGCAGTTGTGGTGAGATTTTCATCCGCACTTATATATCCATCTTGATCCATATCCACCAGTCCCTTAAGAAATTCTGTCTGCGGGGCCATGCCGGCAAAAATGAAAACCCCTTTTGCGCTGAGGCGTTTAATATTATCCGAGGAATCCTTTGTCTTTACTCCCTCCACAGTTCCTGATCCGTATATCTGCGTACATACAGAGTCCATAATAAATTCTATTTTCCCATCTTGCTTAGCCTTTTCAACAAATATCGCATCCCCTCTGAATCTCATACGGCGATGCAAAATAGTGACTTTACTTGCAAATTTACTTAAGTACAGTGCCTCCTCCAATGCCGTATTGCCTCCACCTATAACAACGATCTCCTTACCCCTGAAAAATGGTGCGTCGCACATAGCACAGTAAGAAACTCCTTTGCCTAGAAATTCTTCTTCTCCCGGAATCCCTATTTTTTTAGCAACAGTTCCAGCACAAATTATTACTGTTTTTGAAATTAGCTTCTCTTTTGCCGTCTTAAGCTCCCACCGGCCTTTAGAATTTTTGGCAATGCTTTCAACCAAAACCTGTCTAAATTGAAAATCATAATGTTTTAATTGCTCGGTGATTTGCTCTGTCAGTTTCGATCCTGAAATACCATTAGCAAATCCGGGATAATTTTCCAGCAAATCTATATAATTGAGATAGCCGCCCATCTGCATTTTATCCACAAGAAGTACCTTTAAACGAAAACGCAAAGCATAAAGACATGCAGTCAGGCCCGCTGGCCCTGCGCCGATAATAATTATATCAAACATAAATATATCACCGCTTTCTTTTTTGCAATTTTTTCAGCTTTAGCCTTATCTCTTTTTTTTAAAATCCCCAAAAAAAATGCATAATTATATAAGCTGCTCAACTTCTCTATCAATTTCTTCTTATAACCTTTTCAATGTTTCCCAATAATTTTTGAATAATCTATTTAGATCCAATGAATACC
>JAZDHG010000065.1:0-9531 GCA_043806135.1 Candidatus Omnitrophota bacterium
CCTCCTGAGGATGTAATCATTGTTGATGTAAAAGGGGATTTGCCGTATGCACCAGACTTATCATCAAACATTGCATCTGTTGTCGCACCTGGAAAAAGCATAGTAACCCTTGCTGATGTTGCTAGTAAACAGGATAACGCGTATAATGATTACAGTTCCAATCCTAATGGGAAATATACTTATGTTAGGATAGAAGAAAGTTATCAAATGAATGATTATCAAATCAGTATTAACCCGATAGATAATCACTTTTTACCTGTTGAAGCAGCTTTGGATAACGATGATGTTTTTGATGTAACTGTAAATGGTAGCTTAAGAAACAGGGTTACTCTTGAAAGTGTATATATAGATTTACTGAAAGGGAATTTTTAATGCGATCTCTAAAATTATTTAAAAAGATATGCATAATAGTATTATTTATAGTTCTTGTAGTTATAGCACAATATGCATATTCGTTTATATATTGGCGAATGTTAGCTCCTTGGCAAGGAATTGATTCCAGTGCTAAGCTTAGAGAGGAATTCAAGAAACTTTCTTCAAGTGAAATAATTAAAAAAATAAATGTTTTTGATCTATATAGTCCTTATCCCGAATGGGCAATAATAGAACTCGCAAAACGTAAAGAAAAAAAAATAGTACCATTATTAATTAAATTTATTGAAACAAAAAATTATCGATTTAGAAGATCTGCGATTGGTGCATTAGGATTAATTGGTGACAAAAGAGCAATACCTGTTTTATGGAAGATTGTGGGAAAAAATCCAATAGTCACTAGCTCTAGAGGGAAAGACAGTTTAGAGTATGTAAATGTTCTGGATGCGTTAGCAGCGCTTAAAGATGAAAGAGTTTATGGAATTGCAGTTAATCTTGCAACATTAAAGGAAGATCCGAATGATTTCAGATCAAATGGAGTTTCTCTTCTAGAAGCATTTGAAGATCAAAAAGCAATACCTATCTTAGAAAAAATTGCGAAAAATGATCCTGAGCATTATATTCGAGAAAAAGCCAAACAAGCCATCGCCCATCTTGAATCCATCCAAAAAGAACAAGAACAGCAAAACAAAGAAAAATCTCCGCCCACACCTATTAACTAACCATATCCCACCGCGTAGGTGGTATGAGGGCCATCCAAAATCCGACCATATCTCCCACTGCGTAGGTGGTATGTATGGGGTCTGATTAGAGTTTTTCCACCTGGGTTTTGATGCTGGAGGCGATTTCCTTGCCTATATTAGGTACTTTTTGCAGTTTGCTTATGGGAGCTTCTTTTAAGTGCTTAATGTCTATATATCCCTTGTTAAACAGGTTTCTTGCCCTCATGCGGCCGATTCCTCTAAGGCTTACAAGGTCTATTAGCTCAGGCTTAATGCCGTAGCGTACCTGAGCCCTCAGATCGTGCAGAGGCTTTAATCCGGGGATCTTGAATAATTTTGCGATCTCGATCGTTGAATATATCAGCCAGTTTGCCGTTTCCATAAACCGGTGAATGTCTCCTGGCCCAATCCCGAAAAACTCACATACAAGCTCTTCCTTTTCTTCCTGAATCCAGCGGCTGATCATGAAAATAGTTTTGATCTTAGCTAAATGTGAAGTGTAATCGGTACTTAAAGGTAAGGGGAGTTCAAAATCCGCGGCGTGCATATTGGCAAATGGAACAACTTTGTCAATGTCGGACTTGTTAAAAGCCAGGGTGAACATGTCCGGCACAGAGGCGATAAGATACAGTATGGTAAGCGGCTGCAGCTGCATTGTAGTGTCTTTGAGGCAGTCCCTGATGATTACCGCACTTATAGGGTCAATATATAGCCGGCTAATCCTGGTGCCGAAAGCCGTGGGAATAAGATTGTCATCCTTGCTTTTTATCATGCCCTCTCTCTCCAGAAACTCAAGCAGTTCAATGACCATGTCGCTTAGGTCATAGTGTTTTTCAAGAAAGGAGAAAAAAGTTTTGCTAATAAATTCAAAAGCACTGTTACGGCTTGTGATAAAGCCGGTTACAATGGAGGCCAGTAAATGCACCCTTAAGGCACTTTCGTTGCCGAGATGAGACTGGATAGGCTCTGTGTCTGCAAAAATGAAATTTGAAAACAGGTCGACTTGCTCCTGTTTGCTTTTGGCACAGAGGATTGCTTCTCCGAATGTGTCATACTTAGGCCTGCCGGCGCGGCCGCTCATCTGCTTGTACTCCATTACGCTTATCGGTTTCATGCCTGCACCTGATGCATAGCGGTAAAGTCCGCGGATGATGGTTCTCCGGGAAGGGAGGTTAACTCCCACGGCAAGGGTAGGGGTAGCACAGATGACTTTAATAATATTTTTTTTGAAATTGTCTTCAATGATCTTTCGATGGTTTTGATCAAGACCGGCATGGTGGAAAACAACCCCGTCTCTTAAATATTCACTGAGCTGGAGGCTTAGTTTAGTCGATTCACCGTCCTTATTGCTTATCTGCTGTGAAAGCTCGTTTAAAACAGTGCGTTCCGCATGCGTAAGTACCTGGCGCATTTCCTTAGCTATGCGTCTGGCTTCTGCCTGCGCAGACCGCCTGCTGTTTACAAAGACGAGCACCTGCCCCTTGTCATTAACACAGTCAATAGCTAAAGCAGCGATCTCATCTTTGATCCTGTCTGTACTTACAAGGCCTTTCGTGCCGTCAGCAAAACTGATCTCTCCATTGTAGTAAACCCCTTCTTTCAGTGGAACAGGCCTCCAGGTGCTTTTTACAAGCCCGGCATTTAGCCAGTCTGCCAATACATTGGCATTGGCAATAGTAGCGCTCAGTCCCAGAAGCTTGATCTTGGAATTAACCATTAGAAGCCTGGTGATCACTGTTTCTAATGTCGCTCCGCGGTTTGGATCTCCTATGTAATGAATTTCGTCCACAATAACGCAGCCGAGGCGCGAACATAGCCACTGGGGCCTTTGCCTGAGCAGGGAATCGACCTTTTCGGCAGTGGCAATAAGAATGTCGTTTTGAATAAGATCGTTTGAGACATAATCAAAGTCTCCGGTGGCAATGCCTGTTTTAATACCCAGGGATGAGTATTTCTCCTTAAATTCATCGTATTTTTCACTGGCAAGTGCCCGCATAGGGACAATATAAAGACAGTTTCCTTTTTTGCTAAGAATTGTTTTGAGCATGACAAGCTCAGCAAGCAATGTCTTCCCAGAAGCAGTAGGCATGGAAAGGATCATGTTTTTGTCTTCCAGTATGCCGCAATTGATAGCTTCTGCCTGCGGGGGATATAGGTCGACAATTTGGTTTAATTTCAGAATTCGCTGTAAATTATCAGGAAGAGATGAAAAGGTTTTTTTTGTGTCCATATATAGTAGGCGGGTTAACGCGTTGGCGCGTTTGCCGGTTTGAGTTTTAATTTATTTTCTTTTTGCTTTAGTTTTTTTGATAAGCTTTTCAAATAACTCGTCGATTTTATCAATAAAATCATTTCTCTGCTGGTTTGTCGGATCGATCTTCTTCTTGATCTCTCCGATATAAGAAAGAGGCATATCCGTTCTGCGGGCCTCATCCTCTAAATGCCATAGTTCGATGTTCTTGCGCGCTAAGCCCTCAATCGCTTCTGAAAGCTTTTCGTTCTTGCCGATGCGGCCTATTTCTTCGGGTTTATTATAAAGCTTTATTTTTTCTTCACGCAGGGTGATCTTTCGGCTTAAAGCTAGGCGTATAAATTCTTCTATCTCTTTTATTTGTAAAGCTTTTTGCTTTTTAAGCAGATCCATTTTCAGCTTTAAATCAGTTTTTGAGAATTTTGATTTTTTACCCCCTAAGCTTTCAACCAGATGAAATTCCCGGATTGATTTTATAGTTAGTTTGTCTATTAAACTGCCGAGAGTTTCCGCCATTGCTTTTCTCCTATAAAGTAAGTGGATTTTAGTTATTGGATACTGTTACTTTATAACATGTATTTGCTTTTTTCTCAAGAACTTTAATGAAAGTAGCGAGTAGCGAGAAGCAAGTAGCAAGCAGTGAGAAAAACGGAAAAAAGATGCAGGCAAATTAGCTGCTTTCTGATAGATAAAAAGCGCTTTTTCATAAAAATTCGTTAAAATTCGGGTTGACTACAGGCCGTGTTTGTAGTAATCTATATCTATTATGAACAAAAAAATGATAAAATTCAGTAAGAAACCCAAATTAAAAAGCCCCTATCTGGTAGCTGCATGGCCGGGGATGGGAAATGTCGCGGCAAGGGCTGTAGAGTTCTTGTGGGAACAGCTCAAACCTGTTGAATTTGCCGAAATATCGGCAGAAGGGTTTTTCTACCCGCATGAGGCATGGATATTTAATTCTCAGGTTGAATTTCCCAGGCTGCCGACAGGAAAGTTTTATTTCTGGAAAAATATAAAGGGTAAACACGACCTGATCATTTTTCTTTGCGAGGCGCAGCCTTCACTGGAAAAAGGATATGATTACGCGCAGCTGGTGCTTGATGTCGCGGCGTATTTTAATGTGAAAAGAGTTTATACCTTTGCCTCCATGCCTACGCCTATTGATCATACTCAGGATGCACGCGTCTGGGCTACTGTTACCGATAAGAGAATAATCAAGGAACTGGATAAACTGCAGATACAGCCGATGCATTCAGGACAGATAAGCGGTCTAAACGGATTGCTGCTGAGTGTTGCAAAAGAACGGCGTGTTGAAGGAGTGTGCTTTCTCGCGGAAATCCCGTTGTACTCTATTCAAATAGAAAATCCTAAGGCCTCTAAAGCTGTGCTGTCGGTTTTTACTAAAATTCTTAATCTCAAACTTGATTTCAGCGGGCTTGATGAACGGGCTAAGATAATTGAAGATGAAATAGAGAAGCTTGTCGATTATTTTAAAACAGGATCAGGGCTCGGACCGATAAGTGAGGATGAGGTTGAAAAGATAAAACAATTGCTGGCTGCGGCTACAAAAATACCGGAATCGGCCAAGTCGAAGATCGAAGAATTATTTCAGGCGGTTGCAAAGGATATTTCGCGTGCCAGCGAGTTGAAGAACGAACTCGATAAATGGCATATCTACAAGGAATATGAAGACAGATTTCTGGATCTGTTCAAGCCAGGGAGTAAAGATCATAACTAATAATGCTCAATGCTTAAATATATTTTAAGACGACTAATTATGCTTATCCCATTATTGATCGGGATAAGCATAATTACTTTTCTGGTAATGCATCTTGCTCCCGGAAAACCTACCGATATCCAAACCCAGTTAAATCAAAAAGTCAGTTTACAGGTAAGAGAACGCCTGGAAAAATTATACGGCCTGGATAAACCGGTTATGGTGCAGTATTATAACTGGATCAAGCGCCTTGTAAGGCTGGATTTCGGAGAGTCTTTTATCGATGGCCGACCTGTGCGCAATAAGATCGCAGAGAGGATTCCGGTCACTCTGATCATTAATATCCTGTCGATGATGCTTATTTTGTCCATAGCTATTCCTATTGGAATATTCAGCGCAGTAAAAGAAGGGACACTGTTTGACAGAGGTATGACGATTTTTGTTTTTATCGGCTTTGCTATGCCTACTTTTTGGCTTGCGCTTTTGCTTATGAAATTGTTCGGGGTTACCTTGGGATGGCTGCCGGTTTCCGGGATTCGTTCCATAGACTTTGAGCATATGGGCTTTTTCGCCCAATTGTTTGACTATGTAAAACATCTCTTCCTGCCGGTAATGATCTCTGCTTTTACCGGGCTGGCCGGATTGTCACGTTATATGAGAGCAAATATGATACAGGTTTTGCGGCAGGATTATATACGCAGCGCTTTTGCCAAGGGATTGCCTGAAAATAGGATTTATTTTCACCACGCGCTTAAAAATGCATTGCTTCCTGTAATTACGATTTTGGGATTATCTATCCCGGGCCTTATCGGAGGCAGTGTTATCGCAGAGTCAATATTTGCTATACCGGGAATGGGAAAGCTGTTTTACGACGCGGTAATGTCACGGGACTATCCGGTTATTATGGGCATCCTGGTCATTGGTGCATTTTTGACTTTAATAGGTAATTTGATCGCGGATGTGTCTTATTCTGCAGCAGACCCGAGGATACGAGAAAGTTCGAAATAAATGGATTGCGTATTGAGTATTGCGTATTGAGCAAAGAACCGAAAGATGATGGACGAAGGACGCAAAAGCAGTTATGAATGATTAATTATGAGTTATTTTCTGGTATCTGTAATCTGTTTTCTGTCATCTGTAAATATTATCGGAGTAACTGCTAGTAACCCTTATTAACTTTTGGTAACCGATAGTAACTGTAAAAAAGTAGTAACCTTTAATTATGAAGACATTATTTAAAAATAAACTGGCTTTATCAGGTGCAGGGATCATCATTATTATGAGTTTGTTTGCTGTATTTGCGCCTTTTTTGAGCCCTTATCACCCGAACGATATTGAGATCGGCAATTATCTTTTGCCGCCATCATCTGCACATCTGCTTGGTACGGACCTGCTGGGTAGAGACCTGTTCAGCCGTATGGCGTATGGTGCGCGAATATCACTTAGCGTGGGATTGATCTCTGTGAGCATAGCCGTTATTATCGGTATATGCCTTGGCTCAATAGCCGGTTTTTACGGCGGGAGAATCGATGCCCTGATAATGCGTTTTGTCGATATTATGCTCTGTTTTCCGAATATATTCCTGATACTTGCTTTGGTGGCTTTGCTTGAACCGAGCATTATGATAATCATGGCTGTGATCGGTTTGACCAGCTGGATGGGTATATCCCGTTTAGTTCGGGCGGAAATATTGAGCCTCAAGGAGCGGGATTTCGTCCAAGCAGCCAAGGCCAGCGGTGTTTCTGATCTGAAAATCATTTCCCGGCACCTTATTCCTAATGCGATCGGGCCGGTTATCGTGAGTGCAACTTTGGGGGTAGCTGCGGCGATCCTGGTGGAATCAAGCCTTAGTTTTCTGGGTATCGGAGTGCAGCCGCCTACGCCAAGCTGGGGAAATATTCTTATGGATGCAAAATCAAGCTTGGGTGTTGCCTGGTGGATGACGTTTTATCCGGGTGTTTCGATTTTTATTACTGTATTGGGATACAACTTATTAGGGGAAGGACTTAGGGATTTGCTTATACCTAGAAAGTAGCGAGTAGCGAGCAGCAAGTAGCGAGAAAAAACAAATACTCATAAAAGTAGCGAGCAGCAAGTAGCGAGAAAAAGCAAAAGCTTATATAAAAAGTAGACCAGAGAGAAAATATGGAAAATAAAAAAATTAAAAGTGTTGAAGATTTTGTAGTCTATCAAAAGGCAATAAAGTTATTTGATGATTTTATAGAAAAGGATTTGCCTCTTCTGCGTAGAAACTTTGCGGGAGAATCATTAGCTAAAAACCAATTAAGATGTTTAGATTCCATTTGTGCGAATATGGAAGAGGGCTATGATAGGAAGTCAGGAAAAGAAGTTATAAATTTTTTTAGGATTTCAAAAGGTTCAACTGCTGAGGCTAGAGGCAGATATACAAGGTTTAAGAACATATTGTCAAAGGAAGTAATTAATCAAAGAGTTCAGGTGCTGAGTGAAATACGAGCTATGCTGGAATCACTTATTGCAAAATGGAAGTAATCACGCTACTCTCTACTTGCTACTCGCTACTTTAGTATAATTATGAATAAACTGCTTGAGATTAAAAATTTAAAGACGTATTTTTATCAGGATGATTCCGTTGTCAGGGCGGTCGATGATGTGTCCATATTCATTGAAAAAAATTCCATTTTAGGAGTTGTGGGTGAATCGGGCTGCGGAAAGACCATGACCGCTTTATCTATCGCCCGCCTTCTGCCTGATGCCGGATGTAAAATTGTCAGCGGAAGCATAAAATTTTCAGGCAAAGAGCTGCTTGATTTAAACAAAGAGGATTTGCGTAAAATAAGAGGCAAAGAAATAACATACGTGTTTCAGGAACCGTCGACATCCCTAAACCCGGTTTTGAACATTAAAGAACAGATAGAAGAAGTCGTACGCTTGCATCGAAAAGATATCAAAGAAGATAAGATCCATGATTTTATTATCAAACAGCTTGAAACAGTCGGTATAAAACAGGCAGAAGAAAAGGTGTTTGCATATGCGCATCAGCTTTCAGGCGGGGAAAAGCAAAGAGTGATGATTGCCATGGCTGTTATCAGCAATCCCTTGCTTTTGATCGCGGATGAGCCGACAACAGCACTTGATGTGACGATACAAGCTCAGATACTTGAGCTTATACTGAACCTAAAGGAAAAATTGGGCCTGTCCGTGATGTTCATCAGCCATGATCTGAATGTGGTCGGACAGCTGGCGGATTATATATGCGTGATGTATGCGGGACAGGTAGTCGAATTCGCACCGGCAGAAGCTCTGCTTGATGAGCCAAAACATCCCTATACACAGGGTTTATTTGATTGCCTGCCGGCATTTAATGAGAAAGGCAAAGAAAAATTGAACGAGATCCCAGGTGATGTCCCCAGATCAGGCGACTTTCCAAAAGGCTGCCGATTTCACCCCCGCTGTGCGAAAAAATTCGAGCGCTGTGAAAAAGAAATACCGCCGCTTTTTATTAAAGATATAAGTCGGGAGGTCCGCTGTTGGCTATACTTAAGCTCATAGACATTACGAAATTTTATGAGGCCAAGAGGAATTTGTTCTCCTTGAAGCCAAGCCAGGTAAGGGCTGTGCATAAGGTGAATCTTAACCTCGAGCAGGGGACAACATTTGGGCTTGTCGGAGAGTCAGGCTGCGGGAAATCTACGCTTGCTAAAATAATTCTAAAGCTTATAAACCCGACATCAGGTACGGTTTTTTTTGAGGATAAAAATATTACCGAGCTTGAAGAGAAGGATTTCAGGCCTTTGCGAAAAGGGATACAGATCGTTTTTCAAGACCCGTACAGCAGTCTTTCCCCGCGTCTTAAAGTAAAAAATATAATAAGCGAGCCGCTTGTAGCCTTTAAAACGCCTCCAAAAGAGATAGATAATAGATTGAAAGAATTGATCACACAAGTGGGTTTAAATGAAATACATTTAGAGAGATTACCTAATCAGCTAAGCGGGGGAGAAAGACAGAGGGTTGGTATTGCCCGAGCTCTTGCCACTTCGCCAAAACTGCTTGTACTTGATGAAGCTGTTTCTTCTCTAGACCTGTCTACACAAGCGCAGGTATTAAATCTTCTTGAGGAGCTGCAGGAAAAATATAAGCTGACATATCTTTTTATAGCCCATAACCTGAGCGTTGTGCGTCATATAAGTGATGAGATTGCTGTAATGTATCAGGGTGTGATTGTTGAACAGGGGAAAAGCGAGACGGTATATAAAAAGCAGCTGCATCCTTATACCCAATTACTGATCAGCAGTATGCCGACACCTAAAAAGAAAGGAATCCGGCTGGGTGCAAAAAATATTAATGACATAAAACTACATAGCTTCGAAGGCTGCGGCTTCTATACTAATTGCGCTAAACGGACAGATAAGTGTAAGAGTGAGGTTCCGCAATTATTGGAAATTGAAAAAGACCACTGGGTGAGATGCTTAAATATAGAAGAGAGTAGC
>JAZDHG010000066.1:0-3380 GCA_043806135.1 Candidatus Omnitrophota bacterium
GTAAAGGGCATAAAGACGCGCTATGCTGACTTAGGTTCCGGGGAAACGGTCCTCTTTTTGCACGGTTTTCCGGAAAATTTACAGACCTGGCGTTTTTATGCTCCGATTTTTGCTGAGAAATTCCGTTTTCTTGCCTGCGACTTGAAGGGCTTTGGGTATTCAGAAAAACCCCAAGGCGATTATTCCCCTTGGGGCATGGCGGATTTTGTGAGTGATTTTATGGATAGCTTAAAAATTGAGAAAGTGTATCTGGTAGGAACTGACATTGGCTTTACTATTGCCTGCGCTTTGGCATTAAGATATCCTGAAAAGATAAAAAAGCTTATTCTTATGGCCGGCGCAGTTAGTCAAGAAGGTATAGTTGCTCCGGAAATTAAACTGCTAAGTGTAAAACCATTGGGTGAGATTATCCTGCGTTTTTTAGGGCCGTTAGCTGTTCAAATGGGGCTTAAGAAAGGCTTTTACAGCAGAGATTTAATCTCAAAGGAAATATTTAGCGAATATTATTTTCCTTATAAAGAACCGGCTGCGAGAAAAAGGATTTTAGAACTTATCCGCTCCTTTGATGAAGCGGGTTCCCAATTATCCGAAGAGATAGAAAAAATTAACCTGCCAACGCTTATTTTGTGGGCGCAAGAGGAATATTTTTTTTCTTTAATCTCAGCGCAATCTCTACAGAAAAAAATAAAGAATTCGCGTTTAGAAATAATCCCTCATTGCGGCCATTTCATTCAGGAAGAAAAACCCAGGGAGTCCGCGGAAAAAATAATTTCTTTTATCCGCGGGGAATAATTTTAAAGATATATTTTATGCTTTCAAAGGATACCCTGATTTTATTTCTTAAGAACCCCGATCCGGGCTTTGTCAAAAAGAGATTAGCCAAAGATATAGGCAAGGATGACGCCTCTTTTTTATACCGTCTTTTTGTGGAGGCAATATTAAAGAGGACAGAGCCCGGCAGATTTAAGAGAATGATATTTTACACTCCTTTGGCCAAGAAGAAAGAAATTCAAAATTGGATAGGAAAAAAGATAGCTATGTATCCTCAGAAAGGAAAGAACTTAGGCAGCAGGTTATCTTATGCCTTCAGGTTGGCTTTCCAAAAGGGCGCCAAGAGGGTAGTGGCGATTGGGACCGATATGCCTCTAATTGATAATAAGATTATCCGGAGCGCCTTTCAAAAATTAGAAAACCGACAATGCGTTATCGGCCCTTGTTTTGATGGCGGGTATTACTTGCTGGGGCTGAATCATTTTTACAGAGGGGTTTTTCAGAATATAGCCTGGGGCACTGATAGAGTCCTCAAGCAGACCTTGAATATCCTAAAATCAGCTAAACTCGGCTATTATTGTTTAGATAAGCACCATGATATAGATAATATTGAAGATTTAGCCGCGGTTAAGCGGAGGTTGCAAAAAATGGATAAAAGAAATTGCGCAGGTTTAATCCCTATGGTGAAAGCGATAAATAAAATTATAGCATGATTATCAAACAATTAATTCAGATGCTCGCTTTAGCTCCTGATTCAGCCAAGGCCTACCAGATAATGGCAGAGGCTAACAGGATTTCTCAGGAGTTGACAAAGAATAAGGCAGAGATACACGCGCAATTGGCCTTAAATTTAGCCCCTTGTCCTTGCAATTGTAAATTTTGTTCCTTTGCCGCAGTCAACGGCATTTTTAGTAAGTCTAAAAAAATAAACCCTAAAATGGCGGTTAGTTACGCCCGGCAGTTTGAGCAAAAAGGAGCGAACGCTATCTATGTAATGACTACGGCTAACTATGATTTTGGAGAATTTATGGAGATTTCTCGGGAAATAAGGAGGAACTTAAAGCAAGAAACCATTCTCGTTGCTAATATCGGCGACGTAAATTTAGCGCGGGCAAAAAAAGTTAAAAGCGCCGGATATCAAGGGGTATATCACGCGGTAAGGCTTAGGGAAGGGATCGATACCGGGCTAAATCACAGTGATAGATTAAATAGCATAAGGGCTTTCCAGGAGGCAGGCTTACTGGTGGGAACCTGCGTTGAGCCTATCGGCCCAGAGCATAGCAATGCAGAAATCGCCGATATGATTTTATTAACTAATAGTTTTTCTCCGGTATTTAGCGGTGCCGCAAGAAGGATACCTGTTCCTTGCTCTGCTTTAGAAAAATATGGTATGATTTCAGAACTACGCATGACACAAATAGTCGCAGTAACCCGCCTGGGATTATCGAGGAAAATCAAAGGTAACTGCACGCATGAGCCATGCACTTTGGGAGTTATGGGAGGAGCTAATCTTCTTTGGGCGGAAGCAGGCGCAAACCCCCGCGATATAGAAGAAAAGACGGAAGAAAACCGCGGCTGTTCTATTGAAAAATGCCGGTCTATTTATGAAGAAACAGATTGGGGCCTGTTAAAGGGGCCTTCCATATATTTTAGTAAAACAATATCATAGCCAGATAATAATTATGAATTCGCAACCATTCATTTTATTTTGTTTTCAAATAACAGTTTTATTATCCGCTGCTGTAGTTTTTGGCCAGCTTATGCGCAAGCTTGGTCAGCCAGCCGTGCTTGGTGAAATGCTGGGCGGAATTCTTATCGGTTCCACTTGCCTTGGTATGATAGCACCTTCCTTCTATAACTGGTTATTTCATTCTTCTGTTCAGGTTTCCGTTGCCCGCGATACCATTATCAAATTAGGCATGTTGTTTTTCCTTTTTATTACTGGCCTGGAAATAGACCTTTCTAATCTGAAGCAATTCGGCCGTAAGGCTCTTTCAATCGGTTTAATAGGCACCTTTATACCAATTCTAATCGGAGTATGCTTAGTATATGGCTTTTCTCCGGCATTTTGGGGCTTTTCCAGCAGAGCCAACTTTTTTCCCTTTGCTTTGTTCATAGGGATTAACTTTGCTAATTCTGCTAATCCAGTCATTGCCAGGATATTGATGGACCTAAACCTGCTTAATAAAGAAATAGGGGTTATTATTATGACCTCAACAATTATGGATGACCTGGTTAACTGGGTTCTTTTTGCTGTAATTCTTAATTCTATTATGCCGCAAGGGCAAATAGTAGAATTCTCTCTAGCCAAAAATATTCTTATTATTTTTATTTTTGTTATTGCGGTTTTATTGTTTGGCCGGTTGCTCAGGCATTATGCTTTTAATTGGATCAGGAAGAACGTGGCTTGGCCAGTTGGTTTTATTGCGGCAACTATTCCGGTCATTATTTTTATCAGCGGGATTGCTGAGAAAATAGGTATTCATGCCTTTTTTGGAGCCTTTTTAATAGGAATTGGTATGGGTTGGGCGGATAAAAAAGAGGAAGGAAAAGAGATAAGAGATATAATAACTTATTTTGCGCTTAGTTTTTTTGTGCCGTTATATTTT
>JAZDHG010000067.1:0-15594 GCA_043806135.1 Candidatus Omnitrophota bacterium
GATTTCCCCCTGACTCCACCATGAACCACTCGCCTTTTGGGCTCGGGCAAAGCCTCGCACAAAATACTGTGCGAGGTTCATGGCAAGCCATAGTAATTCACGAGATTAGGATTCGAACCCAAAAAAGAGGTCTAAGGAGAAAAGATTGTTTTCTCCTATCCACAGGATGCAGGATGGAATTCTACAGATAAGAATTCCATCGCAATCGGCGTACTAGAGTTTTAATACGCATGGAGTAAAACTCTAACCGCTAATCGCTATTCGCTAATCGCTATACTTGTGTTATAATAAACATATGAAAAAATTCAGCATAGCACAAATACTTATACTTACGATTTTGACCTTTGCTTTTTGCCTGGTTTGTAACCATGCTGTATTTGCTGAGATCAAAAAGGGCAGCACCCGCGCTGAAGTTATTGATAAATACGGTGAGCCCAGCGGCGTAATGAGTGAAGGAAACGAAGAAATCCTTAGTTATCCGGGCGGAATGATTGTACTTATAGACGGTTTAGTCGATCAAATCGATGCTAATTTTGAAATGCAGCTTGAACAACGGAACATGGAAGAACAATTTAAAAAAGCCCAGAAAGCAAAGGGGCTAACAGAACATAAAGGCGAGTGGATAACAAAAACCGAAAAAAAGCAGATTGAAAAAGACCAGACAATACAGCAGCCTATACTCATATTTAAAGATGGGGGCAAGCTGGTTGATCTAAAAGATGTTCTTGTTCCGGGTAAAATAACTCTTATTGATTTTTATGCCGACTGGTGCGAGCCTTGTAAAAAGATATCGCCATATCTGGAACATCTTGTTAAAAATGATCCTGATGTATTTTTGCGGAAAATCGATATTGTAAAATGGGGGACTCCGGTAACAGTGCAATACGGCATACAAAGTATTCCTGATGTCAGGGTATTCGACCGCAACGGTAGAATGATCGGCAGACCCACCTATAATTTTAATGAAATCATCTCTTATGTAGGCCGGGCAAAATAGCTCCTGTCCGATATTAGCTTGTATTTTTTAGCCACCAACCAGTTATTAACTATGCCTTGAATGTATATATAAATTTATACTTTTATGATATAATTCAAATTATGAAAAAACCGCCGCAACCCTCCAGCCATGATATTTGGTTCATTATGCGAATAAGAAAAAATAATGCGCTAAATGAGCTTAACAAGCGCCAGAAAAGGGTATTAGAAAAAGTGCGGCGTTGGGAGAAGTTTAAGGGCTCTATCGAGCAGAAAGAGTGGGATTTTAAAACATAATCCAACACGTTAAGGGAGTTATATTTATGAGTAAAAATGTTTTTTCTAACAAAGAAATTTTCAGATTTGGCTGGGAGAAAACAAAAGAATTTTTAGTTTTCTTTTTCGGGGTATTTATAATAATATCTGCTGTTAACTTCTTTATTTCTTTTTTTGAAAACATGCTCAACAAGACAAACGAAAGCTTGTTTTTGTTAAATGTACTATCGTGTTTTTTTGACCTTGTAGTAGGACTGGGTTTGATTAAGACAGCGCTTGATATTTGTGATGATAAATTACCGACTTTTGCAGCCTTGTTTTCTAACTTTGACATTTTTTTGAACTACGCAGTCGGGTTTATAC
Source organism: Candidatus Omnitrophota bacterium (assembly GCA_043806135.1). Classification (GTDB taxonomy): domain Bacteria; phylum Omnitrophota; class Gorgyraeia; order B26-G9; family B26-G9; genus JAGLQQ01. Next base: position 1,615 of record JAZDHG010000067.1, read on the forward strand.
TTTTCTCTTTACTTGTCACTTTCGGGATATTGTTGTTTGTATTCCCAGGGATTATATGGTTCCTAAAATTTCAATTCTTCGGGCACTTTGTTATGGATAAACGCCTTGGCCCAATTGAAGCCCTAAAAGAGAGCTCTCGAATAACAGGCGGGCTAAAACTACGTCTTTTGGGTTTCGCTCTATTGCTCAGTTTTATAAACATTTTAGGGGCTCTACTATTAGGCATCGGCTTAATTGCTTCAATTCCCACAACAATTATAGCCCACGCTGCCCTTTATAGAAAGTTGGCTTATGGATCTATTAAAACCGGAGATGCCCGTGCAATTAATAGTTAAAATTTTTATCAGCATCTCTATAATTGTTTTTTGTACTCTAATTGGCAGGAAATTTCCCAGCCTTGCCGGATTAATCGCGACTATGCCTCTTACAAGCCTCCTGATATTTATCTGGCTTTATATTGAAAATAGGGGCGATTTTAAACTACTGCAGGGATATACATATGGCGCCTTATGGGGTATTATCCCCACGATATTGTTTTTTCTAAGTGCCTATTTCTGCATTAAAAAGCAGCTGCCGTTTACAATTACGATGTTTTTGAGCTCAATTATTTGGTTTGCCGGGGCTTGCGTACATCAATGGCTGCTGCGTTAATGGCAACAATAATTCTTAAAATTGCCTAATTAAAGTAATTGTGATAGAATATTTTATTGATGGTTAATATAAAGCGGGGATTGAATGACAGCTAAAGAAAAATTCATTCTGAGCATTTTTGTTGTGATTGCTGGGGGCACACTTATAATTACTAGCCTTGTTTTTGGTATCATCAGTATCACTAACGGGCTATATGAGGATGTCTATACTTTTCCCGTGCGTTTGTCGCTAAAGAATGATCAAGAGATTGCCGGTAATTTCAGCGCCAAGACCGATGAGTTTTTTTCTTTCTGGCTAAAAGTTCCTGACCGAAGGATCGAAAACAAGGATTTTCAGTTAAAAGTTATTATTGTTGATCTTGGTTCACGCGCACAAACAACATGGCACAGCGACTTCACCGTGGGTTATTTACGCAACAGCTCCGGACAGGGGCAATATTATCAGCTGGGCACACATCGTTTCAATAAAGAGTTCTATGGATCGCTTAATTACATAGCTCAAGGGCAATGGGTAACGCCTTACAACGCATATCTGGTAATCAGAAGGATTAAATCTTTACAGTGGCCAAGTCTTCATATTCTATTATTTGCGATTGGATTTATTGTGCTTTTTCGAGGGATTAATTCTCTACAAAAAAGCCTTAAGAGCATGTGCGGTGAATCCCAACCTCAGCATACCGGAAATAAATGAGTATTTTTGATACCAAATTCAGAAAGAACAAAAAGGAATACATTCTGCAATCTCTCATGGCTGCAGGTGCGGCATTTCTGGTTTTAGTTCTGCTTGATGTGGCCTCAAACGCGGCTGTTATCGCCGCTCTGGGTTCCAGTGCCTTTATTGCTTTCACTATGCCGGCACAAGATTCTTCTTCGGGGCGCAAACTTATTGGCGGATATTTAGTCGGAATTGTTGTCGGATGCCTGTGTCATTATTTATCAATTCTTCCTGTTTTGCAAAATATAGAATTTATAGCAAAAAATTCTTATGTGATCTTCTGTTCTCTTTCTGTAGGCCTGTCTGTATTTTTTATGGTCGTGACTAATACAGAACATCCGCCGGCAGCCGGTTTAGCCATGGGCCTTTTTCTTAATAGATGCGAGCCCCGGTCTGTTCTGGTGGTTTTTATCGGTATCATCTGCCTGGTAGCAATTAAAACTCTCCTACGACCCGTGTTAAAGGATTTGACTTGATAAGAGGAAATAGCAATGCGTATGAGAAGGCGGGACTTTATAAAACTGGCCATTTGTTCAAGCGGATATATATTAAGCAAAGACCTGGGATTTGTTTACGCCTCTGTTAAAGAAAAAGAGGCTATTTATTACAAAAAGCTGAAAGACAACAGCATCCAATGCCTGCACTGCCCGCATAACTGTACAGTTAAAGAAGGCAAGCGCGGGTTTTGCCGAATCAAAGAGAATAGAAAGGGAAAATTCTTTAATATTGTTTATGCCAAACCTTGCGCAGTACATTTAGACCCTATAGAAAAAAAACCTTTTTTCCATTTCCTTCCCGGATCCAAGTCGCTTTCTATAGCCACGGCAGGCTGTAATCTCAGGTGCCAGTTCTGTCAGAACTGGCAGATTTCGCAGGCTGATCCTGAACAGGTTAATAGCATAGATCTGCCTCCTGAGGATATTGTTCTAAAAGGCGTGCAGTTAAAATCACTTAGCATTGCCTACACATACACAGAACCGATGATCTTCTATGAATTTGCTCTTGATACTGCTGTTATTGCCAAAAGCTACGGGATCAAGAATGTGATGCATACTAACGGCTATATAAACCCGGCTCCTTTAAGAATGATCTGCCCGCATATTGACGCTATAAATGTTGATCTAAAAGCTTTTTCGGAAGAATATTATCAGAAGGTATGTGCTGCGAGCTTAAATCAGGTTCTTGAAAACCTGATCATTATAAAAAGGGAGATGGGCGTCTGGCTTGAACTCACGAACCTTATTGTGCCTTCTTTAAACGATAATCCGAATCAGATAAGAAAAATGTGCGAGTGGATATATAAGAATCTGGGGCCGGATGTTCCGATACATTTTTCGCGTTTTTTCCCGACTTACAAGTTAACAACACTGCCGCCGACACCAGTAAGTACTTTAGAATCAGCACACAGGATCGCTATTGACTCAGGATTGAAATTCGCCTATATCGGCAATATCCCGGGAAACCCCGCAGAATGTACTTATTGCCCGAAGTGTAATAAAGAGCTGATAAAAAGGGCAGGGTATACTGTATTAAAAAATGTTTTAACTGAGAACAAATGTACTTATTGCCAGGCGCCTATTGCCGGAGTTTTTATATGAGAAAAATTTTTACTATCTTAATCGCAACCGCTGTTATTTCAATTTTCTCTATAAGTTCTGTTTTAGCTGTGCAAGAGCCTGTTAAAGAACCTAATGTCAGCGGATATTTTTACCCCTCTGAGCCAAAGAAGTTATCAAACATGATCGATCAGATGCTGGAAGGGGTAAAGCCTTTCATTGCCAAAAACCATATATATGGTATTATCTCTCCGCATGCCGGATACATCTATTCAGGCCTGGTTGCAGCTAATGCCTATAAAGCGATCTATAGGAAAAACTATTCGACTGTAATAATTCTATCGCCAAGCCATCATCAATATTTTGAAAAAGCAGCTGTGTATAAGAGCGGATCGTTTAAAACCCCATTAGGTCTTATCCCAATTGATTCTGCTTTTACAAATGAATTATTAAAAAATAGCCGATATTTCGATTATATGCCTGCGATTTTTGAAAAAGAGCATGCCCTTGAGGTTCAGCTGCCTTTTTTACAAAAAAGCCTGGATAATTTTTCGATCGTACCGATTATTATTTCCAGCAATTCCTATTCTCTTTATGAAGGGATATCTGATGTCTTAGCTAAATTGATTGCCGGAAAAAAAGACGTTCTCATAGTAGCAAGTACGGATATGTCTCATTTTCACGAACAGGTCAAAGCAAATTCTATAGATAAAAGAACGCTTTCTTTTATCACAGATAATGATGCACCTGCTCTTTTTGATAATCTTTCCTCAGGTAACTGCGAATTATGCGGCCAGGCAGCAGTAATAACGCTAATGCTCACAATGAAAAAAATGGGCGCCAATCAGACGGACATACTGGATTATGCAACATCCGCAGACACTGCAGACTCTTCAAAAGACAGAGTAGTGGGTTACTGCAGCGTTATTTATTCAAGACCATTAATAAGCACATCTAATAAGATACCGGAAGGAGGCAATAGCATGTTAACACAGAAACAGAAAAAAGAACTTTTATCAATAGCCAGGGAATCGATACTGGAATATCTTAAAACAGGGCAACGCCGGAAGATTCAAACAGAGGATAGCCTTTTTCTGGAAAAAAGAGGGGCTTTTGTCACTTTAAAGAAAAGCGGTATGCTGCGCGGATGTATCGGACGAATAGTCGCTGATGAGCCCCTGATCAACGTAGTTTGCGATATGGCCATTGAAGCAGCGACAGGTGATCCTCGTTTTCCAAACGTAAAGGGGAGTGAGCTGGATTCTATTGACCTTGAAATTTCTGTAATGAGCCCAATTGAACAAATAACTGATATAAGTAAAATAAAAGTCGGCACACACGGAATTATTATAAAGAAAGGATTTGCCTCCGGACTTTTATTACCACAGGTAGCCGCTGAATACGCCTGGAACACAGAGCAGTTTTTGGAACAAACCTGCATTAAAGCCGGGCTAAACCGCGATGATTGGAAAAAAGGGGCAAAAATTTTTATTTTCAGCGCAGAGGTTTTCGGGGAAAAAAACTTAGAATAAGCTTAACTGTTTTCCAGCCGTTTCTTTAGATTATCCGGATCGCGAGTAACCTGCATAGCATCCTCGGTTTCTATTTTCTTATTGGCTATCAGATCCTGCAATGCTTGGTCCAGAGTCTGCATACCCTGATCCCGGGCAGTTTCAATCACTGAATATATCTGGTATGTTTTCCCTTCACGGATAAGATTTCTTATCGCTGAGTTCACGATCATAATTTCCACACACGGCACGCGGCCGGCTTCATCGGAACGCATAATCAGCTGCTGAGAAACAACCGCCTGCAATGTGATCGATATCTGCGTGCGGATCTGCTGCTGCTGATGCGGAGGGAATACATCAATAATTCTATCAATTGTTTGTACCGCATCCGTAGTGTGCAATGTCGCAAGCACTAGATGCCCGGTCTCTGCGGCTGTGATAGCAATACCTATTGTCTCTAAATCACGCATTTCTCCAACCAGTATAACATCCGGGTCCTGTCTTAAGGTTTCGCGCAGGGCAAAGGAGAAGGAGGCGGTATCATGTCCTATCTCTCTTTGAGAAACAAGTGATTTTTTATGTGTATGAAAATATTCAATTGGGTCTTCCAAGGTAATAATATGACAGCTGCGCTCTGAGTTGATTAAATCAACAATCGCCGCCAGCGTAGTAGATTTGCCGCTGCCTGTGGCTCCGGTTATTAAAATTAAGCCGCGTTTTTTTCTGGCAATGTCTTTTAATATTGCCGGCAGTCCAAGCTCCGCAAAACTGAGGATCTGGTTTGTAATAAAACGCAGCGCCAAGGCTACACTGCCGCGCTGGATATATAGATTAACTCGGAACCGGCAGAAAAGATTACGTTTTTCGTTAAAATATGAATAGGAAAAATCAAGTTCACTGTCCCTTTCAAATTTTACCCTGCGTTCATCGTTTAGAAGCTCATAACTAAGTCTTTTAGCATCATCCGGAGTAAGCTTGTTTTTTTCTGTAAAAAACAACTCTCCATTTATGCGTAGTGCCGGCGGCGCACCGGCAATAATATGCAAATCCGAGGCCTTTTTTTCCGCTACCTCATCGATAAGGTCAAAAATTGTCATCATAACTCCTGGGATAATCCTCAGGCATAAGCTGGATTATACCTGATTTCAGCGATTATTAAGGCATACTACAACTTACTCGTTGTAGGATGTCTCTTAAAAGAATAGCATATCGCTTATGGTCACTTTTGTCAAGCTGAACGGGAACTCAAACATGGAAATTTTCAGCATTTTATCAATTCCCTCATCCGGGATATTAATGACCCATGTATGCCATTTTTCATCAATAGGCAAGGGGAAGGCCAAATTAATTTTGTTAAAAGCTGTTGGTTTATCTTTTTGCGGTTGAGTAAACAACTTTACCATGATCTGAGCCTGTTCTTCATCAGGTATATTGTTTTGGTCTATGGCAAGTTTAAAACGAATAAGCAAACGGTACGGTAAAGCAAAAGACGCCTTTTTTTTACTTACAATGTTAAAATCAGACACATAAAGCCTGTTTGAAGGATTACCTGGAGCTTTAGATAAGAGCATACCGGCCTCCTGGAAAATAACCGCAACCGATGATGTCCAGAACCCTTCCTGTCCGGAAGAGAAATCAGCCTGATAGCGGATTATTTTCTTTTCGATTGTAATAATATCTTCGCCCATATCCGTAAATCCCGGTCCGGTATCTGCTTCAGGGATCTCATCCTTTGCCGCAGTATACATTTTTCGCTGCAGCTGTTCCGGCTTAAGGGCTTTGGTCACAACCTCTACATCCGATATTGCTTTAACCTTATAAAGCTTCTGCAGAGATTGGTCCAATGTCTGCATGCCATCTTCATTACTGCTTTCAATAACGGAATATACCTGGTGAAATTTCTGTTCTCGGATAAGATTGCGGATTCCCTGAGTTGAAAACATGATCTCAACAGCAGGCAATCTGGCTTCTCCATCAGAACGCATTACTAACTGCTGGCATATTATCGCTTTAATAACAGCCGCGACCTGAGTCCGGACCTGATTCTGAAAATCAGGGGGGAACATCCCAATAAGGCGCGTGATCGTCTGTACACAGTCAGAGGTCGGCATGGTCCCGATAACCAGCGTTCCGGCTTCAGCTGCGTTTAAGGCAATACGGACAGTTTCAAGATCTCGCATTTCACCGATCATGATCACATCCGCGTCCTGGCGCACTGCCTCTCGCATGGCCTTGGGAAAACTTTCCGAATCAATACCGACTTCACGCTGCGAGATCAAGGATTTGTTAGAACTAAAGAAATACTCAATTGGATCTTCTATTGTTACTATATGCGCACCCCGCTTACAGTTAATTTCATTTAGAATCGCAGCCAGAGTGCTTGATTTTCCGCTTCCTGTCGGACCTCCGATTATGATCAATCCAGTTCGAATTTTCAGTAAGTTTTTAAAAGATTCCGGCAGATTAAGTCCATTGAGCGTAGGGATTTCTTTTGCCAGCGGACGGAATACTCCGCTGACCAATCCTCTTTGTCTGAAAAATGTTATTCTTACTCTGTCTTTTTCATTGGCATTCCATGTGAAGTTTATAGAATTATTCTTAGTGAAAATATCCTGCTGATAGGCATTCATAAGTTTGATAGCTATATCATCGATGACCTTCTCAGCCAGTTTTTCCGCAACCAAAGGGACAAGACGGCCATGAATATTAAGCAGGGGAGGCAAGCCTGCGCTTATATGCATGCTTGCAGCATTTTTTTCATTCATTTTATCAATTAAATCATTTAAGAGTAATCCGCTCATAATTTTTTCTTTTTAAAAAACTTCTTCCCATTCAAAAAACTGTATGCCGAATATAAAACCAATGGTAGGGAAACGCTTGATCATATAGTCCACATCCAGAGATTTTCTGAAAATCAGATTGTGTCCATAAACCGCGGAATCAATTTTTAGATAATCAAAGTCGATTGTTCCTTTTTCAGAAAAAAGCAGCCCCTTGATATCACGGTCCTGGATTTTAACGGCACCTGTTGATCTAATATTTCCTGTTTTTGTCGCCAAGGCTACGACTTTTCCCGCACCGGGGTAATTATACTCATCAATTTTTAAGGTGTTCTCACCGATTATATTAATATCACCCTCAGCAACTAGAGAAGTCTGGATAAAAGTCACCCCTTTTTTAGCGGAACAATCAATAGTAACATTTCCTTCGACATAGATAAGCTGGTTTTGGATTTTCTCGGCATTGATCAGGGTGCCATTAGGATAAATAACTGTTGCATTCGCCCGATGAAAAGGCATTTCAATTTGGATCATGTTAAGCAGCGGCCCCCCAAGTTCTCCCTGAGTAAGCGTTCCGTCGGTTATAGATACTCCGCTCATGAGCGCTGTGCCGTTTGCATGCACATCACCCTTGACATTGCCGCTGGCTCCGCTGCAATTGATATCCGCAATTACCGGATCAGTTGTATCGTCAGAAAACAAGGCATAGTTAAAACCCCCGGTAATTATAAGCGTGATCCTTGTTGTACGGCTGGCAGAGCCGGAATATCCTGTTGAGGTAATGCGTATTCTTTCAGGATTTACAGGATCATCTTCCACAACAAGCTCGTAAAATCCCTCTCTCATATTTTCAGTAAGAGAGGAGGTTCTCCAGGTATTGTCTTCCACCAGCAGCCTTATTGCCCTTTGTATTCCTGACTCGGCAATAAAAAAGGCCATCTCGCTTTTTTCCTGATTACGGGCAATCCCTGTTTCAGAGATCATTGATGTAAGGTAAGCAGCTCCGAAAATAAACAGCAGCATCATCACTATAAGCGTCAGAAGCAGGGCCATACCTTTATTATTTATTAATTTGATTTTCATAAAAATAAATTTCTCGGAAAAATTGATTTACGCATTTCACAGATATAATTATGTTTCTGAGCTGTTTTTTTTATTCTCAGATCAGCTGTAATGAAGTGTATTTGAGTCAAGACCGTCGTTTCTACGCCGGACACATTAAAGTATCTCAGTTTGAAACTATCCACATAATTCGCAATCGGGGTAGGCTGTGCTTCAGAATCAAGCTTACGATTAAGATCTTCATTGCTTGTTCCGCTCCAGCTATAGGTTATGATCTCATTACCATCTGCGGCATCATTTTTATTGAGGTCTTTCCACCAGAAACGTATCCGCAAGGGAGTGATAGAATAAATTTTCCTGGCGTGCTTTATTTCATCACATATTTTATCAAGGGCGATCCTTGCGTTCTGGACAACTTCTGTTTTATTTTCACCCAGCTGCCAGGAAAGCGCACCTTGTCTGAGAAATTCATAAATAGGGAACAGGACAATCGCTAAAATTGCCAAGACGATAAGCAATTCTATGATTGTAAATGCCTTGTTTTGCGGAATATTTTCGCTGTCTATTTTAATTTCCATAGCATATCAGTAATGAGAAACGATAGTCTCCAATCTGCGGTCTTTAATTTTCGGATGAGTTACAATAACGGTTATTCTTTTATAATAAGTTGCTGCCGAAGAAGGAATCCAGCTTGCTCCGCTTACGGTTACATACTCAACAAGAACCTTGCGGCTAAATCCAGAAAAATTGCTGAGCACAGTACCATCTATAGCCTGAGGGGGGGACTTTTGCCAGCTACGGTAATCATCCACATCATCGAAAGTTCTGCGATCATTTGAGACTTCACCGGCATCAATACCCAATGCCGCAGAAGCTACCGGTTCAGCAGGAGAGATATTTTCATCAAAGCGTCGACTTTTTATCTCTTCCATCAGATCATCGGCAAGGTCAATAGACTGCGTAACCAGCTCCGCAACTATATTGCCCTGAAATCCAGTATAAAACTGGGAAAGCAAGGGTATTAAGACAAACCCGAGGATTGTAACACTTAACAGTACTTCAATATATGTAAACGCTCTATTTTTCATAAGTTATGATTTTTGGTTTATGTTTGATTTTACCACTTACACAAACTTGTTGTCAAGGATTATACTCATAGACTGGAGCATTATCTGTATTGCGTATAGCGTATTGAGCAAAAAGCAAAAGTAACCTAGAGTTAATTTTTTCGCGACTAGAACCATACCTACACCCCGTAGGTGTAGGTATGGTCAAAACTGGCTGATTTGCTTTTTTATTGACGAACTTATAGTATAGGAGTATCATTTATTTATAAGGATTTAATAAAGCAATCACGGATGTGGTTGCTTTTTATTTTTAGTTCATCTCTGAGGTAGGGGAGTAAAAAGCAGCGATTAGCGATTAGCTGTTAGGGTTTAGGGGTTAGTTTTTTGAATTTTCTATTCGCGCCCCTGAGAGATTTACTTTTGGTAAACATCTCAGATGGAGTCCCCGAAGGGGAAAGCGCTTGACGCTATACGCTATATTTAAAATACGAACTTCGCCTATTAAATGTTATATGAAAAATAAAAAAAACATCCTCAACACTAAGGTATCTCATAGTAGACAACAAACCTTGGGAGAAGCAATTGCTAACAGCATTACTCATGGTATTGGCGCAGCACTAAGTATAGCCGCGCTTGTTATTCTTGTGATTTTTGCCGCTAAATATGGAGATGTCTGGCGGGTTGTGAGTTTTAGTATCTATGGATCTACACTTTTCATTCTTTATTTAACATCGACTTTATATCATAGTTTTACAAACAAACGTGTGAAATCTTTTTTCGAAATCCTGGATCATTCATCCATCTTTTTACTTATAGCAGGAACATATACCCCTGTGATTTTGGTTTCCATGCGCGGCCCTTGGGGATGGACTATATTCGGGCTTATTTGGACTATGGCAATCGGAGGGATTATTGCGAAAATTTTCCTGATCGGGAAATATAAAATTGTTTCACTTTTAGTTTACTTGTCAATGGGATGGCTGATCATTATTGCTTTTAAGCCTATGCTGCAAATGGTACCCAAAGGGCTGATCATCTGGCTTTTTATCGGCGGATTATGTTATACTTTAGGCATTATATTTTATGCGTGTAAGAAAGTGCCGTATTTTCATTTCATCTGGCATCTTTTCGTGCTGGGGGGAAGTATTTCTCATTTTCTCGGCATACTGTTCTATTTAACTTAGAAAAATATGAACAGATTCAACCGGAGAAAATAAGGGGACACAATACTAATTAGTAGAAAAAGTGGATGCTATATTCCACCTACGCGGTGGAATAGCGGTTGAATAAAGAGAAGAGAGTGGGACGGAAGATCCTCCTTCGCCAACCCTACTTCGCCAAGGCTGCGAAGGGCAATGGGCTATGGAGGACACGAGAACGGAAAAGAAAAATAAATAGTCGCTGTCCCTATTTATTTCAAACGTTATGTGAGGATAAATTATGAGTTTAGTAGAAAATTATAAAAACATTCGGAAATCAATAGTTGCATTTGTATGTAAATATAAGCCCAAAAATCATCCAGAAGAACCTGACCCAGCATTTCCTCCTATTATAGGGACTGGATTTGTAGTGGATGCTGATGGCTTGATTGCAACCAACCATCATGTTATTCGAGCTTTTGAAAAAGTTTGGAAACCAAAAGATGCTAAGGAAGAAGATTGGGGAGTTATAGGAATTCTTTTTCATTTAACTCCAGAAGGCATGATGCAATTCCCCTTAGAAGTAATAGGCGCAGGAGTAGTTGGAGGATTTGATCCTGGAAAAAATTATTATGGTCCAGTTAAACCAGATATAGGCATTGTTCATGTAAAAGCCCGTGAACTGCCTTGTGTTACTGTTGAAGAAAAACCTATCTTAGTAGAAGGAATGGAAATAGCTACTGCGGGATTTCCTATGGGTGAAGATACTTTGATGGCGCCAGGATGGCTACATCAAATTACGCCTACTCTTCAACGAGGAATAATAAGTGCTATTCTTCCTTTTGAATGTGAAGAATATCATGCCCTTGCAATCAATATTATGACTCAAGGAGGAGCAAGTGGTTCTCCTGTATTTTTTACAGATTCTGGTAATGTAATTGGCATATTATACGCTGGACTTAAAGAACCTTGTTTAACAACCTATAGCCTTCCATCAAAAATAAGAAAAGCTATTGAAAAGATAGAACCATCGCTACATAGTCATTTATTCCAAGCGCCAACTAATATAAGTTATGTTGTACCATCTCGTTTTATTCCTAAATCAATAGAACAAGTTAAATCAGATCCTAGTTTTTCAGTTCCTCAAGATGCTCAAACAATAGAAGAAATGAAAAAAACCATGCCAAGAAAGAGCTCTCTCGAAGCAATTGAAAGAGATAGAAAAAATATGTCTGCCAACTCTAGTAATAAACCATCTGTGAAAGAATTTAAAATAAATATAGTTTAAATTAACTCAATATAGACAAAGAAAATTTAAAATGGAGAATTTAAAAAAAGAGAACTTTGATGAGATAGGTTGTCTTTTATCTGATTTAGTGTTTGATGCAGGTAATTATAAGGTGCATCCTAACTCTCATTTCTCTAAAAATATTGCTTTGTCTGAGAAACACGTAAATTCAGATGGTTTTTTGTATCCGCCACTTGTGAATAAGTATCGGATAGATTCAAAAACTAAAAAAACCAAAAAAATACCTAACTCAGAGCGTCCGGCAAATATACATAGAGTAATTTCTACCCATTTAATTCAAAGAAAAGATGGTACTGACCTTAGTCCAAACTTTAGACTAAATGAGGGAGCCCTAATACTGCGTATCCTTGGTGTTCTCTATGAAACATCAACGCAATTCTGGGACTGGTGGTGGGTCGGAAGAATTCACCTTGATAAGGATGAATTTAAGTGGATAAATAAACCTGCTATTTCAGAATTATTCATACAAGCGTTCAATGAATGGGAAAAGTGGGACTCTTCAGTTAAAATAGTGTTTCTGAATTGCTGTTTTAACTTCTCTCGTTCATTAACATATGAGTGGGATTATGAAAGATTTACATTTCTTTATATATGCATTGATGCTATTTGGTGGATATCTGAAAATCAATATGGTATAAAAAATATTGGTGGACATGGGAACAGAATTAATACAATTCTTGAACATTTCCATCTCCACACAAATAAAGGTATTGTTAAAGATATTGTAGATATAAGACACAATTTGTTTCATCAAGGTCTTTGGGGATTAGAGAATCCAATGAGTGGTTTGAATAACAAGGAATATCAAAACATGCGCTATCTCCATGAAATTGTCAAACGCTGTATTCTAAGAATAATCGGAATTAAAAGTCCGTTTATTCAGTCCAATTGGGAGAATTTTAAGGGGTGGAGAGTTTGGGATAGATAAATCAGTAGTTTGACGTATAACAATTCACTTCAGCTAACTGGTGAGAATGCGCAAATGGAGCTCAACCCAGTAGCTGAGCTCAAACGTTAGAGGAAAATTATTATGAATTTTGATAGAAAAATATGTGCAATTTGCGAATCTGCTGTAATCAACTTTGAACGGAATCACACAAAAGTAGCTGTTTATGAAATTGACTGTCCAAAATGTGGATTTTATCAAATAACGGATCAATTTATCGAAAGTGCAAGTAATATCCCAAAAGAAGATTTATTACTCTTTTCAGGACATCTACGTCTTAATTCCTCTCCTCATCATCCAATAATGATTACTTCAGATTACTGTATAAAAATTCCAAATATTGTTTTACCTTATAAGAAAATGTCCGTTTCAGAAAAAGTGAATAACCTTCTCAAATATATTTATGGTAGCACAACAAAAGTTTTAGGAGAAGTTAAGATAAACGTAAATGAAATTCATCGTTTCTATTTACTTGCCCCCGGAGACTTAAATACAATCTTAGAATATCTAAGGGAAAGAAAATTAATAAGGTGGGGTGAAAAAGAAGGTATTTATAGATGCCTTTTGACAATCGAGGGATGGGAGAGGTATGAGCAAATTAAAAATGAAATCACCAACAGCGATTCAAAACAAGTATTCGTAGCAATGAGTTTCGATGAAAACTTAAAAAATATTTACGATGAGGCTATAAAACCTGCTGCAGAAGAATGTGGTTTTGACGCTGTTCGTGTTGACTCCCAAGAACACAACGAAAAAATATGTGATCGCATAATTGGGGAAATCAATAAAAGCAGATTTGTTATCGCTGATTTCACACAAAATAAGCACGGGGTTTATTTTGAAACTGGTTACGCCCTAGGCTTAAAAATACCTGTGATCTGGACTTGCAGTGAAAACGAAATTGATGGTTTGCATTTTGATACGCGTCAATATAATCATATATCTTGGAAAGATTTTGAGGATTTGAAAGAGAAATTAATTAATAGAATAAATGCAACAATTAAAATGAACGAACGGGTAGATAGGTAACAGAATGTTCTGGGAACATAGGTAACACTTTTAGTACAATTTATAGGCAAAGGAGGTACTTGGGGACCCGCTATTCCACCTACGCGGTGGAATAGCGGTTGAATAAAAAGAAGAGAGCGGGACGGAAGAAAAAGAAAATAAATAGTCGCTGTCCCTATTTATTTAACTAACACTTCAGGCAATCGGATAACGCTGCGCGTTTCCTCTGCTTGAGCT
>JAZDHG010000068.1:0-3647 GCA_043806135.1 Candidatus Omnitrophota bacterium
ATGAGCAAAAACATATGGCTTAAAATAATAGTAATTATTATTATTCAGGCTCTGCTCCTGACTCAGGCGGATTTTGCTCTGGCGGCAATGTATCAGAGCAAGGACACCTTTAGAGAGGCTGCGCTCAGATTCCAGAAGATAGCTGCAAAGTCGGTAAGCATGATAAACGGAATCGGCTGCGTAGAACTCAGCCTTAATGCTTTAAATCTTCCGCATCTTGATCTGACTGCCATTTTTAATTTACTTCAAGGCAGCGACTATTCAATGTCAGAAATTGTATCTGCAAAAGAACTGCGCACCGTTAATAATGGGTTTTATAAAGTGCTAAGTTGTGTTTGTATTGATATAAACAGTATAAATCTGACTTTGAGCTTAAATGAAAATATAATAGACGTGAGGAAGATTATTGCAATAAGCAGAACAGAAGTTTCCACCGGACCTCCGGCTGCGAACGCAAAGTTGAGAGATTTTTTACTAAACCGAATTGTTTAAGTTTTGACAATTCGGTTTTTTTGTTGCAGGATGCAACAATCCGCTAAAGAGTACAGGATGTACGTTTCACGGCGGATAAGATTGGATGAAATAACCCTGAGCAGTGCATGGAAGCACGATGTTGAAGGGTAAATGAAGGATGAAATGGTGAGGAGGTGAGAAAAATGGACGACAAAAGACAATATATCAGACAGGAATATAGATGCCCGTTACAGATCAAAGCATTATCTCTAAACGGAACACAATTTATACGCAATTCATTTTCTAATAATATCAGTGAGATAGGACTAGGTATAACGTCGTTCGATTTTTTTGGGGTAAATGAAAAAGTACATCTGCAGTTATTTTCTTCTGCCTGGGCTCATTTACTTGAGATTATCGGTAGAGTTGTTTGGGTTGAGAGATTGCCTTTTCAGGATCGCTTTAAAATAGGTATAGAATTTGTTGATACATCTGAAAGCTTGAAGAAAAAGATAAAAGATATAATGAGCAGTTGTTAACCATGAACTGAGAGGAATGGCCATGAAGGTTGAAAATTTTCCGGGTAAATATCTTAGGGTAATTATTTTTCTACTGCTGATATGTTTTTTTCTGGTAGTAGTTAATTCACCTGGAAGCGCTCAGGTACAGAAAGTAAATGTGCAGGCTGATGAAAGTAAACCTGAGCTTAAAGATGATGATAGTTCTCAAACTTTAAAAAATGTGCCGCATGCGAATATGGCGTCAGATTCTCTGCCGCTGGTTTCAGACACTAAAATAGCTAATCTTAAGGAAACAATAAATGGGTTAAAGGAGGCTGGCTACGCTATTGCAGAAATAGTTGTTGTACTTAAAAATGATAATTATGCAGCTCCGCAAATCAGTATTGCCTGTTTAAAATCAGGTTATAACGGTACGAAAATTTTTGAGGCATTAAAAGAAGCCGGTTTTTCTGAAAGACAGGCACAGGCTGCAGTACCTGCCGCTTTAAGAACCCAAAGCCAGCCCTTAAGTGGTTATTCTAATAATCCGGATTCTGTACAGGCTGAGATGACTCTTATTGTGCCTAATCCGTTTACAAGTGGAGATATAAATTCAAAACCTAAAGCAACTATACAGCAGGAAAAAAATAAAAGTAATTCAAATGTAAATCCCATGGAAGTTCCGGTCTCTGTAGGTGTAAAATTCAACGGTTTAGGTAACTGGAATGAGTTTCAAAACAACCGATTTGGTACGAATTAGATGGCGGAAAGGGTGAGAGTAATGAAAAACCTGAAACAGAGTAAAAAAATAATGTATATAAGATGTTATAAAAAAAGCGGGATTTCCGCTGAGTTCGAAAATTTATACTCTGATAAAGACGTTTTAATGAATATATCCGCTGGCAAGACAATGTATTTGAAATTACAAAATGATCAAGTGAATGTAAACAGCACTAATAATATAAATAATACAAACATTGAGCAGGATATTATAAAGAGACAGATACAATCAACTCTAAGCTAACAAATAAAAGGGAGGTCAGATATGTACGACCAGACAAACAAATTATGGTTTAAAATCATTTCCTTCATTGTGTTGGAAACGTTTCTTTTTACGATCGCCGATATTTCCTGGGCAGCGAATTACCGGGAGAATAGAGGCTCGCAAGAGGCGTTGATGGACCAGCGTACAAAAGACAGCAGGGATAAACTGTCTGCTGATGCTCTGAGCGATAAGCTTGTGCTTACTCAGCCGGCAATGCCGTATATGGGCTTTGAGCAGGTGATCACTAAAGGGCAGATAGAGGCAATGCCGATAATCGATACTACGATCAGCGGGCTTTCTATTGCCGGAAATGACCTGCCGACAATATTTAAGACGCTGAAGACTTCCGGCTGCACTGTAGCTGAGGCCGGTTTCGGGGCTGTACGCCAGGGGTTTAATAAGAAAGAGATTTATCACGCGCTTATCAAAGCCGGATATGATAAGGATGAGGTAAACACACTCTTAGGCGGACTGCTTAAGGCAGAGGAAGATGCAAAAGTGCAGGAGACAGATTCTGAAGAAAGTAAGACAGGGCCTCCTTTATTAAAAGATAAAAAGGCACAAAAAGAGGAAGAAGAAGCGCTTAAAGCCAAAGAAGGCATATTTGAAATACCTAAAGTTACGGATATGCCGGTGGAAAAAGAACCTGCCAAAATTATTGAAAGCACGACAAAAGAATCCGCAATACTGCGCCAGACGGTTGAATTTGTGCGCATCATGATCAACGAGGGGAAACGCGGAGCAGAGCTGATCCGGATATTAAAGAAAGCCGGGCTTACCGATGAAAGGATAATAAACGCTCTTGCCCAGATGGGTTTTAATTTAAAAGATATCATAACTATATTTAAGGAAGCAAATATTAGCTGTACGGAAATAGTACAGTCAATACATAAAGCCCAGGTCAATTATAGCGACAAAGAAATATACGAGGCTCTTTTAAAAGCCGGTTTTACGGATAAAGATATTGTTAGTGCTTTTAAAGCGGCCGGGATAAGCGCAGGCGACATCCTGAAGATCGCCGCTGATTTAAGCCGCAGCATGACGGATATTGCCCAGGCCATGGTTGATGCCGGATTCCGCTTTGCGGATATTGCCCGGGCCTATGTGTTAAAGGCGATGAAAGGTGTTTGGGACAATTCAATAAACCTGGTTAATTGCGCGGTAAGGGCATTTGATGCTTTTTTAACCAATATCGGACGCAAATTTGCTTCAAAGGAAGACCTTGCTTATGAACTTATTGTTGATGACATCCTTGCCACAGGAGAAGTGGAGATAAAGGGCAAAGATGTAATGACATCAATGATGGCCATTAAAAATGTAGCGCAAAAATACGGTATAGGCTTAGAGGGATTTAAGCTCAGCATTGAAAGTTTAAAGGAACTCAATCAAAACGCGATTATTCTTTTAGACAGCGATCACTGGGTAACTATTGTCAGTATTGACGGTGATCAGGTCACGATTATTGATAATGGCCAGGAACAGGTTATATCTCTTACTGAGCTTAAGATCCGCTGGGACGGTACGACCTTAGCTTTAAATCAGAACGGACAAGGACTGAAATACAATCAGTTGCTTGATCTGCAGATGCGTCAGATCCGCGGCGGACGCAGCGGTATCGGCGGATTTTTCAGCAGTATCTGGAAGGGTAT
>JAZDHG010000069.1:0-2554 GCA_043806135.1 Candidatus Omnitrophota bacterium
TTTTATTGCGGTGAGTTTTTTATGGATCGCAGTGGCAGTAGGGCTGATCATTTCCAAACAACACATTATACGGACAGGGAAAACTGTACTTTTAGAAACTGTTCCTGTAGATCCCCGAGATTTTTTAAGGGGCGATTATGTTATTTTACGTTATAAAATAAGTACAATTGACTTGCAGCAGGTACAAAGTGAAGAATCTTACTACGGACAAGGCAAGGGGATATATGTAAAACTTGAGCCAAGGGAAAAATTTTGGGAAGCTACAGCCGTTAAAACAAAAATGCCTGTTTCTGATAATGGGGTATATATAAAGGCGAAAGTTCGATACTGTTACAATAAGAAATTAGAGCTTAATTATGGAATTGAGAGTTATTTTGTTCCGGAGGGCGAGGGTAAAGATATTGAGAAAAATATGCGGGGGAATAAGAGCTCAGTGGAGGTTGAGATTTTGGTAGATACATCAGGAAATGCTATAATTAAAAAGGTATTTGCGCAATAAATATAATCTGTTTATAAGGGTGGAAGACGTAAAATGTCCGTCTCTCAAGGGCGGATATTCTGTATTCATTTATCTCTCAAATAGTTGCGTCATTTCTAGCCAAGAAAAACCGGACAAAACGGACATATTTTTACCTAACCTTGTCTCTGATTACGGCAAATTACTTGATATTTGGGGTTTATGTTGTATAATAGCCGTGTTACGTGTCAAGAGATATATTTATTACCTATACCAATGCGCGCAATTTTTATTTTAAGTTATTTATAGAATAGATATGGGGTCGTGATATATCCGCCGAAAATAAAAAAGGAGGAAACAATATGAAAAAGTTAATTTTTGCATTATTCGCCTTCGTTTTTAGCGCGTCTTTATGTTTTGCCCAGTCAGACATGGGGGAAATATCAGTTAAAACTATTACCGGTAATGTTGCTACAGTAATAGTTAGCAAAAACGCTAAAGGAATAAAGCCGGAAATTGTGATTGTAGACGAGAAAGGGAAAGTGCTGAGATTTATAGTAAGAGAAAAAACCCTGATTACTACGCCTGACGGAAAAAAGCTTATGCTTGCCGATATAAATAAGGATTCAAATGTTACGATAGAATACATAGTAAAACCAAATGGAAATAAAATAGCTAGGTCTATTAAATTAAAATAGTAATAAATATGTTGTCTCCCGGAGCCCTTTGGCTCTCTCGCTGCCCCTTAGAGCATTGGTTCGCTTTGCTGCTTTCGGTCTAGCCGCGATTATGGCTGCCGCTAGAAAATATCAAAATAATACCGGTTTCCAGAGCAATCTTTGTAGTTTGATATCAAATAAATTGAATGGCTGACATTGGGGAGTATAATATAAGTCCAGATTTAAACCGGGTTTTATCAACCATTTTTCCGGTATTCTTAAAGATGATAATATGAAAATATTTGTTGGTAATTTAGCGTTCATAGCCTTACAGGCAGATGTGCAAAGGCTCTTTGAAGGATTCGGCGCAGTTTCTTCTGCCGTGATCGTAATGGAGAAAAAAGAAGCTAAATCCCGGGGATTTGGTTTTGTGGAGATGGTTGATGATCAGCAGGCAGGCGTTGCGATATCCTCTTTAGATGGCAAGGAATTTATGGGCCGGCCCCTGAATGTGAGCCCGGCGCGTTCTAAATCGGAATTAAGGCCCAAGAAAAATAAAAAAGAGATGCCGGGCCCAGAAATGGAATCAGAAAGCCCGGCAGGCCAACGGGAATTCCGGGGCAAAAGCAGTTTTACCCGGGGATCTTTCTTTGAAGAAAACCGCGGTTACAAAGAAGGCCGGCGCTCACTCAGCTATTTTAAACGGCATAAACTCTCCGGACCAGAAGGGCAACCCAGCACCCCAAGGAAAAGCCATGGGAATCCCATGCGTTGGCGTAAAAAGCAGGGCCAATCTAAGCCCTGGCAGAAAAACCAGGAAGGTTCTAAGCCTTGGAATAAGACCGGCGGAGAATCCAGTCCATTGAAAAAAAGCGAGGGAGGTTTAACTCCCCGGAAGAAAACCGAAGTAGAGGCAAAGCCCAGGAAGAAGGCCGAAGGAGAAGCAAGGCCTTGGAAGAAAACTAATGCCGGTTCTAAGCCCTGGCGTAAAAGCAGCGCCCGTCCTCAAAGGCCTTCTTTTAGAAGGCATAAAAAATCCGGCGGCCATAAAAGAGGTTAAACAAGGATAAAATCAGAGAATATTATGAAGAAAAAGAAAACAGTTAAATGCAGCGAATGTTACAGCCAACATGAGTGCTGCCGGATCGGGGCCTGGGTAGATCTGGAAGAGGCCAAGAAGATCCTCTCTTTAAGGATCAGGAAAGGTGACTTTTTTCACTTGGAAAAAGATGATAATTTTCCGTCGGGCTATAAGGTAGGCACCAGTCCCGGGGATGAGCCGTGCACATTTATAACTAAAAACGGGCTCTGCGCCATTCATAAGAAGGATTATAGCCTTAAACCGGCCCACTGCAAAGAATTCCCTTATGAAAAAAATAAACTCTCTCCTATCGCTAAATATCTTTGCGTGGCGCTGAGTTCAAAGCCAAAAAAATAA
>JAZDHG010000070.1:0-3221 GCA_043806135.1 Candidatus Omnitrophota bacterium
AAACATATGCTTAACTTGACTTTGTCAAGTTAAGCCTTCACAAACCAAGTTCAGAAGGAAAATACATTTTCCTTGCTGAGTATTGGTTTGATGAAGGCATGCGGCTGGAGCGCAGCCACAAATAAGCATATGATTTTCCGGAAACAGCATTAGGGTTCTGCGTTAATCAGCGTTTATCAAGCGAAGCGGGCGGTTAATTAAATTATCTGTGTTTAAAAGTGTCAACTATTCCAGGACAAGGCAAAGGTAAAAGTGAAAAGTAGAATTTATTATTTACAAAAATATGTTATCGACAATTGGTCATTGGAATTTGGGCATTGATTATTAAGGAGCCTGCATGAATATTTATCTTGTAGTGATTCTGGTAATAATATTATTTAAATATGCGCTTAATTTTATTGTGGACACTTTAAATGTAAAAAGCGCAGATCCTTCATTGCCTGAAGAGTTTAAGGGGTTTTATGACAAAGATAAATATGAAAAATCGCAGTATTATTTAAAGGATAAAACAAGTTTCGGCCAGGTTGAGGACACGGTTGGAAATATTCTGATAATCGGTTTTATCCTGTTTGGCGGGTTTAATTTTATTGATAAGTTTGCACGCTCTTTTGGCCATGGCCCTGTGATCAGCGGGCTGATTTTTGCCGGGTTGCTCATGCTTATCCTGCAGATAATAAACATTCCTTTTTCGGCATTCAATGTTTTTGTAATTGAGGGAAAATACGGATTTAATAAGACCACTGTGAAGACCTTCATCCTGGATATAGTTAAAGGGCTGGTGCTCGGTGCAGTTATAGGCGGCGCTGCCTATGCGGCGATTATCTGGTTTTTTATTAAAACCGGGGATATGGCCTGGATATATTGCTGGGGAGCGCTTACTCTATTTGAGCTGTTTTTGATGTTTATCGCACCGGTTGTGATTATGCCTCTTTTTAATAAATTTATTCCGCTTGAAGACGGAGAGCTTAAATCTACTCTTGAGGACTATGCCGGTTCTCAGGATTTTTTGATGTTGGGTGTTTTTAAAATGGACGGATCAAGGCGCTCGACAAAATCAAACGCTTTTTTTACAGGATTCGGAAGATTCAGGCGGATCGCCTTATTTGATACCCTGATAGAAAAACATACTACGGATGAACTTGTATCAGTGCTTGCACATGAGATAGGCCACTATAAGAAAAAACATATTATTAAAATAATGGTCATGTCGATCGGTACGACCGGTCTGATGTTTTATATACTTTCGAATTTTCTGAATAATGATGGGCTGTTTGCTGCATTTAAAATGGAACATGTATCTGTTTATGCAAGTTTAGTGTTTGTTGGATTTCTTTATGCTCCGATCAATATGATATTTTCTGTGATCGGCAGCGTTATTTCCAGAAAACACGAGTATGAAGCGGATAGATTTGCGGTTACTACATATAAAAAACCGGAGGCATTTATCGATGCCTTGAAAAAATTAAGCGTGGATAATTTATCGAACCTGACTCCGCATCCTTTGAAAGTATTCCTCGATTACAGCCATCCTCCCGTGCTTCAAAGGATAAAGGCGATCAGGCACTACGCTAATTAAAAGGTGACTATTAGTTATGAATTATGAGTTACTAGTGAAAAGCGGGAAAAGCTTTGATAATAAGTAAAAAGTTAAAAGTATGAAATGCGTAAAAAGTCAATAGCTGATGGCCAATAGGAAAAGGAAAAACAGCAATAGTAACTGTTTGTAACTTTCTGGTAACCTTTAAAATTATAAATAAGGAGAAATAATGAAAAGAAGAATGAAGGTTGGGATTTTGACAGGCGGAGGAGATTGTCCGGGGCTTAATGCGGTGATCAGGGCTGTGGCCAAAAAGCTTATGCTAGAAAATAATGCCGAGATTATCGGGATAAAGGACGGTTACGAGGGACTGATCAGAAATGATTACAAGCGGCTTGATTATGCAGATGTATCAGGTATCCTGACCCTTGGCGGAACAATACTCGGCACGTCTAATATCGCTAATCCATACCGCCAGGCAATAAAACTCAATGGCAAAACCGTGATCAGGGACGTTTCCAAGAAAGTAATACAGAATATTAAGCGCATGAAGCTTGACTCTATTGTTTGTATCGGAGGAGACGGTACATTGACTATTGCCTCTTATCTATACAAAGACGGGATACCGATAGTAGGTGTTCCGAAAACAATTGATAATGATATTCGCGGAACAGATGTAACTTTCGGGTTTGACACTGCTGTGGCGATCGCTACAGAAGGCATAGACCGAATTCATACTACTGCCCAGTCGCATCACCGGGTAATGATAGTTGAGGTTATGGGCAGAAATGCGGGCTGGATCGCTTTGTATGCGGGTATTGCCGGAGGAGGGGATATTATCCTTATTCCGGAAATCCCTTTTGAGATTGAGAAAATAGCTTCGGTTGTTAAACAGCGGCATAAACGCGGCAGCAGGTTCAGCATTATTGTGGTAGCAGAGGGTGCAAAGTCAAAGAGAGGTAAAGTGGTTATCAAACGCATGATAGAGGAGAGTACTATTGCAGAACGGCTAGGAGGAATAAGCATGGTTTTAGGCAAACAACTGGAAGATCAGACCGGTCTTGAAACGCGTGCTGTAATTATGGGGCATCTCTTGCGCGGCGGATCGCCGACTTCAACAGACAGGATTTTGGCAACGCAGCTCGGTACGGCTGCGGCAGAGTTTGTGATAAAAAAGAAGTACGGGATGATGGCTGGGGTAAAGGGGAGCTCAGTTGCGGCTGTACCGCTTAATGAGGTGGCTAAAGGGCCGAAGCTTATTAAGTCAAATAACCAGCTTGTATGTGCCGCACGCTGCGTGGGGACAAGCTTCGGGGATTAGAAATACATAATGCAGAAACTATCCGGAGGAGCAAGTAGCGAGAAAAAAACCGAAGTCCGAAGGATGACCGCTGCGCTAGGACGAGGGATGCAAAGAAGTTATTAGTGACGAGTGATAAGTTATGAGTTACGAGTTTTGGCAAAAAAGAGAAACTGATAAAATATCGATATTGTTTTTATGTAACTTCTAGTAACCCTTAGTAACAATTTGTAACCATTAGTAACTTATTTTTTAAAAGGTGAGAAAAATGTCTAAAGAGTCTATTCTGGAAAAGAAGATCTATTATCACGATACTGATGCAGGAGGCGTAGTTTATTATGCCAATTATTTGAAACATCTGGAGGAGGGCAGAACAGAGTATTG
>JAZDHG010000071.1:0-10596 GCA_043806135.1 Candidatus Omnitrophota bacterium
ATGGCTAGACAAATAATATTACTGCTGATTTTTTTTGTATGTATTTTGGGGCCTTCTGCGGTAATGGCGGCTGCGGCATTTGCCAGTATTAATGCCTTGGGAAGAAATCCGTCGGCAGCGCCAAAGATCTTTACGGCAATGACAGTGGCCCTGATATTTGCGGAAGCTCTGGCGATCATAGCGATGTTAATTGTTTATCAGTTGTTTGTGAGCGGATAGAGTCTGTAGGTTACTATTGGTTACTAAGCGGTTAATAATGGTTACAATAAGTTGCTAAAAATCAAATGCTTTTACTGCTAGTAATTGATACTAACATAAATAATATTTAAAAGGGGTGAAAAATGTTTGTAGTAAGTTTGATATTATTAATGGTGGCTATATTCAGCGGGCTAGCTTTTTTCCTCAGGCATTTGCTTACAAGAAATATCAGTAATGCAACATCTCATTTGCAGCGTATGCTTAAAGATACAGCGGGACAAGAGGAAAAGATCAAGAAAAAGATTGAAGAAGCAGAGCTTAAGTACAAGGAAACAATAGAAAAGGCAAAAAAGGACGCAGTAGAATTAAAAGAAAAAGCAGTGCGGAAAATAGATGAAGAAAGGGACATTATTATTGAGCAGGCGCATCAGCAGAGCGAGGCTATTATTGAAAGGGCGCATAATACCAGCGACCTGACAAAAGCGGAGCTGCAGATACGTATAAATGAAAAAGCGATCGTCCTGGCAAGAGAACTTGCCTGCCAGGTAATTCCCCAGGATATTGCTCAGAGGATGCATATTATGTGGCTGGATGCTTTAATCGCAGGCGGGATTGAAGGTGTGGATAAATTGAAAATACCAGAAGATGCCCATAGTGTTGAGATTATCTGCGCGATCGCTTTAACCGATGAGCAGCGCAATAATATCAAAATGAAATTACAGAAAATACTTGAGCGGGAGATCGAGATAATGGAGAAAGTAGATCCCGATCTTGTCGCCGGAGTTGTAATAAATATCGGAAATCTGGTTTTTGACGGAAGTTTTAAGGAAAAGGTCAAGGAGTTAGTTTATGTGTCCTCTCCAGAAAAAACAGAGTAACTCAAAAGAGATAAAATTCAGAGTAAAAGAGGTTGGGACAGTAAAAGCGGTGAGGGAGTTTATTGTTCTGGCTAAAGATATGCCGTCGTGCATAAACGGTCAAATAGTCGAGTTTGAAGGCGGGCTGCGCGGGATAGTAATGGGTTTTACACAGGAAGATGTGCAGATATTAATGCTCGGTCCAAAAGCAAAAATAAGAGCCGGAGATAAGGTGTATTCTCAGGCAAAGTCTCTTTATCTTCCCGTCGGCAATGCCTATATAGGAAGGGTGGTAAATGCCCTTTGTGAGCCGGTTGACGGAAAAGGCGAGATTGTCCCGGATGAAATGTACCCGGTATTCAAAGAAGCTCCCGGTGTAATGGACCGGGCAACGGTTGAAAGAACGCTTGAATCCGGCACAAGAATAATCGATACGATCATGCCTTTAGCCCTGGGTCAAAGACAGCTTATCGTCGGCGACAGGCAGACCGGAAAAACTACGATGACCACAGATGCTATTATCAACCAAAAAGGAAAAAATGTTATTTGCATTTACTGCTCGATAGGGAAAACATACTCGAGCCTTATGAAAACAATCGATTTATTCCAGAAAAAAGGGGTTTTTGATTACTCGCTTGTTGTCAGCGGTGTTGCCTCAACCTCAGTAGGCGAGCAGTATCTTGCGCCTTATACTGCGGCTATGCTCGGAGAATATTATATGTATCATGGTAAGGACGTGCTGGTTGTTTTTGATGATTTAACCCGGCATGCCTGGATTTACCGCCAGATATCGCTGCTTTTAAACCGTGCCCCGGGCCGT
Organism: Candidatus Omnitrophota bacterium; assembly: GCA_043806135.1. Taxonomy (GTDB): domain Bacteria; phylum Omnitrophota; class Gorgyraeia; order B26-G9; family B26-G9; genus JAGLQQ01. Next base: position 1,876 of record JAZDHG010000071.1, read on the forward strand.
GAGGCATACCCGGGAGATATTTTTTATATCCATTCTCAGCTTATGGAAAGAGCCGCACAGTTAAGCAATGAGTTCAGTGGCGGGGCAATGACCTTCCTGCCGATTGTGGAAACATTGCAGGGGGATGCTACAGGTTATATACCGACTAATCTTGTTTCAATGACGGACGGCCAGACTTATTTTAGTTCGGCATTATTCAATAAAGGTTTTCGTCCTGCGATTGATGTGGGATTATCGGTTTCCCGTATCGGTAACCGCGCGCAATGGCCGGCAATAAAAGGGCCGAGCCGTAGTTTGCGTATGGAGTTCCTGCAGTATAAGGAACTGGTGCAGATGACTCAGCTGCGGACTACAGATCTTTCTAAAGAAGCACAGAAGAAATTACACCGCGGAGAAGCAATATCAGAATTATTGATCCAGAATAAAAATGATCCGATATCAATGGAAAGGCTGGTTATTGAGATGTATGCACTCAATCGGGAAGTTTTGGATGAAATGACAAAAGAGGAAATAAAGAAATTTAAAGCGGAATTTTATCCGAAAATCGTCGAGTGGTTCCCTAATCTGCCTAAGCAGCTGAGAGAGGGAAAAGTGGTTGTTGATGAAACTATTGCCAATTTGGAAGAGGCGATTTTTTATTATTTTAATCCGCCGGATGCAACGCAGTAATGCAGCGATTAGCGTATAGCGTTTAGCGATTAGTTTGAAATGAAGTAGCGAGTAGTAATAAAAAAAACGAAGTCCGAAGGACGATCGCTTCGCTAGGATGAGAGACGCAATACGCAAAACGCATGACGCAATACTGTTTTCTGAAAACTTATGACCTGGTGACTTTGTGACGTGTGAACAGAACTTCAGAAAGAGATAAATTATGATTCCGATTGTCCAACTTAAGAATGACATGGAGTTTTACAAGTCGCTCGGCTCTCTGGTCGAGGTTCTGAAACTGATTGCCGCAGCCCAGTACCAGGCTTTAGAGAGAAAAATAAAGGAGTATACTTCTTATCTTGATGCCATAGACGATATTTTCTCCGGGCTGGATATGCAGAATATTGAACATCCTTTTCTTAAAAAAACCGGAAGGCCTAAGGCGATTGTGGCCATAACCACAGATGCCGGGCTTTTGGGAGGGTTGAATGCGCTGGTCATGAATAAAGCGCTGGAGCAGTTTCACGGAGAGGACAGCAGGCTTATTATTGTAGGCAAAAGAGGCCGGCTTTATGTTGATAAACACAAACTTGTATTTGCAGATTTTCCCGGTATAAATAATGAACTGAGGCTAGAGCAGGCGCTTAAATTAAGGGATTATATTGTAAGTAATTTTTTGAAGGGTCATATCGGAGAACTGGTAATAGTTTTTCCCAGGGCTATTTCATTCGCTGTGCAGAGAATTGAAGTGTTCAATTTACTCCCATTTATTCCTAAGAAAATGGAAAGCAAGGCACCTAAGACAGCTGTATCGGATATGATCCTTGAGTCGAGTTTAGGAGATATTGCCGAATATCTGATCTACTTGTGGCTTGGACAGAAATTTTTTGAGATTTTCGGCTTGAGCCAAGTAGCAGAACAATCAGCTAGATTTATGCATCTTGAAAATTGCACACAGCGGATACAGGATGAAAATAAAAAGCTGAAATTTCAATATTTTCGCACAAGACATGAAATTATCGATCAGAATATGAGAGAACTTTTTGCAGCGAGGTTAATAAATGGATAAACATAAACCCAAAAAGACAAAAAGAATAGTAGGTAAGGTCGTGGCTGTGCAGGGGCCGGTTGTGGATGTGGAGTTTTCCAAGCAGGAAGAGGTTCCCAATGTTTTTGATATTATTCATACCTTTACAGTAGACGGGGATAAGATCACGCTTGAGGTGGCAGAGCATCTGCCGAATAATATAGCCCGGTGTATTTCAATTAACTCCACGCAGAATCTGCAGCGCCATGCAGACGCCTTTGTGCCGGGAGGGGGGATCGAGATCCCTGTGGGAGATGAGGTTTATTCGCGGTTGCTTAATGTATTGGGCGAGCCTATAGACAAGAAAGGACCGATAAATATCACCTATACAAAGCCGATCAGACAGCCTTCACGAGGAACTAATCTGAAAATAAAAAATGAGGGCGGAGTGAAGCCGGAAATCATGGAAACAGGCATAAAAATGCTTGATCTTCTGTTTCCTTTTATTAAAGGCAGTAAAAACGGAATCCTCGGCGGGGCGGCTATGGGAAAAAGTGTATTGATCCTTGAGATCATACAGCATATTGTAAAACGCCATAAAGGAAGATGTGTGTTTACCGGGGCCGGAGAGCGTATGCGTGAGGGCAATGAGCTTTATCATGAGCTTGCCAGGCATGATATTCTTTCAAAGATGAAAATTGTCTTTGGCCAGATGAATGAACCGCCCGGAGCGCGCTATGAAATCGCCATGAGCGGAATAACCCTTGCTGAAAACATTCAGCGCCAGAATAAAGACGTGCTTTTGTTTGTTGATAATATTTTTAGATTTTTGCAGGCAGGACAGGAGATATCTACTTTGCTTGGCCGCGTTCCATCTGAAACCGGTTATCAGCCGACTTTGATCAGCGAGGCCAGTGAGTTTCATGAGCGTATTCGTACTTCTGATGGAACCGGGGGAGCGATTACGGCTATAGAGGCTGTTTATGTGCCTGCAGATGACCTTACTGACCCGGCGGTAGTTGCTATATTCAGCTTTTTGGACTCAGTCATAGTTCTTTCACGTGAAAAAGTACAGCTGGGACTTTATCCGGCCATTGATCCGCTTTTATCAAGCTGTTCAAATCTGGATCCGGATGTGGTCGGACAAAGGCATTTTGATATTTCCCAGGAGGTTTTGCATCTTTTTCAGAGATATGAAGAACTAAGAAAGATCGTTCTGGTTATCGGTATCGACGAATTATCCGCTACGGACAGAATACTATATGAGCGGGCGCGAAAAATGCAGTATTTTCTTACACAGCCATTTTCCGTGGCCGAGGCTTATACCGGGCGCCACGGTGAGTATGTTACTATAGAGGAAACCCTCAGAAGCTGTGAGAGGCTGCTTTCAGGCAGTCTGGATGCTAAAAACGAAGATCTGTTTTATATGATCGGAGCGCTCAAGTAAAGCAGGGATTAGCGTATAGCGTTCAGCGGATAGAAAAGCCGAAGGACGAAAGACGATCGCTTCGCTAGGATGAGAGACGCAAAATAAGTTATGAGTGACGAATGATGAATTACGAGTGAAAAAGCTGGAAAAAGTAAAAAGGAAAAATAAAAAAAGTTTGAAAGTTAGTTGTGGACAGTATTTTAAAGAAAAAGCGGATAAATTTTGTGAAAAATAGTTTTTTAAGCGAACGAAGAGAGCGTTCGTCCCTCGTCTTAATGAGCGGAGCGAATGGTCATCCGTCGTCCTTCGTTTTTAGACGCGATGCGCAATACGCATGACGCAATACTGCTTTTAGCTCATTCCATTGACAAAAAATGGTATCAATGCAATAATAAGAACAACAGTGGGTTAGAGAAAATATAGCATGCTAATTTTTATGAATAAAAATTATTATGGATAAAAAAATCGATGCACAGGTTGTTCAGCTTTTAAAAAATAAGAAGAAATTAGACGATAGCAGTATTAAAAACTGCTTTTTAGAAGCTGCAAAAAAGCAAGTCTCGCCTATACCGATTATTTGTGCCCTTCATAAACTCGATGAAAAAGAAATCCTTGAAATTATCGCGAGTGAATTTAATAATGCCTATCTTGATCTAAAAGGTGTTTCTATCGAAAAAACATTAGTAGAAAAAGTGCCTGTTAAGATCGCTTCCTATTATAAATTTCTGCCGATTTCTTTGGAAAACCGCAATCTGACCATAGCTGTTCCTTATCCGCTTGATGTCAAAATAAAGGATGAAATAAGGTCGCATTTGGGCTTTGGCATAAAAACAGTTCTAAGTTGTGAACATGATGTCATGGAAATTTTAAAGCAGTACTACGGCCTGGGCGCGGCGATGGTGGAAAAAATAATATCCCAGAAAACCTACGAAAATGTTGAGGCAAAGATCAAGGCTGATGAGCATGTAGATGATCTGGAGGAGGAGGCAGTAGACACTGTATCAGTGATACAGCTGGTTAACCAAATCATTCTGGAAGCCTTTAGAAAAAGAGCAACGGATATACATATAGAACCATACCGCAGCAAGCTAAGACTGCGCTATCGTATCGATGGAATTTTGTATGACGCGAATGTTACGCCGGAAATAAGAAATTTTCTTGTTCCTATTTTATCCAGGATTAAATTGATGTCAAACTTGAATATTGTTGAAAGGCGTGTTCCTCAGGATGGACGCGCTATTGTTAAAGCGGGGGATCAAAAACTTGACCTGAGAGTTTCCTTTATGCCTACTCCGCACGGAGAAAGTGTTGTTATCAGAATATTGCCGGCGATCATGCTCTTTGATCTTGAAAAACTCGGCCTTGACGAGTATGAGCTGGCTTTTTTTAAAGATCTTATCAGTAAACCGCACGGCATAATCTTTGTGACAGGACCCACAGGAAGCGGTAAAACAACCACTCTTTATGCATGTCTTTCTACTATAAATACGAATGAACGTAAAATAATTACCATAGAGGATCCGATCGAATATGAGCTTGAAGGTATTACACAGATACAGATTGCATCTGAAGTCGGACTTGATTTTGCCAGAGGTCTGCGCAGTATGCTGCGGCACGATCCTGATGTTATGATGGTCGGAGAGGTCAGAGACCTGGAAACTGCGGAGATCGCTATCCGCGTTGCTTTAACAGGGCATCTCGTCTTTTCTACATTGCATACTAATGATGCTGCAAGCGGTATTACCCGTCTAGTCGATATAGGCCTTGAGCCGTATCTTGTGGCATCAAGCGTCGATGCTTTTATTGCGCAGCGGTTAATACGCGTAAATTGCCCTCACTGTAAACAGGAAGATAATGATCCTATTTCGGGAATGAAAGAGCAAATCGCTAAAGAACTCGGTTATGATGACAAAAATATGATAAAAATTTATCGAAGTATTGGATGTCAGGCATGTAACTTTACCGGATTTTACGGACGTACAGCGATTCATGAGATATTGGTTATGAATGAAGCGATCAAAGAGCTTACTGCACAAAAGGCTTCAAGTGACCGGATCAAAAAATGTGCGGTTGTAAACGGTATGAGAACATTGCGTCAAAACGGATGGCTTAAAGTGATTGCCGGGATAACTACTCCCTCTGAAATAATCCGGGTTACGCAGTCTGATGAACTAATGCCGGGTTTGCTTTCAACTGAAATGCAGTCAGAAAATGAAAGATTTGAAACAGAGCCCGAAATATTAAAGGAAAGTACTTCTGTTGCAGGAGTTACTCAGGAAAGGACGCAAAAAGAAAAATCATCTCAGCCATCAGATAGACGTATCTACGGGCGCAAGGATGATCGTATTTATATTCGCTTTAAGATATTTAAGGCGGGCAAAGCTGCCCCTGGAGTTGATTTTGAACCGGAAATGGTCGGGGTCACAAAAAATATAAGTGCCGGCGGTTTGCTTTTTAATATCTCTGAATACTTCACTCCCGGGAAAATCATTGAAATGAAGCTTGAACTGCCTGATGATGAAAGAAATATTGAATGCCTGGCAAAAATTATCCGCTGTCAGGAGGTCTTAGCGAATAAGGATTATGAAATCGCGGTTTGTTTTCTAGATTTGCCTAATTCTGAACGCAGACGTCTTAGCCGCTACATAAATAAATAATTTGCAGGGCAAAATATATGCAAGCATATAAATATGTTGCAAGAAGGCAAATAAACGGAAAGCCGATAGAGGCGGTGGTTTATGCCAATACCGCACAGGAAGCGCTTAAAAAGATCAATGAGCTTGGTTATACTCCCGAGAGCATAGAGAAGCTGGATATGCCGGACAAGCGCGTGCATACCCGTTTTAACATGCAATTACCTCTGTGCTTCAGCCGATTCAAGCCGGGGCATGAAAGTGAGTTTGATATAAAAGGTTTGACTATAAACATAAGCGCAGGAGGCATACTTTTAAAGACAGACAGGTCCTTTTCCCCTGGAACAACTATTGAGTTGATGCTGGAGTTATCGAAAAATGATGAGGATATCCAATGCCTGGCTAGAATTGTCCGCTGTGAATTGGGTGACGAAGAGAGGTCTTGTAATATTGCGGTGAGTTTTCTGGATCTAACCCATCCGGAGCGCAACCGTTTAAGTGAATTTTTGAACAAAGCTAATCAATAAAATGGGCCATTCTTAATTGAGTTGAATAGTTTTCTATAACTTGATGATTTGCAAATTATTAGAATGAATTAAGAATACCCCATAATTAGGTTCTTCCGTTAAACTTAAATAAGAAAGAACCATAAAAATAAGGAATATAAGATATGGGGCTGTACAGATACAAAGCTAAAAAAGGTCCGGGAAAGGTTCTTACTTCGGTAATTACCGCAGGCTCTAAAGAAGAAGCAGTGGATAAGATCAGTAAGATGGGCTATATGCCTGTGCTTGTAGAAGATGCCAGTTCAGAGAATCCGGATGATTTCAAACAGCAAGGATTTTTCCGGGTACGTATTAAGTCAAAACAAATAACAGTTTTTGCCAAGCAGTTGTCCATATTGCTTAAATCCGGCGTGCCAATATTAAAAGCGCTTACAATTCTTGCCAATCAAACTCCTAATCAGAGATTGAAGATGGTACTAAACAGTGTGCGTTTACAAATAAAAGACGGTAAAACATTATCTTCGGCTTTGGCTTTTCATTCGGATGAATTCTCCAGCCTGTTTGTGTCTTTAATCGCTGCCGGTGAAGAAAGCGGGACCATGGAAGTTGCTCTGCTGCGCATAGCAGAATACAGACGGAAAAAAGAGCAGATTTTTTCCAATATCCGCACGGCCTTGACCTATCCCATACTTATGGCTTTAGTCGGTACAGGAACGATAATCTTTATGCTTACTTTTGTTATGCCCCGGCTGCTCAGTATTTTTACCCGCCTGGGACAGGATTTGCCGCTGCCGACAAAAATTCTCATCAGTGTCAGTAATTTTTTAACTTTAGGATGGGTTTGGCCTGTATTTGCCGGGACAATTGTACTGATATTCATTATTGCTAAACGTTTTTTGGCGACTAAGGCAGGAAAATTAATTGTAAGCCGTATTAAATTACGAAGTCCTGTTTTCGGCACTTTGTTTTTAAGAGCGGAGCTTGCTCAGTTCAGCAGAACCTTAGACCTGCTGCTTAAAAGCGGGATACAGCTTATTAGCGCTCTCCAAAAAAGTATCAATACTCTTGATAATGAAGTTATAAAACAGGAGCTGATAAAGGGGTATAAGGCAATAGAACAGGGAGAAACATTCGGCTCAACCCTTGACAAGTGTTATCTTTTTCCGAAATTCATGGTCAATCTTGTGAGCGTCGGAGAGGAATCAGGTAAGATCGAAGGCGCATTGGAGGAGCTTGCGCGTACTTATGAAGAGGAGACTGATGAGGCAATTAAGATAATGACGAATCTGCTTGAACCTTTGATGATTTTGATCATGGGTGTTATTGTCGGTTTTATTATTGTCTCCATGCTTCTGCCTGTATTCCAGTTAAACTTGATCGTACAATAATATTGAAGATAAAGATATTTTTCCTTACAATAATCTTTTTTTTATCATCATGTTCTTTGAGCTATTCGCAAACTCAGTGGGAACAAATCCGTTCAGAGCACTTTATTGTTTATTTTTATGCAGGTTTTCAGGAATTTGCCGATGAGGTATCAATTGCGGCTGAAGAATATTACAATAGCGTTGCACAGGAGCTGGGCTATGTGCGTTATTCAAAGTTCTGGAAGTGGGATAAGCGTGTAAATATATATATATATCCGGACCATAGATCTTATCTTCTGGCAAGCGGCCAGCAAAGCTGGTCGCATGGTGTGGCTAACTATACCGAGATGTACATAATGAGCTATGTATTAGGCCGGGATTTTTTGGATAGACTGCTTGTCCATGAAATTGCCCATCTTATTTTCCGGGATTTCGTCGGGTTTAAAGGTGAAGTACCTTTATGGCTGGATGAGGGAATAGCACAGTGGGAGGAAAAGAACAGCCGGCAGATAAGGATCGATAAAGTTCAGGAACTAGCTAGTAGTAAACGCCTGATTAGCCTGGATGCGATGATGCAGATAAATGTGAGGAATGTACCAAGCGATAGTAAAGTTAAAGTAATTGGGCTATATGCTAAAGAGGATAAAAACAGCATATTAGAATTCAGGGGTGATGAGCTGGTAAATACATATTATCTGCAGGCTTTCTCTCTGGTTGGTTTTCTCATGAGTAAGTTCGGTGCGGAAGATTTTATTGTTTTTAGCCGGCAATTACGTGACGGTAAAACCATGCTTGAGGCCTTGCAGTTTGCCTATCCGACCCAGATAAGAAGTTTTGATAAACTCGAACTTAAATGGAAAGAATATATTCTACAATAATATGAAGTATTAAGTATTGCGTGAAAAACAGAGGATGAAAAACAAGTTATAAGTTACAAGTGATGAGTTATGAATTACGAATGATATGTATTATGTATTATTTGGGAGATATGTTTACAATGAAAGATGTTATCAGTTAATGGCTGAGAAAACTATTTTTACTTCCGCCACAAAGATTGGCGGACAGGCATTCTCCTCTGCCTCAGGCGGACTCCGAGGCGTGCAGAGTAAAT
>JAZDHG010000072.1:0-6631 GCA_043806135.1 Candidatus Omnitrophota bacterium
GTAAAAATCAGCCAAAGAGCTATTGCGCCGACGACTATTAAAATGATTGTTGTTAATGACATATATTTAAAATATTAAAAGTTTTCTGCGGCCTTTCTATTTCATAGTATAGACAATTTCCCCCTTTTAAGCAATAAAAAAGACGGCTCCCGAAGGAACCGCGCCATTGTTATATTGGTCTTAGTTAGACCTTAACCCAGCCGCGACAAGATATATTCGTGTATCTCTTGGGCGAGTTCTTTATAGAATTTCTCTACCTCCTCAAGAGAATTGACATAAGCGGGTTTTTCGATGATTTTATCTGATAAACGGAACATCGCATTTATACCCACTTCTTTATCACTGGCTGTTCTGAAATCCGTCCTCACACAAATAACCAAGGGTTTGTTTCGACCGAGTTTCCGGTTTAATCTTGCAGAAAGAATAGCTGCACCTACTTCGAAGGCTGTGCCCGAATCTGTATCTGGTCCATCAAGGTTCGCCACGACCACGTCGCTGGTTGTTGCATCTTTGAGACACCCCTCGCAAATCCCTATCAAATCGAAGCTCTTTCCATCAAAAAACTTTAAGGCTTCATCTTGCGGAAGTATCATCCGATAACCCAATGCTTTCAATGCGTAAGCAAGCAAGATATTGCGGTGACGATGAGCAGTTTCGAATAAAGGCCCTGCCAAATAAATTGTTTTTTCCAAAGAACTGTTCCTCCTTTTATATTTCCTGAAGATTTTCAGGATAATTTAAATTAACATACTGAATAAAAATGTCAACCTAAAAGCCCCTCCTATAGCGAAGCATCATATCAACACGTATTAATTAAACCATGGTTGTATTAATACGACAACTATAAATTAAAAATCTTTCTTAGAGAAATATCGTCTTCGATGCTTTCGGCGGTAATTAAACGAATATCTTTTTTGTTCAGACCGAAAAAATCTCTTAACAACTTTATCTCGTCTTCACATTGATAAGGATAAACCCAAACGCTTTTTTGCACACATTTAAACCCTAACTCCTCAAGCTTTCCACGAAAAGCGTTTCTTTTTAAGTTTTCTATCTGGGCAATGTCAAAAATTACAATTCGCCATTTGCCATCCCATTTTTGAGGCTTCTTTATCTTTAAACTATCTATTTGAAATCTTCCGGCTTTCTTTTTGCCTTTTTCCGTCAAAGAGATGCTAATTTGATGATTTTTTCTGTCTATCTGAATACAGCCATTTTTTCTTAGCTGATAAAAAGTATCGTGAATTTTTTTATTCTGATATTTATTTTTATTCTTAAAGTTTTTAAGAAAATTTTGGACAAAATAAGGAGAACCGGCGGCAATACAAACTGCGCCACTAATAGCCAGCCAGTTTAATACGTCTTTTACTATCTCTGATTTCGGTTTTCTGAAATAATACTTATATTGGCCCATTCTCTTATTATAAACCAAAGGCTCGTATTAACGCAACCATGACATTGTTAATACGAGTCATTGTGGCAATAAAAAAGCCCGTCGAGCCACACTGGCGAATAACGACGGGACTATCTGACTAGGCAAAACTCATCTTTTCCCAACGAGCGATAATAAATATGGGATGATTATCCCCAATAGCATTTAACACTTCTTGGGTCTGTTTTTGCCATCTGGGGTCATAAATCTGTAAATTTTCTGAAACGGAGCACGTTAGCGCTTCTTCTTTTTTAAAGAACAATCCCACAATTGGAGAAGTGTGCCCCCCTATAAAGCCGGTGTTCACCTCCTCTGGCCGTTGCCGTCTTCCCAACTTCGGATGGTCTTCATCGTATAATTCAATACCTGTCCTCGCCAGTCCCACTAAACTGCCATTCTTTAGTCTCCCGCCAATAGGTATTTTACTTTCGCCCCTCAGGGCAATTTTTTCTATTATCGGAACATCCTTATCCTTTTGGTCGCTAACCCGATAAACTGATGTTATTGTAACCGCAAAGAACTCATGAACTTCCATCTGTCTGTTTTCCTCCTTTACAATTTAGTAACCTTCTCCCATTCCGCCCATTTGTGGCATTCCGCCTTTATCTTTTTTCTCTTCGGGTTTTTCAGCCAGCACGCACTCAGTGGTTAAAAACATAGAAGCGGCTGAAGTTGCATTTTCCAAAGCGGTTCTGACAACTTTTGTCGGGTCAATGACGCCCGACTGAATCAAATCTTGGTACTCCATTTTTTGAGCGTCAAAACCGAAAGTATCGGGCATTGCCAATACTTTTGCCACGACTACGGCTCCGTCCAGCCCGGCATTGGCAATAATTTGCCTGATCGGACCCTCAAGAGCTTTCTTCAAAATACTTAATCCCGTTTTCTCGTCGCCTTCTAAATTAATTTTATCCAGAACCGGGATAGCTCTTAAAAGAGCTGTTCCGCCGCCAGGTAAAATTCCTTCTTCAATTGCGGCGCGAGTAGCATTCAAAGCGTTCTCTGTTTTCTTTTGTTTATTTTTTTGCTCTACCTCGGTAGCCGCGCCAACCTTAATCACCGCCACTCCGCCGGATAATTTTGCCAAACGCTCCTGCAGTTTTTCTTTGTCAAAATCGGATTCAGAGGCCTTAATTTCATTTTTAATTTGGCTGATTCTGGCTTCAATGTCTTCTTTTTTGCCCTTGCCCTCAATAATTGTGGTTTTTTCTTTCGCCACCACCACTTTTCTGGCTTGGCCCAATTGCTCCAAAGCGACATTTTCCAGTTTTAAACCCAACTCTTCGGAAATTACCTGGCCGCCGGTAATAACCGCAATATCCTGCATCATTTCTTTTTTCCGATCGCCAAAACCAGGCGACTTAATGGCTAAAGCGTTAAAAATACCTCTTAATTTATTTACCACCAAAGTGGCTAAAGCGTCGCCTTCAATTTCTTCGGCAATAATGACTAATTCTTTTTTGCCGGTTTGAACAATTTTTTCCAAAACAGGCAGAATGTCCTGCAAAGAGGAAATTTTTTTATCAGTCAATAAAATATAAGGGTCTTCCAAAACCGCCTCCATTCTTTCCGTGTCGGTAATCATATAAGGAGAAACATAGCCTCGGTCAAACTGAAGGCCTTTGACGATTTCTTTTTCCAGCCCGAATTTTTTTGATTCTTCAACTGTGATAACGCCGTCTTTGCCGACTTCGGAAAAAACTTCTCCGATTAAATCGCCAACTTCCGAGTCTAAAGAAGCGATAGTCGCCACTTGGGATATTTCTTCTTTTTTAGAAATTAATTTTGATTTTTGCTTCAAGGCCTCAATAACGGCTTTAACTCCTTTCTGCATTCCCCTTCTTAAAGCCAAAGGATCGGCTCCGGCGGCAACATTTTTAATTCCTTCAGACATCATAGCCCGGGTCAAAATCATAGAAGTGGTGGTGCCGTCTCCGGCGATCTCGCTGGTTTTTTCTGCTACCTCTTTCACCATTTCCACTCCCAACTGTTCAACCTTATCGTCTAATTCAACTTCCTTGGCAATGCTTACCCCGTCGTCGGAAATTTCAGGCGCCCCAAAACCCTTATCTAAAACAACCAATCTTGCTTTTGGCCCTAAAGTAACTTTAACCGCATCAATTAATTTATCAACGCCGGCTAATAATTTTTTTCTGGCATTTTCACCGAATAAAATTTGTTTTGCCATGGTTATTCTATAATCGCGAGTATGTCTTCTTCAACGGCGATTAAATATGTTTTGCCGTCAACTTTTATTTCATCCGGCCCGTATTTTTTAAATAAAACTTTTTGTCCGGGCTTTACTTCTATAGGAATATATTCTCCATTCTTATTTTTCTTGCCGGGACCAACCGAAACAACTAAACCTTGTTCTGGTTTTTCTTTTTCAGCGGTATCGGGCAATAAAATACCCGACTTGGTTTTTTCTTCCCCCTTAATCGGCTCAATTAAAATATGATCTGATAATGGCTTAATATTCATAGCCAGTCTATATTAAGAAACTTTTAAAATTATGTCAAGGGTTTATTGCGAATCTGGATTCGGAATATCGGAATAATTAACGATAGTGCTATTGGTATTGACTCCGCCAATCATTTCTTCGCCGTAAGCGGATATCAGAAGGATATAAACTCCGTTTGCTCCGTTAAGAAACGGGTCAGTCAAAGAAGTATCTATTTGAATTGTTTTCCCTTGTGGAGAACTGACGTCTAATTTTTGATGAATGGTAAATCTTCTTTCAGGCGTAGTGTTTATCTCAATCGCGTCAACATTAACGTAATAAGAAAAATCCTTGCCATCAACTCTTTGAATAGTCAGTGAAATATCATCTCCTTTTACATAGTTTGGTTTATCAGCAGTCATCAGAAACCCGGGGTAAGGATTTGCTGGGACCTCTGCCTCAATAATACTGAAGTAGTCATCGCTCAAATCGCATAAAGGATTTTCGCTGGGGTAAGATGTATTATTGGTATTTTCAGGATATTCGCATACTTTAATCTTGTATTGTCCGCCAAGCGTAAACCCCGGGGGATAAGCGTTTGGGTAATATAACAGCGCATCTAAATTGCCTGTTTGTTTGTCAGCTCCTGGATTGTAGGAAATGCTGGAAGGATCTATTGATCCATAAATAGTTTGTCCAAGCGCAACGCTGTAAAGATAAACTGCTGGTTCTAATGGCGCAATATTGCCTGTCCACTGCCAAGAAAATGGAATTGTTTCTCCGGCAATGAGCGTCTCCCCGCCGTTGGGGGAGAGCACGGTGATAGAAGGAGTTGAGGCTACTACGGTTACCTTGATTATATTTGACTGATATGTTTGACCGCCTTTGTAAAGTTGGATATAAAAGTTGCTCGTTCCAATCTGGTTAGCAGCGCAGGTCATAACCCACTCAGTGTTAGAACAGGAATTATTAAATATAGGGTCAAAGAAAAAGGCTCGCGTGTAGTCAACAATCATCTGCCCTGACAGGTTTGAAGGCACACCTGTAATAGTAATTTTATCTCCCTGTTTAATGGTTAGATTGCCATTGCTGTCTGCTTGAGGACTGGAGTTAATTGTGATGGAAGGAGTGGCGGTTGTTGGTGCCGAGACAATACTGAAATAATCATCGCTTACATCAGAAAGTATATTGGTATTTGAATTATCACTCACATACACTCGATATGTACCGGCCGGAATATCTATATTATCAATCCTCTTACCCACAACCCAAGAATATGCTCCCGTATTAACTGCATTAATTGCAATACGATAACTACCTCCCGGGTTAGCTAATGTAATATTTATTAACCCAGGATATTCAAAACTGCTCCATTTAATAGTTTGCGTGCTACCCACTGTCCATGTTTCTCCGCCGTTGGGGGAAATGACGGTGATAGAGGGCTGGGGCAATACTAAGGTATTACCGATGACCGAGCCCGGCACAGATATTTTTAAACAGGAATTTACTCCTTCAGCCACAATGTCGGTTCCATCCATTGTTAAATAAAGCGCGTTAGCTTGACTATTTGAAATATCTCCCTTAATAGCTAAAGAAACTAAAGAAGTATTGCTGATAACCCAACCAAAATCGGGAAAAGCAAAAGAAGCGCAGCCGTTCATTAAATAACTGTCTGACCCGATCTGCGTTGCGCCTTCATAAAGACTAATTTTTGCTATATCGCTGTCTTCTGCCGGAGAATTTGGCGCTCTCCAAGCGCATATTTTAAGAGATTTAACTCTAATATCTTCTCCGGAAGACGCGAAATTAACCCGTAAAAGTTCGCTTTTTAAACTCGGGACTATTACACCTGAAGGAGAATCAGTCGAAAGAGAAATATTAAGAGTTGTGGTTGTTTCAACAATACTGAAATAATTGTCGCTAAGGTCTGATTTCCCAGCCTCGTTATAAAAATCGAGAGAGTCTATCCCCATGACGCGGATTTTGTAATCATTGCCCGCAGAAAGAGATGAAGGAATTTGTAATATAAATTGCCCCGATTGCGCCGAGGATGTAAAAGATCCGCTGGCGCCATCGCCCCTGATTAAATCAATCAAGACATAATTAAAGCCCGTAGAATTCCATTTAATAGTTTGCGTGCTACCCACTGTCCATGTTTCTCCGCCGTTGGGGGAGAGAACGGTAATGGAGGGCGTAATGGGAGCTGGAACGGCGCTGGATCCTCCGCCTCCGCCTCCGCCTCCACCTCCACCAGCAACCACCGGAGGAGCAGGAGCGGCAGGAGCGGCAGGAGCGGCTGTAGCGACCGACGGTGCAGAAACCGAAGTTATCTCCTTATACTCAGATAAAGCATTAAATTTTTCTTTTAATTGTTTTTGAAGTTCGGCAATTTGTTTTTGAAGTTTGATGATTTGTTCGTGAATCTGTTGAATTTGGATTTGGATTTCAACAGCGGTTGTAGCGGTTAAAGGCGCGGCAATCGCGGCATTCGCGCTAATAGGCGTAACGCCAAAAGCGGCCAAAAATAAAGGCGTTAAAATGATTTTTTTATAATTCGGTAAATTCATGTTCATGATACAAGCATAACTTTAATTTTAAATCTTGTCAAGACCACGTAAGAATTAACCCCTGCCATTTTTTTATATCAAAATACTTGTTATAATAAAATATATGCTAAATAAAAAAACCAATTATCTGCAAATTGCCCTGAATAGCACTTTGGAAGAAGCGCAAAGCATTATCAGCCAGCTTCCTTTGGA
>JAZDHG010000073.1:0-63177 GCA_043806135.1 Candidatus Omnitrophota bacterium
TGCTCCTGTAGCTTTGGGAAGGCTGGTTGGTTTTGTTTACCTTATGCTCAGCGGTAAGACCTCAGGGACCGGCCCTGAGAAGCTTGCAATGCTAATAGGCCATACTATAGGCGTAATTGTGATGTATATGATATTTATTCAGGGATTACGTTATGGAATAAGACAATTCAGATCAACGCCTGACAAATAAAAACAATAAACTTATCCTACCCCCAGATACAACCTGCAAGGTTGCATTTTCAGCAATATCCAAGATATTATATTCCACTTGCACAGATTCCTGTTCCTTTGTTTTTAATATTTAGTTTACAGCCTATTGTCTGTGTTTAACCCTTGATAATGTAAAATAAATTTCGCGTTTTTGGGTATTGCCAAAAGAATACCGTTCTTGAAAAATCATCACATTTATGTTATTATAGGGCAACAAAAAAGGACGCTGTTATTTATGAAGAAGGTTTTGTTATTATATATTTCAAATAATTCCGGACATCATCGGGCAACAAATGCTATCGAAGAATCACTGCATTTAAACTACCCGTATGTAAAGGTTGCCAACATCAATTGTTTTAAGTATACAAATCCGGTGCTGGAAAAGGTCATTAACAGCATATACAATAAAGTTATTAAGATAAAACCCGAGTTTTGGGAATATTTATACGATAATCCTAAGATCGTCCGCCGTACACGAAAACTTCGTAAGCTTATTCATAAATTAAACTCTAAAAAGCTTAAAAGAATGATCTCTCATTTTAAGCCGGATGCCGTAATATGCTCGCAGGCCTTTCCCTGCGGCATGGTTGCTGATTTTAAGAAGAAATTTAAATTTGACTTTCCTCTGATTGGCGTGCTTACTGATTATGCGCCGCATTCCTACTGGATGTACGATAATGTAGATGCCTATATCGTGCCTAATGAAAAAACCAGGGAACGCTTCCTGATGAGCGGGATCAAGAGCAATAAGATTTTCCCCTTCGGGATACCGATAAGTGCGAAATTTTCCGGCAAAACCAATAAGGAATCTGCACGCAGAGCATTGAGATTGGATGATAATAAGCCTACTCTTTTGATCATGGGAGGCGGGCAGGGATTAGGGCCTATAGAGGAACTTATATATGCGATCAATACGATCGAAAATCCTTTTCAGGTAATTGTAGTCTGCGGGACTAACAAGAAATTGAAGAAATGGCTTGAAAAGAGGAAACTGCTATTCAGAAAAAAAATGGCGATATTAGGGTATACCAGACAGGTAGAAGTGCTTATGGGTATATCGGATATTATAGTTACAAAAGCGGGCGGTCTTACGACGGCTGAGGCGCTTGCGAAAAACTTGCCTATTGTTATTGTTAATCCTATCCCGGGGCAGGAAACAAAGAACACAGAATTTTTACTTGAGGCAGGTGTTGCGGTTAAAGCTAAAAGCCCTCTTGATGCAGCGGTTTTAATTGAAAAATTGCTGAACAATACTGAGAAGCTGAACAATATGAAAGCTGCGGCTAAAAAGCATGCCCAACCGCATTCAGCTTCGAAGATAGCAGATCTGGTTGAGAAACTTATAAAACAAAAAGACAAATAAATGATAATGTATCTATTATATAGATTCGGGCAGTGGCTTTCTTTGATATTACCGCATGTGTTTGCTTATCGAGCTGGTGTTTTTTTGACAAGTTTAAAATATATTATTTGTGCAGGGGAGAGAAAGGCCATGCGCAAAAACCTGGAGATTATTTTAGGGAAGGATCATCCGGGCATCAAAAAATACCCGAGGCAGATATACGCTAATTTTGGCAGATATCTTGTGGATTTTTTTCGTGCGCAGAAGATAGACAAAAAGTTCATTGATAAGTTTGTGAAAATAGAAAATTTAGAATATATGGATAACGCCTTAAAAAAGGGGAAAGGCGTTATTGGAGTCACCGCGCATCTGGGAAATTGGGAATTGTGTGCACAGATCCTGGCCCGGCTGGGGTACAAGATGAACGCTATTGCTCTGACTCATGCATATTCCCGAATAGATGATTTCTTTTCGCGTCAAAGACAGCTTACGGGGATAAATGTTGTTCCTGTAGGGGTGAGTGTGCGCAAATGTTTTGCGGCATTAAGGAAAAATGAAATAGTAGGCATATTAGGAGATAGGGACTTCTCCGGAGAAAACGGGATTTTTGTCGATTTTCTTAACTGCTCATTTATGGCTCCTTTAGGGCCGGCAGTACTGAGCTTGCGTACCGGTGCGGCAATTGTTCCGGCATTCGTTATCAGGGATGAAAAAGATGAGCGTTATTTCAGATATATTTTTACAGAGCCTATATATCCTGAATATAGCGCTGATGAAAAAGAAGATATTAAACATCTTACAAACAAATACATAAAAGTTATAGAAAAATTTGTGAAGCTTTACCCGCAGCAGTGGTTTGTTTTTCATGAATTTCAGAAGGCAGAGAAAACAGAAGTATTTTAGCCTGAATTTAGAGATGCAAAACTATGAAAGTTTGTGTTTTAGTCCCAGCTTATAACGAAGAATCAACTATTGCCCATATTGTGCAGGAGATCAGGAACAATGGGTTTGATCCGATAGTTATTGACGATGGATCTACGGATAGTACGGCCTTAAAAGCCAAGGAGTCTCAGGCTCTTGTTCTCAGCCATCCGCGTAATCTCGGCAAAGGACAGGCATTAAGGACAGGTTTTAAGTATG
Source organism: Candidatus Omnitrophota bacterium (assembly GCA_043806135.1). GTDB lineage: Bacteria > Omnitrophota > Gorgyraeia > B26-G9 > B26-G9 > JAGLQQ01. The sequence continues at coordinate 2,693 of JAZDHG010000073.1, forward strand.
TCCGCGGCGGGGATTATGATGCTGTAGTGATTATGGATGCTGACGGACAGCATCTGGCTTCTGAGATAAGTAAATTTATATCTTATGCAAAAGAATCGAAAGCAGGAATTATAATCGGTAATCGCATGCAGGCACCTATTGGCATGCCGCTGGTGAGAAAGCTTACAAATCACCTGACTTCATATATTATCTCTAAGGTTACGTCCGTAAATATTCCGGACAGCCAATGCGGGTTCCGGCTGATCAAGACAGAAGTACTCAAGAAGTTAAATCTTTCCACAATGAAATATGAGACAGAATCGGAGATCCTGATCGAAGCGGCAAAGAATAATTTTATTATTGAGTCTATCCCTGTCAAAACTATTTATGCTGATCAAAAAAGCAAGATCAACCCTGTTGTTGATACGCTAAGATTTTGGAACTTGATCGGCAGAAGTATTTTTGGGAAGCAGTAATAATGGATTTTGAAAATTTAAGAAAAAGAATGGTTGAAAGTCAGCTGGTGGAACGCGGCATAAAAGATGAACGCGTTCTTTCTGTGTTTTTAGACACACCAAGGCATGAATTTATTGCTCCTGAGCTAAGGCGATACTCATACGAGGACCGCCCGCTGCCGATAGGCAGCGGCCAAACTATTTCTCAACCGTACATGGCGGCGTTAATGACGGAATTGCTGGAAGTAACGGAAGAGATGAAAGTTTTGGAATTAGGCACAGGCAGCGGTTACCAAACCTCCATTCTGGCAGCTTTGGCAAGAGAGGTGTACTCTGTGGAGCGTATTGCGGTACTAGCCGAAAATGCTGCCGGCACATTAGACAGACTGGGTATAAAAAATGTGCATATAAAAATCGCGGACGGAAGTATCGGCCTTAAAGAGTTTCAGCCCTATGATGCGATCATGGTTACTGCCGGAGCTCCCCGGGTGCCGCAGGCATTGCTTGATCAGTTGCGTGATGGAGGCAGACTGGTGATACCGGTTGGCAGCAGATTTTCTCAGGAATTGATGTGTGTGCAGAAAAAAGAAGGTCAACTAGTAGAAACAAGATCATGCGGTTGTGTTTTTGTGCCGCTATTGGGTAAACAAGGGTGGAGAGTAGACAATGAGTGAATGGTTTTTGAATACTTTGGGTGATTTACCGCCGCAATGGCTTGTGGTTATTGTTTCCGCAATGCCGGTTTCGGAATTAAGAGGAGCAATCCCGATCGGGATTATGCTCGGTCTTGCCCCGATTAAAGTTTTTGTTCTGGCGATACTTGGAAATCTTATCCCGGTAGTGCCGTTATTATATTTGCTTGAGCCTGTTTCAGCCAAGCTGCGTAAATTTTCCTGTTTCAAAAAATTCTTTGACTGGCTGTTTGAAAGAACGAGAAAAAAATCAAAGCTAATCGAAAAATATGAGCTTATAGGATTGATTATATTTGTAGCGATACCTCTGCCTATGACCGGAGCCTGGACAGGGTGTGTCGCAGCTTCAATGCTGAAGCTTGACAAGAAACTTTCCTTTTTTGCTGTTGCCGCCGGAGTAGCAGTAGCCGCAGTTATTGTATCTGTGCTCACATTGAGCGCTAAAGGGTATTTTGCAAATGTCCAGTAAAAAATATGTTCAGGTAGCGGTTAATCTGCCGCTTAATGATGTTTTTGACTATTCGGTGCCGGATGAACTGCAGAAGTTTATTGAGATCGGAAAACGCGTTTGGGTGCCTTTTAGAAACAGAACGATCGTTGGTTGTATTGTCGGGATCAGCGACCACACCGCAATTGCCCGCACAAGAGATATAAAAGAAATTATTGATCAGGAGCCATTACTGAGCGAGGAAATGCTTGCTCTGACCAGATGGATGGCAGACTATTATTTCTGCTCATGGGGAGAGGCGATAGAGGCTGCGGTATCCGGTCCTTTTAAAAAGGGACAAACCTCTGTACGCTTAAGAAATCAAGCAGAATCATCAGGAGAAATAGAAGAAAGCACTGAGATAGCTGAACATGTACTTACAGCGCATCAGGATAAGGCGTTGACGCAAATATGTAAGTCTGTGGAGGATGAGTCCTTCGGAGTTTTCCTTCTGCACGGGATAACTGCCAGCGGCAAGACAGAAGTATATTTTGTTGCCATAGAACAGACCTTGAAAAAAAACAAAGAGGCAATTGTTTTTGTTCCGGAAATCGCCCTTACGCCGCAAACCCTTGAACGCTTTACAAACAGGTTCGGAAAAGAAAAAGTAGCTGTTATTCACAGCCGGCTGAGCAAGGGGGAAAAATTTGTGGAATGGCAAAGAATAAAACAGGGGGAGGCAAAAATTGTTGTAGGAGCACGCTCAGCTATTTTCAGCCCATTAAAAAATTTGGGATTAATTGTAGTTGATGAAGAACATGAGAATACTTATAAACAGGAAGATGTCCCAAGATACCATCTTGTAGCCACAGCGATAAAACGCGCTCAGCTTTCAAATGCAACCGTAATATTAGGCAGTGCTACTCCATCGCTTGAATCGACTTATTCTGCAAGAAGAAACGAATTTAAGTTCATTGAGCTGCCGGAGCGTATAAAGGGCAGAGATTTACCGGCAGTACAGATCATAGATATGAGGCAGCAGCGCCAAAGAGCAAAACATCTGCAGGTGCTTTCGAAACTACTGGAAGATTATATCGCCAAATGCCTAAAAAATAAAGAGCAGGTTATTCTCTTTCTGAACAGGAGGGGGTTCTCTACCTATGTGCATTGTTTGAAATGCGGACATATCATGCAGTGCCCGCGCTGCAATATTGCGCTTGTTTACCATTTTGATCTGAATAAACTGGTCTGTCATCACTGCAGTTATCATGTAAAAACCCCTGAATTATGTCCGCATTGCAGCGGTAATTATGTCCGCTATTCCGGTACGGGTACGCAGAAAGTAGAGAGCGAATTGCACAGGCTTTTCCCAAGTGCAAAAATCGGCCGGATGGATTCGGATGCTTTGAAGAAAAAAAATTCGCATTTTGAAATTTTTGATGATTTTAAAAAAAGGAAAATTGATATACTTATCGGCACACAAATGCTCGCCAAAGGTCTTGATTTCCCTAATGTAACCTTGGTGGGGGTTATCTCCGCTGATGTAACTTTAAATTTGCCTGATTTCCGTGCTTCCGAACGTACGTTTTCACTGCTGACACAGGTTGCAGGACGCGCAGGAAGAGGCAAGACGGCCGGCAAGGTTATAATCCAAACCTATACTCCTGACCATTACGCAATTCAGTGCGCTATAAAGCATGATTACAATGATTTTTATGAACAGGAAATGATATTCAGAAAACAGCTGGAACTTCCGCCGTATTCTCATATGATCAATATAGTCCTGCGTTCAAAAGAAGAAGAAAAGGTTTTGTCTGCTGCGCAGGCGCTTGGAAAGATTATAAAGCAAAAAAGCAAGGCCTTTAAAATAAATATGCTGGGGCCTTCGGTTATGCCGGTGGCAAAATTAAGAGGTTATTTCCGCTACGGAATCATCATTAAAGATAAAGATGTTTTTAAGGTAAACGGTATTTTAAAGGAAACATTTAAAAGCTGGAAGACTCCATCTAAAGTTAAAGTTGCTGTTGATGTGGATCCGGTGATGGTGGTTTAAGAATAAAGCAGCGAGTAGAAAGTAGCAGGTAGCGAGAACCGAAAGACGAGGGACAAAAAAGCGACAAGCAATAAAATATTTTGTTTATAGCCAGCGGAGAGAACGTACGTCCTTCGTCATAGTGTCCGCTGTGCTTTGCAGCGGGAACGATCGTCTATTATCCTTCGAGGTATTAGGTTGCGGGTTTGATTTCGTCAAAACCCTTTTCAATAGTGCCGAGAGCGGAAATGTCTTTTATAATATTTTCCGCTTCAAAATTGCGCGGTGATAGATCAAGCAGTATTGTTGCTATGGTTTTTGCTTTAGCGTAGTTTTTATTTTGAAAATACAATCGCGCAAGAAGTTTTAATGCTGCAAGGTTCTTTTTATCAATAAAAATTATTTCTTCCAGGACAACAATTGCGCTGTTTAATTTATTTGTTTTGTAAAAAAAGACCGCCAGTTTGTAAAGCACGGACGTGTTGCCGGGGGTTAATAATACGAGATTCTCCTGCAGTTTAATAACAAGATTAAACTTATTCTGCAGATAAAAGTAGACGACTTTTATATTTAATAAAAGGATGTTTATTTTAATTAGAAATATATTTATAAAGGAAACGTTTTTTAACTTTTGGTCTTCTCTGGCCGCGCGCAGAAGATAATGGCGGCATTGTGTGAATTCCGGATAGCTTTCCAGTACAATGCGGAAGAGTTCTATGGCATAGCCGTAATTATTTTTTTTAAAGGCCTGAAGTCCTTTTTGATAGAATTCATTATCTTGAAGATTGCTTTTTTGTCCCATATTTTGTATTGTAAAGAAAAAGGAGCAAGCTGTCAATTAAACAAAACAGCCCATAGGGCAAAGCAAGAAGGACGATGGACGATCGCTGCGCTAAGATGAAAGATGCAAAAGCGCAAAAGATCCATAGCCTTTAATTGAATATTAGCTATAAGCCATAAGTTAGTAATTAATTTTAAAAAGGAACTCATATGAAAATAGTTTTTTTCGGTTCATCTTTATTTGCCGTCCATAGTCTGCAATTGCTTAAAAACAAACATGAGGTTTTAGCGGTTTTTACGCAGCCTGATAGGCGCAAAGGAAGACATTTGCACTTAGCCAAGACACCTGTTAAAATATGTGCAGAGCTTAATAAAATCGATATTTTTCAGCCGGAGACAATCAGCGATGGTCAGGTTGTTGCAATGCTTAAAAAGTTCCAGGCGGATATATTCGTTGTGGTAAGCTTCGGGCAGAAGTTGAGCCCAGAGGTGCTGGGTATCCCCAGGCATTATTGCATCAATGTGCATGGTTCATTGCTGCCCAGGTACAGGGGGGCGGCTCCGATAAATTATGCTGTTGTGAACGGTGATAAAACTACCGGTGTAAGCATAATGAAAATGAATGAATTTATGGATGGCGGCGATATTGTTTTAAGTAAAAGCATTGAGATAGGTGATGATGATTCCATTGTGCTTACGGAGAAGCTGGGAAAACTCGGCGCTCTGGGCTTAATAGAGGCGCTAGATTTAATTGAAAAAGGAAATGTTGAATTTATAAAACAGGACCAAACGCAGGTTACTAAAGCCAATAAGCTTAAGAAGACAGACGGCAGTATTAATTGGCAGGAGAGCGCTGGGAGTTTGTATAACAGGATTAGAGGGCTGCTGCCTTGGCCTTGCGCGTATACTTATTATCAAGGAATGTTTCTCAAGATACCTAAAAGTAAAGTTGTAGATTGCTCACAGGAAAGGCCTCAGTTTGTTAAGCCGGGAGAGGTGATCTCAGCTTGCGCTCAGAAAGGCATTGTTGTTGCCTGCGGATCCGGAGAGCTGATGATAGAAAGGATTCAGCCTGAAGGCAAGCGGACGATGGATGCGCAAGCTTTTGTGCTTGGACATCACGTGAAGAGCGGGGATGTTTTTGGAGATAAAAGGTAATAGTTACGAGTTGCGCGTTAGCGAGTTTGCGGGTTAAAAGATTAAAAACAGAAAAAGACAGAAGAATAATCAATTAGCTGCAATTATAAAATATATTTGTTATAAAATAGACTTGCGGGTGCGTGTTTTAACGCGTTAACGGGTTAACACGCAAACGCGTAACCTTAAAGGTACAATTATGCCGCAACTTAGAAAAGATCCGATAATCGGCAGGTGGGTTATAATTTCCACAGAGCGCAGTCAACGTCCGCATGATTTTGTGGTCGCTAAAGATGAGTCTTCAGAAAAAAACTGTCTTTTCTGCGAAGGCAGGGAAAATGAAACTCCTCCGGAGATCTATGCTGTTCGCAGACAAAACACTGTGCCAAATACTCCCGGTTGGAATCTGCGTGTAGTGCCGAACAGGATGCCTTTAATGCAAATAGAGGGTGATATGGGCCGCAGGCCGCAGGGCATGTTTGACTTGATGAACGGGATCGGTGCGCATGAATTGATTATTGAGACAAGCCGTCATGTTGCTAATATTACAGAACTTAATATTGAGCAGATTGCCTGTGTGTTTGATACATACGTTAAGCGCATGAAGGACCTGGAACAAGATAACAGAATAAAATATGCGCTTATTTTTAAAAATTACGGAGTTGTTGCCGGAGCCAGCCCGATAAGACATTCAAGATCGCAGCTTATTGCTTTGCCTGTAAATCCAAAAAGGGTAAAAGAAGAGCTTGCTGGATGTAAACGCTATTATGAATACAGAGAACGCTGTTTGTTTTGTGATATGCTTCGCCATGAGATAGATACTCAAATACGTGTTATCGCAAGGGTGAATGGATTTGTCGCTCTTACCCCATATGCGTCGCGTTTTCCCTTTGAGGTATGGGTTTTGCCTGAGGAGCATTCCTGTGATTTTTACAATCTGAAAAATACAAAAGGTCTGGCCGGTATCATGAAAACAGTAATGTGTAAGTTGTCTGCAGGACTCAATGATCCGCCGTATAATTATATTATTCATACCGCTCCTTTCAGGAGAAGGACCTCTGCAGGATACTGGAAAACAATAGATTACGATTATCACTGGCATATTGAAATCACTCCGCGGCTTACAAAGGTTGCCGGGTTTGAACTGGGCAGTGGTTTTTATATTAATCCTACGCCGCCCGAAGATGCGGCAAAGTTTTTGAACGAATTGGATTTGGATAAGGAGAAAATGTAATGCAGCAATTGCGTCGCGATCCGGTAATCGGCAGGTGGATAATTGTTCGCTATGATCAGATTAAAACTCCTCAGGATTATTACGCTGAGGCTGTGCAGAAAAAGCATGCCGGGAAAAAGTGCCCTTTTTGCGGCGGTAATGAAGATATAACTCCGCCGGAGATATTTGTTGATAGAACTCCCGGGTCTAGACCGAATAAACCGGGGTGGAATTTGCGTGTGATAGCCAATAAATTTCCGGCATTACGTATAGAAGGAGATCTGGAACGCAAGGGGATTGATATATATGATCAGATGAACGGTATCGGAGCGCATGAGGTTATAATAGAGACTCCTGCGCATGAAAAGGATATCCCGGATCTAAGCATACAGGAGGTCTCGAAAATAATTCTTGCGTATAAGCAGCGCTGTATTGATCTTAAAAAGGATAAGCGCTTTGAATACATCCTTATATTTAAAAATCACGGTTTGAGTGCAGGCGCTTCTTTGGAACACTCTCATTCACAGCTGATCGCCCTGCCGATAGTGCCTAAAAAAATAAAAGAAGCGCTGCGCGGTGCTGAAAAATATTACGGTTTTAAGGAACGATGCGTATATTGTGATATTATGCATCAGGAACTGCAGGAAAAAGAGCGGCTGGTCACTCAAAATGAACGGTTCATTGCTTTTAGTCCTTTTTTCTCCTGTACTCCATTTGAAACATGGATAATGCCAAAGGAGCATAAGAGTAATTTTTGTGACATACGTGAGGAGGACATTGATGATCTGGCGGCTATTTTAAAGGATACTTTGAACAGATTGAAAAAGGTCTTGACAGATCCTCCTTTTAATTTTATTATTAACACTGCTCCAATTCAGAATGATCAGGAACTGGATTATTACCATTGGCATATACAAATTTTGCCAAAACTCACCAAATCAGCTGGTTTTGAATGGGGAACGGGTTTTTATATTAATCCCAGCCCGCCGGAACAGGCTGCAAAATTTTTACGTGACATTCGTTAGTAAAAAGAAGGGGAAACTATAAACACAGATACACAAGGCAATCTCTTGGTGATCTAAAAAAGGAGGGAATATAATGGGAGTGAGAGTAGGTATTAATGGATTCGGAAGAATCGGCCGTCATGTATTTAAAATTGCTATGGAAAAAAGAAATATCGAAGTTGTGGCAATCAATGATCTTACAAATGCAAAAACGCTTGCCCATCTTTTAAAATATGACTCTATTTACGGCCGATATGATAAACCCGTCAAAGCAGAGGGTGAAGCTATAATTGTTGATGGAAAGAAAATCAAGATCTCTGCGATTAAAGATCCGAAACAGCTGCCCTGGAAAGAGTTAGGGGTTGATATAGTTATTGAGTCAACCGGAGTATTCAGATCAAAAGAGCAGGTAATGTGGCATGTTGAAGCAGGAGCTAAGAAAGTAATTCTGACAGTTCCTTCAAAAGATAAAATTGACAACACGATCGTTATTGGTGTAAATGATGACATGCTCAAAGCAAAGGATATCGTTGTATCTAATGCATCATGCACAACTAACTGCCTTGCGCCTATAGCTAAGGTTTTGCATGATAACTTCGGTATAATTTGCGGTTTGATGACAACAATACATTCTTACACTAATGACCAGGTTATCCTGGATTTCCCGCACAGCGATTTAAGAAGAGCACGTGCTGCAGCTTTATCAATGATTCCAACAACAACCGGAGCAGCGTCAGCGGTTGGGCTGGTTATTCCTGCTCTTAATGGAAAATTAAACGGCATGGCTATCCGGGTCCCTACTCCTACAGGTTCACTTGTCGACCTGGTGGTAGAGCTGGAAAAGGACGCATCTGTTGAGGAAATCAATGCAGCGATTAAAGCAGCGGCAGAAGGAAAAATGAAAGGGATCCTTTCATATTGTGAGGATCCGATCGTATCCGCTGATGTTATTAAAGATACACATTCATCGGTATTTGATGCACTCAGCACAATGAAAATCGGGAAAAACATGGTTAAGGTTCTTTCTTGGTATGATAATGAATGGGGATATTCAAACAGAGTTGTTGATTTGATTGATTTGATCGTGACTAAAGGATAAGATCAATCCAAGATTACGGGTTAATCTCAAGGGGCGGAAAAGTTATTTTCTGCCCCTTGTTTTTTCATTTTAACTCTCCAAAAAGGTGATTTTCAGGTTGTAAATAATGTGAAAACTGTATCGGTAACCACTCCTTTGATATTACTTGACAATAGTTACCATATATGCTATCATCAAATCAATCAAAAGTTGGTTTATTTTTAGTGGTTTTTTGCAAAAAAAAAGGATATTACCTTTTAAAAGGAGAGGTGTATTCATTTTATAAATTTTTGTATCTTTTTTTAGAAAATATGAGGTAGAGATGGATGATATTATTACAGCAATGGACGTTGTAAGGAAATTTAATATATCTTACCAGACATTAAATCATTATACAAATTTCGGATTGCTTGATGCTATAAGGAAAAGAGGCTCCGGCAATAAGCGTTTTTATAAAACTTTAGAGGTAGAAAGCAACTTAAATAAAATAGATGATCTAAAGGGTAAAGGATATCCTTTAAAGATAATAGCTAAGATATTGAATAATACTCCTCAGATGTAAGCTGTCTTTCAGGGAAGGATAGACTGAAAAATGGATTTTATGGATAGGAAATCATATAGAATTATATGTAAAGGCTATACTTTTTTTATAAAAAAGAGTATGGCCTTTTATTTTTTAAAGAGCTTGGGAGTGGATCATGAGTTATTTTAAAATATTAGGGTTTGACAAAGAGCCTTTTTCCACAAGCCCTGATCCGGCCTTTTTCTTTGAGTCACGTGAACATGAAAAAGCACTCACAAACCTGATGATAGAGCTGAGGTTAAAAAGAGGGCTGAACGTGATTTTGGGGGATGTCGGAACAGGAAAGACAACCTTGAGCCGAAAACTGTACCAGCTTGTTAAATCTCAGGACATGTTTTTATGCCATATGATGCTTGATCCTGCATATGAGAGCGATGAGATATTCCTAACGTCAATTGTGCGCAACTTTGATGTTCAGGTGAATAACAATGGTCCGCGCATACTGGAGCTTAAAGAAGCTTTGGAGCGCTTTCTGTTTCAAAAGGGCGTTGAGGAAAATAAAACAGTTGTTTTGATCATTGATGAGGCTCAGAAGCTGAACGAGGTGACTCTCGAATGTCTGAGGGTGATGCTTAATTATGAGACAAATGAGTTTAAGCTGCTGCAGCTGGTACTGTTAGGGCAAATGGAGCTGCACGGTAAGGTGATCGATATACCGAATTTTGTAGATAGAATTAATTTTAAGTATACGCTTAATCCTCTTGATGAAGAAGAGACAAGTCAGATGATTGATTTCCGTATTAAACAGGCAGGATATAAAGCGAATATGCATTTGTTTTTAGAAGGAGCGATAAACGAAATTTACAGGTATACGCATGGATACCCCAGAAGAGTTAATATGATTTGCCATAAGGCTCTTAAGCGCCTGGTAATGAATAATAAATTTGTCGTAGATGAAGTTATGATCCGTGAAATCATCAATGAAGAGGTAAAGCAAGGCTGGCATCAGTCGCCGCATCCTACAATTATAAAGTAATAGACTATGGCAGAAAAAAATATTAGTCCTGAAAAAAAGTTGCTGAATATTATTGAAGGCGAAGGGAATGAATCGCAGGATGTTAATTCTACGCCGGCAAGCCTGGGGAAAAAATTTTTCTCTATCGCAGCCCTTAGAGGAAGGATCTCGTTTTTAAAGGCAAAAGCATTGCAAGGTCCGGTAAGGACACCGCGTATTTCTTTTAGTTTTGCCGGATTTAATGTTCTGATGCAGTTATGCATTGTAGGGTTGGTGATTTACCTTGGCATGAGCATAAGAGTGGAGTTTTCGCGGCTTCTTAACCGTGACTGGAAAGAACAATCAGACAAAGAACCATTGATCGCAGCAGATGTAAAGGCGGTTGCTTCTTTATTACAGTCTGAGAGTTATTATTTAAATAAGGTTAAAGCCAGAAACCTGTTTGGATTTGCAGATGAGCCGGAAGAAGAAAAAATTGCTTTTAAAGAACCGGCGAAGCAAGAGCCGACTGAACTGGAAAAAATGGTAAAGAGTTTAAAGCTGGTAGGCATTTCCTGGTCAAATGACCCTGATGCTATAATTGAAGATGAAAACGCGAAAAAGACATATTTTGTTAAAACAGGACACAAAATAAACGAGATAAGCGTGCAGGCAATTTACAGAGATAAAGTAATTTTACATTATCTTTCTCAAGAGGTTGAATTGAGATGAGAAGAATTTTTGCGTTTACAATAATATCGTTTAGCCTGATAATTGTTGTATTGACCTCTCAGGCAGCGGAACTGGCGCAGGCAATTGTTCCCGTGCCGCCAGTCCATCAGCAGGAGCTTACTCCATTATCCGGAGGTATAGAGGGGAATATATCGCTTGACTTGAGAAATATTGATATAAATGATGCTCTGAAATATTTCGCATTGAAAAGCGGACTGAACATCGTAACCACCAAATCGGTCACAGGCAGGGTAACGCTTGTAGTAGTGGAAGTCAGGGTTAAGGATGTATTTGATATTATGCTGCGTTCCAACGGATTGGCTTATGACAGATCGGGAAATATATATAATGTAATGAGTGAAGAAGAATATATGATCATTTACGGGAAAAAGTTTTCTGATATACGGCAGGTCAAGGTTTTTCGGCTGCAATATGCGATTCCCGAGAAGGTCTTCAGTTTCTTAGATACACTAAAAAGCTCAATAGGAAGGATTTTGGTTGACCAGGAATCAGGTACTGTTCTTTGCATGGACTCTCCCGAAAAACTGGCTGAGATGGAAAAGGCTCTGGAGAGCTTTGAACAGGAGAGTCTTATCAAGGTTTTCCCTTTAAATTATGCAAAAGCAAAAGATATTGAAGAACATCTCAAAGCGCGATTGGACGACAAAAAAGTAGGATCTATAAAAGCGGATGAGCGTGCTAATCAGGTAGTAGTCCAAGCGCTGCCAATGAGAATGGAGGAGATCGAGAAACTGATCAAGATTTTAGATAAGAAAACACTGGAAGTGCTTCTAGACGCAAAAATTGTAAAAGTCAGTTTAGGTAACGCGTCAAATGCCGGTGTTAGATGGGAGGGTCTTTTTGACCTTGCCGAGTCCAGCAATGGGGGGATGACTTATATCGGCTCAACACCCTTTTCTACGGTAGGATCGTCCTCGGATGATTGGCAATCACGAAAGTCCACTCTTCAAGAAGTAGGATATGTAGGGTCTTATCCCGCCAGCGGGACCACATCCAACTATGCGGCGAGTAACCCGGCAATTGGTTTGGAAAACCTTAATATCGGAGTTATTGGCGCAAACGATTTTAACGTAGTGCTGAATTACTTAACGACAGAAAATGAAGCTAAGATTCTTTCCAATCCGAAAATAGCGGTTGTTAATAACACGGAAGCCCGCATACACGTTGGAGCACGTGAAGCATATGTTACGACTACAACAACTACCGGACAATCGACAAGCACAATATCAGAGCAGGTCAACTTTATTGATATCGGCTTGCAGATGGATGTTATCCCGACAATAAATGAGGACGGTTTTGTCAGCTTAAAACTGAAAGCTGAGGTCAGCAGTGTAATAAGTACATTAATTACACCTTCAAATAACAGGATACCTATTGTTGATACTTCTGTGGCTGAAACCACGGTTTTAGTGAAAGAAGGCGCAACAATAGTCATCGGAGGCTTGCGCAGGGAAGAAAAGACAAAAATTGAAAAAAGAGTTCCTATCTTAAGTAAAATACCCGGACTTGGGCAATTATTCAAAACTAAAAATGAAACTGACAATGTTACGGAACTATTGATAATGCTGACGCCTACAATCATCAGCGGAGAGGCGCTTATCAGCGAACAGGGCAGAGAGATCGGTGTTCATAACATAAAGCCTGCGCAGGATTACGAAGCAAGTATAGAGAAAAAGGAAAGGCTAAAAGTGCTGACTCCTGCTGAGCCGGAATTCGGGGGTATGGTAATTAAAGGGTTTAGACCGTATAATAACTAGGTACGGGTGTTTAAAATACGATATATGAAAAATATTATGAAAATAAAAAAGAATATTATAATTTTTATCTTGTTAATATTGACGGTATTGTCTGTCAATATTTATGCTCAGGAAAAAGCCGAAGTTCCTGCTTCAGGACAGGCTGTTGTCATAGAGCAGAAGAATGAAGCGCTTTCTTCCGGAGAGGCTGACCGCGAGAAGAATGCGGAAGAACTTTCTTCAGAACAAGTGGCGATTCTCATGGAGCAGATAAACGATAATATGAATACTTTGAATGTAGAACTGGACCTGAACAGACAGGCATATGATTACCTGCTTAAAGAGTACGATGAGCTTAAAAATAAACACAAAAAAACAGAAAAGGATATAGAGCAGTTAAAATTCAAAAATGAAAAAGCGGTTGAGGACAGTAAAAATGACCAGGCGAAACTCCAGGATAGTAAAAAAGAACTGAACGAGAAAGAGCGGCAGATAAAAATACTGCGCGGCGATATAAAAGATCAATTGCTTGAGCTTGAAAAAATAAAAAAGGAAAAAGAAGCTGTTTTGACAGAAAAGGATAGTTATGCGCTTAAATTCAGCGAAATTGAAGAGAAACATAAAACAAAAGAAGGTCAAAACAAGTCTTTGCAGCAAAGTTTAACGGAAGCCGAAGAGGCAATCAAAAAGCTTGAAGCGGAAAAGGAAACGGCTTTAAAAGAAAAGCACAGTTATGCGCTTAAACTCGGCGAAAGCGAGGAAAAGCTTAAGATAAAAGAAGGAGAAATTAAATCCATCCATTTGGGGATCGCAGATGTAAATAAATCGCTGGAAGAAAAATTAGCGGCGGCTCAAGAGGAAATTAAAAAAATTAAAACGGAAAAAGAAACGATTTTAACTGAAAGACAGGATTATGCGCTTAGGCTGGGTGAAAAAGACGCGAAGCTTCAGGCCAGAGGGGAGCAGATTGAATTCCTGCAGGAGGAGATTAAAAAACAGGGCAAACCTTTTGAGGAGGAGTTAGCTGCAGTACAGGAAAAGGCCAAGAAACTGGAAGATGAAAAACTGGCGTTGTTGAAAGAAAAACAGGAGTATGAAATTCAGCTTAAAAAGAGCGTTGCAAAATTTGAGGAAGGAGAAATCCAGCTGCAAATAAAAGAAAAACAGCTAAGGTCTCTGCAGGCTGAATTTGCCGGAAAAGAACAGGCGCTGGCGGTAGCGCTTGTCTTAGCAGAAGAAAAGGTTAAAAATCTGGCAGCAGAGAAGCAGGAGACCTTAAAAGAAAATAAAAATTACGCGCTTAAACTAGAAGAAATAGAAGCAAAACTTAAGGAAAAAGAAATAAAGATCGCTTCTTTTGATGCAAGGTTAAAGGACAGGGAGCAGTCGTTCAATGAAGAGATCGTGGCTGCAAATGATAAGGTTAAAAAACTGGAAGAGGAAAAAGAGACGCTGATAAAAGAAAATCAGGATTATTCGTTTAAGATAAAAACAAACCTTGCGCAGCTTAAAGCAAGTGAGGTGCAGTTAAAGGCCAGAGAAGATCAGATCACGGCCTTGCAAAAAGGTATAGAAGGTCAGGGCAGTATCCTTAAAAGTGAGCTTGTAGAGGCGCAGGATTCTATCAATGAGATCAAGAAAGAAAACAAAATATTAACAAAGGAGAATGAATCTTTCGGGAAAAAGATTAAGGCATATGAACAGCAGATAGCAGTAAAGGAAGAAGAGATAAAGGTTCTAAGTGCCAGTGCCGAAGGCCAGGATACGACACTGAGAAATGATCTGGCTGGAGCTGAAAAAACCATAGCCGGCCTCAAGAAGCAAGCTGAGGATATACAGGCAAAAACAGAAGAAGACAAAAACCAGATGCGCAAGCTTAAAGATATGATCGCGCAAAAGGATGAAGCAATACAGCAGGAGGGAAAGATCTTTCAGCAGAAACAGGATATTTTAACTAAACAAATTGATGTGGTACAAAAGAGTTTAGAAGAAACAAAAGTGAATTTAAATGCGCAAATAGAATCTGAAAAGCAAGACAATGAATTGCTTAAGTCACAGAATAGTAAACTGGAAAATGAAAAAAAACAGCTTGCAGCCAGAATTATGGGGCTTCAGGAAAATCAAAACATGCACGGGCAGCTTTTTGAGGTTAATCAGCAGAACATGAAGGTTGCCAAAGAGGAAATGGATTTTCTTAAAAATGAGTTAAATAAAAGGGAAGAACTTTTTAAAATAAGCAAGGAAGAATTAGCAAAACATAAATCCGACACATATCAGCTGCTTGATGAAAAAGAAAAATTACAGAACGAGCTTCAGGAAATACGCAGGCAGGCAACAGATACAGTAAAAGAGCTTAAGCTGGCAAAAGAACTCTTGAGAGAAAAAGATCAAGATTATACCGCAAGGATTGAAAACAACAGCAAAGAGCTCAATAATCAGTTGCGTGAATTTCAGGATTTGGCCAAAGAGTTGAAAAAGGAGAACTCACTTATAAATAAGGATAAAGAGGTATATCTGGCGCAGATAGATAATCTTAAAAACATATCCGTTGAGTTGGAAAAAAAATTAACAGATATGAAAGAGCAGAAAAATGCTCTGGCAAAAGAGATGCAAGGTGTTTCTAAGCGTGAAACAAAAAGTAAAGAAAAAGGCAAAGAGCAGGAAAAATTGCTAACCTCGTACTCTGAGCATATCGATAAGCTGACGGTGAAAATCGCGGATCTTGAAGAAAAGAACAGAAGTATGAACTTTCTTTTAAAAACTATGCCGGAAAAATTAAGCCGGCTTGAAAAAGAGTTATCGGAACTACGGACCCAAAATGCAAGTTTGCATTATAACCTTGGAGTATTTCATACTCAAAGGCAGGAATACACTCAGGCGATTATGGAATTTGAGCAGGCTTTGAAATTTAATTACGAAGATGCCAATACGCATTATAACCTAGGGATTATTTATTCACGCTATATAATTGATGAGTTAAAAGCTATTTCGCATTTTAAGCATTATCTGGCTATTGCGCCCGCGGATAAAGATTCACAGAAAGCAAAAGAGTATATTCTTATTTGGGGTGCTAAAGAGGCTGTAAATTAACAATGAAAAGATTTTTTTCTTCGGGATCATTATTTAGTTTGATGGTTACCATTGTCATGGTGTATTATGGCACGGCAGTATGTGCCGAGCAGGCGTATGCCTCGCTGGCTATTGCTCCTGATTCACCGATGAATACCCTGGCCGGGATACAGAAGAAGATCACACTTGATCTGCGCGATATTGAAGTGAAAGATGCGTTGAAATTTTTAGCTGAAAAGGCCAATTTGAATATTGTCCCGACTAATGCTGTCTCAGGCCGGGTGACCTTAATGATCCACGAAGCTCCGGTTGCGGCGGTCTTTGAAATAGTCATACGTTCTAATAACCTTGCATATGAGAAGATAGGCGATATATATAACGTTATGACAGAGAAGGAATATAGCGAGCGTTATGGTAAGAAATTCGATGATGTAAGGAAGGTAAAGGTTCTTCATCTTAAATATATAGCTCCTGATCAGGCAATCAAGGTTATTGATTCTGTGAAAAGTTCTATCGGTAAGGTATTGGTTGACAGTGATGCGGGAACACTGATGATTTTGGATACTCCGGAAAAAATAGAGGAGATCACAGCTACAATTGAAAAACTTGAAAGAAAAAGTACTGTCCGAATTTTTAACCTTCGCTACGCAAAAGCAAAGGACGTAACAAGGCAGCTTAAATCACAGCTTGAAAACAAGAAAGTCGGTACGATACGGGCGGATACCCGTACTAATCAGGTTATTGTAGAAACACTTCCGGAAAGAATGGATGATATAGAAAAGATCATTCTAAGTCTGGATCAAAAAACAAAGCAGGTTATGATCGATGCAAGGATAATCCAGGTTAAGCTTAATGATAATCTTAGTGCAGGCGTAGAGTGGGAAGGATTATTTGATTTGTCAAAAGGAAAAGGAACGACATATATGGGGTCCTACCCGCTGAGTTCGGTTTCATCCAGCAATTCGGCGTGGAGGTCACGACAGGAAGTAGTTGATGATACGGGATATATAGGATCATATCCTTTTAGCGGAACAACATCGAATTTTTCCGGAGGAACAAACAAAATCGGGACAGAGGCAATACATATTGGCGTAGTGGGTAAAAATGATTTCGATGTGATGATAAATTATTTAAAAACACTGGGCGATGTTAAGATCTTGTCAAATCCTAAATTATCAGTTACTAATAATCAGGAAGCACGTATCCATGTCGGAGAGAGGCAGGCCTATATAACTACAACAACAACAGCAGGCCAGACAACAACGACCGTTTCTGAGCAGGTAACGTTTATGGATGTAGGGCTGCAATTATTCATAACACCGACAATAAACGATAAAGGTTATGTGACTTTAAGCATAAAGCCGGATATCAGCAGCGTTGTCGGCTCATTAGTTACCTCACAAAATAATAAAATACCGATAATAGATACATCAACCGCCGAGACAACAGTTATGGTCAAGGACGGCTCGACTGTTGTTATCGGAGGATTGCGCAGGGAGGAAAATTCGTTGGATTCAAAGGGGGTTCCGATCCTAGGCAGTATTCCGTTTCTAGGGGCATTATTTAAATCAGAAGATAAGCGTACGATGCGTAATGAACTGTTGATCGTGGTAACCGCGCATATTATTGAAGGCGATGAAATAGTCACAGGCAAGCAGATAGAAACTCAGGAATACCAGAATTATCAGCCGATGACAACTGAATCTGATCTGACCGCTTATGGCGAAAAACAGGAAGAAAAGAGCTATCAAACGTATCCCGAGCTTAAAATGGAAGAGATATATTATCCACAACTTAAACCTTTTAGAGATGAATGATATGAAAGCAATTAAATTAATAATTACGATCCTGATCATCTTGTCTTATCCTGTTGCGGGTTTCGCCGAGACACAGGAAGAGTATAATAAACTTAGCTCGGAATATAAAAAATTAGAGCAGGAAATGACAGCTGTCGTACAGGACAGGGATAATCTGCGCAAGCAGGCGCAATTTCTTCTTAAATATAAACAGGAAATAGTAACGGCACAGCAGGCAATGCTGGATATTGAGCAGGAACGCAGCCGATGGGAGCTTGAAAGGGAAACGCTTAAAGCTGTTAATAAAAAGCTGGAAGGACAGCTCAAACTGCTTGAGGCTCAGGTGGGCAATCTGGGCATTACACAAATGCAGATTGAGGAAGAACGCGATAATATCAAAAAAACTTTGTCAAAAAGTAAGGCGGGGTATATAATCGTAGATGATCTGAAAAGGCAAATAAACGATCATATAAAAGAAAATTCCCGTTTAATGAGTGAAATGGACAGGCTTAAGAAAAAGCAAGATGACCTGGGGAATGAGCTTGTGAAAGCTGAAACTGTTACGGATGTCACAAAAGATCAGGTTCAGGAGCTAAAACGAAAGTACAGCGATGCTGTGCGAACAAATAAGATTTTAGAAAAAAAATTAGAGCAGCTGCCTAAAGAATACGCGGAAATAGCCAGGGAAAATAAAGTTCTGCTTAAACGCACCGCTCTCATGCACTATAATTTGGGGGTTTTTTATACAAAAAACAAAGAATATCCAAGGGCTATTGCAGAATTTGAGAAGACTATAGAGCTTAATCCGGAAGATGCTTTAGCTTATTTTAATCTCGGTTTTATATACGCGGAGCATTTTGAGGACAGGCCAAAAGCTATCGAGAGATTTGAACAGTATTTAAAGCTGGCTAAAAAAGACGATAAGGACATTGACTGGGTGAAACGCTATATCCTGACATGGCAGACCTGGGAAGGAAAAACAAAAACAAAATAAAAAGGTTTTTAAAAATTTTAAATATAAGGAGGCGCAATGGACAGATTTATCAGGAGTTTGTGGATACTTTTAATTTTGGCTATGGTTTTTATACAGGACGGATATGCGTTTTGGGGAAGAAAAAAGACAGAAGAACCTACCACTAAAGCTCAGCAAAAACAAGGGGAAAAAACTGAGGCAGTTAAAGAGAAGGCAGTAGAAAAAGAAGTTAAGAAAGAAATAAAACAAGAAGCAACGCAAGAGGAGCAAAAAAAATCTCCGGCAAAAGAAGCTGATGGGAAAAAAGAAACAAGCGAAGATAGACAGAAAAAGATAGAAGAAGATAAGATGTTGCGTCAGGAAAAACGCAAACAGCTAGACAATACTCAATGGGAGATTGAGATTAAGGCTATCGAGGGGAAAACAAAGGAGCAGACGGACATCCTTGTTTTTGAGGATAACCGTTTTTATTCCGACCGTTCTTCCAAGGAAGGGTTTAATGCTACAAATTATACTATTAGCATAAAGGACGAGGAAATAGTTATATGGGAAACAATGCAGACTGCTGAAGAGGGAAAAATCAATTTCTGGCGCGGTGAAATTTCCGATAAAATGACAAGCATGAGAGGGATAACGAGTAAAAAACTTCCTGATGGGACCTCAGTTAATTATTCTTTTACCAGTACAAGCAAAAAAGCAATAAAATAGAACGGATTGATTCTATACTATGCCGCGGGGAAAGAGGGGAAAATGTTAAAGATTTCCGACATTTTAAAAAAAACCAAAAAAAAAGGAGAGGATAAATCATCTCACTCAGCGAAAAAAACAGCTGCCAGGGAAGTTCAGGAAGCAAGTGTGCAAGCAAATAAAAACGCCGAGGAAATAAGAAAGGAAGATCTTGTCAAACCGCAGGATAAAGGGAAGTCCCCCCCCTCTATTTCAACTGTTACGGCAATACAATTTAAAAATTCTGATAATAAGGAAGCAGTAAATGTTTATAAAGAAGCGATTTCCCTGTCTGAACAGATGGGCGGACTTTCGTCACAAAACTGGGAATCATTTTATAAAAGTGCAAAAAGAATAATTGATATATTTATTAATATTTTAGGAAGCGATGAAAATGCGCTTTTAAGACTCTTTTTTAGCGACTATTACTCTTCCCAGGGATACCTGTACCAGCATTCTGTAAACACATGCATTTTATCTTTGTATATATCCATATCCATCAAGTACAGCCGTGAACAGCTGCATCAAGTTGGGTTGGCTGCCTTGCTTCATGATATTGGTCTCATTCAATATGATAATTTGATTAGTCAGAATAAACGTTTTGGTAAAAATGAGTATAATGAGATAAGGCAGCATCCGATCGCGGGAAGGAAAATCATTGAAAATATCAGCAGCAATATGGACATTGAGATCCTTGAGGTTATATCACAGGAGCATGAACGTCTTGACGGCAGCGGATATCCGCATGCTTTAAAAGAAGAAGAAATAAGTGAGAAGGCAAGACTTATAGGACTGGTTGATTCTTATGAATCAATGATGCACATAAGGCCCTATCGTGATAAGTTCAAAAGCGAAGAGGTGATTAAATTTTTAACACAGCAGAAAGTCAGGTTTGAGTATAAATTCATAAAGGCATTGATAGACCTGATAGGGGTTTTCCCTATTATGACATCTGTAAAATTAAATACGAGAGAAACCGGCGTGGTTATTAAACAAAACTTTCAAATGCCGCTTAAACCGGTTGTTAATATAACACACAGCGCTCAAGGTCAAAAAACAGACACGCCTAAGGCCATTGATCTTGCCTCAAATTTTTCGATTTATATTCAGGAAGGCTTTATAAGTCATAAAACAAAAGACGAGAAAAACAGTGAATAGATTCAGCACTATAATAAAAATTATTATATTTCTTTTTCTGGTCGGTGGGTCTGCTTACGCTATTAATCGGCTGGATTTCTTTAAAAAACAAACAAGTGCTCTTAAAGTCCAGACAACGGAGTTGATCAAGGCAACTGAATATTTAGAGCAAAGTCTTGATGAAGAAAAAAAGGAAAATGCTGCCAGGGGCGCAAAAGTTAATATTCTTTTGAAGGAACTGGCAGGTTTGCAGGATACTAAAAGAATAAAGGAAGAATTTGCCGAGAGCCAGGAAAAATTACGACTTTTAAATAACGATCACTCTGTAGCTAAACAAGAGAACTTAAAGCTTAATCAAATAAATTTATCACTGAATCACAGATTGACAAAACTTACTAATGAGTTTACGAAAACACTTGAAGACGTAAGCAGGCTTCAGGCACAGGTTAATGAATCGAAAGACGACAAATTTGTTCGCAAATTTGTGCTGCAGCTTGAAAAAACAGAAGCAGTATTGCAAAAGCGCGAAGAAGAACTTGAAGTTTTAAAGGGAAAAAATAAAACTCTATCTTTAGAAAACGCAGGCTTCAATAAAGAAAAAAAAATGCTTGAACAAAATGTCATGCGTTTGGAAAAAGAAAACAGTAAAATGGAGACGCTAGTTAATAAAATCAGAGATGATTTTAATGAGCAGCAGCGCATGCAGGCAAAATTAAAGGAAGAGGACAGTAACTTAACGGCAAAGCTTAGAGAAAACGAAATAGAAAGAAATAAGCTTGATCAGCAGATAGGTACTCTGAGCACTCAAAAGGAAACTTTTGCAGGAAAGTTAGAATTGCAGAACAAAAAGATTGCAGAGCTGGAGAATGAGCTGCTTGATATTGATAAAAAAGCAAGGCAGATCAGAAAAATAGAACAGGCAAGGGATGATTTGGCCCTTGAGCTAAAACTGGCACAGGAAAAGGTTAAAGATCAGGAGCAGATAATAGCCAGATTGGAAGCCGCGCAAAAGGGAATAAGCGTTAATGAGATCCCGCTGGCTAAATCAGCAGTAACTACGGAAATTGAAGGAGATTTAAGCAAGGCATATGCCTTGTATGATACAGCAAAAGCGCAAGTGGTAAAATTTTCTGAGATGCTTATGAGCAAAGAAGTTGAAATTGAGACCTCAAAGAAGAGAATAGCTGAACTTGAAGAGGGCTTGAAGATGCTTCGCTTACAGCCCGAAGCATCAGGTGATAAAAAATATGCAATGCTCTACGATAGAATAAAAATGCTCAACGATTCGCTTTTAGCGAAAGATGAACTGCTGCAGGAAAAAGAAGCAGAAGTTTCTGCGCTAAAACAGGCGAAGGATACTGTTGAGCAAAGACTTGAGTACCAGGAAAAAGAATATAAAAATGCTAACATGCTTTACTCGAATCTTAAAGGCCAGCTTTTACAGTCAACAGAGCTTTTGGCGCGCAGAGAGAGCGAAGTAATTGAAAAGAATAAAGAGGTGCTGAATTTGAAAAGTGAACTTATTCTTGTCCAGGCTGAATATAAGATAAAGGAACAGGAACTGAAGGATTTGAGAATGCAGCAGAACAAAACACTGGAAGATCTGTCTAGAATTACTAATTTAAATATTAGTTTACAGCAAAATCCCGGGGATTCCTTTTCTCAAGATGAGAGGCAGAATGCGGATAAGCTGAAAAAAGAGTTAGAAGTGTTATTGGGTAAATAATTTGTCGGGAGGATAGCATCCAATGTTTAAAAATATTAATAAATGCAGAGGCCTTATTATAGTAGGGATTACCATGATCGCCGGTTTCCTTTTTCAAGGCAATGTCAGCGCTCTTGATTATCAGGATTATTTTAAGAAGGGGGAAATGCTTTATGAACAAGGTGAATACGATAAGGCACAAGTTGAATTTGAAAAAGCCAGAGACGCTTTGAAGCAGCCGGGAAGTTTTATCCGTACAGAAAAACAGAGTGAAAAGGCAGCGCAAGAATTGAAGGGGCTGCACGATGAAAATAGAAATCTCGCAAAGGAGATAGAAAAATTAAAAACGGAAAAGGTATTGGTTGAAAAAGACCTGGAAAATACAAGCAGGAAGCTGAAACAAAAAAATCAGCCTACAGCCGGTTTAACAGATATGATTAAAAAGCTTGAAAATGCTGTACTAGAACGAGAAAATCAGCTTAGAACTGTTCAGGAATATGTAGGGAAAGTAAACCAAGAAAAGGGTAATTTATCAATGGAGATAGCTGCTTTAAAAGAAGAGCTAATAAAACTATATCAGAGAAAGGACGGACCCGAAACACCGAAAACCGACAACCAGTTTGTAGAAAATAAAATTTCAAAATTCAAAAATTTGTTTGGTTCTAAAGATACAGTTGGAGAAAAGCCGGGTTTGTCTATAAGGGATAAACTTGAGCACTATGAGCTGTTAAAAGAAGAGAATAAGAACTTAAATAATATCCTTATAAGTCAAAAGCAGGAAAGAGATGAATTGGATTCAAAGAATAAAGATCTTTTAAATGAACTTGAATTATCTCGAAATTCTATTATGCAAAAGGAAAGAGACAAAGAAGTTATTTTGCTGGATGTAGTTTTGCTTGAGAAAATAAACAGTTCTTTGTCACAGCAAAAGAACAAGCTTGAGTATGCAAAGCCTGATGTAATGGCAAAAGCACAAAAGGACAGAAACAGTGGTGTGCTTAAACAGAAAGAAGCGGAGATTGAAGAATTAAAAGTACAAATCAAAAAAGCCGATAAAGAATACATGTCTCTTGAAAAGGGAAACAAGGAATTGACTAAAAAGGCTGATTTTGCTGCTGAGTTGGAAAAAGAAAATGAGAAACTTGAAGATCAGAAGAAAAATATTGAAAAGCAGAAAAAGGATTTAGAAGAAGAAGTCAAAACAAAAGACAAGATGATCAGTGATTTTCAAAGCCAGCAAAAAAAGGCTGAAAGTGACCTGGCCAGGGCGCAGGCAGAGGCAAAGCAGAGCACAGAAGCGAACAAAGAGCTGGCAGCATTAAATAAAGAACTGGAGAAGAATAAAGCTCAGCAGCCTAAGAGCCAGGGCATGATCAGCAAGCTGGAGAGTGAGATAGCTTTATTTGAGGCCCAGATGAAGGATAGAGATAAGCAGGAGAACAGTTTAGAGGCCAAGATAAATGAATATGCGCGGGATATAAAGAATAAAGATGAACTGATAAGTGCACTTGAAGCAGAAAAAATAAAAATTAAAGATGAGCTTGTGAAGAATAAGCTTAGCAAGGAAACAGGAGCTGAATTAAAAACAAAAATAGATGATCTTGAAATCAAGCTCAAGCAAAAAGAAGAAAATGCCGCTGCATTGACTGATGAGACAGAAGAGGTCAAGAGAGAGAGAAACTCTGCGTCATTGGAGCTGGTACAGGTACGCAAAGAATTGAAACAGCTTCAAGAACAGCAGGAAAAGGAAAAAACGTCGAAAAAAGACGGGCAGGTAAACAGCCGCTATGAAGCGATTAAAAAAGAAAATGATGGTCTGAAGGCAGAACTGACTTTTGTAAAAAACGACCTGGAAAAAATAAGTGAAAATAATAAATTGTTAAAACAGGAGAACGCCGGCTTTCAGAATGAAGTTAAAGCCCTGATGCAAAGCACTGGCGAAGTTAAGAGAGTCGATGAAAAGCTGAAAATGCTTGAGAAGGATATCGCTAATAAGGAATTACAGCAGCAGGAATTGCGACAACAGCTTGTTTTAGCAGATGCGCAAAGACAGTCAATTGCTTTAGAGCTGGCAAGTGTGCAAAATAAATATGCGGCTTTACAGGATGAGGTAGTCGCTCAGGCAGATGTGCCAGGAGATCTATTAGAACAAATCAAGACGGCTCAGGATCAAAAGCTGAGTCTTCAGGAGAAGCTGAAACAGGCAGTTGAAGAACTAAAAAGCAGAAGCGAAAAGGGGCTTGCTTTATTGAAAGAGGTTAAAAAACTTGATGCAGATCTGGCTAAAAGCGAAGAAGAAAAAGTTGTAATGGCTGAAGAAATAGTAGCCTTGAGAGAAGAAAAAGCCAGATTAGAGGAGAAAATAGCGCAATTACAGTGATTCTTTCCTTACTAATTACAAGGATAAACAATAAATGCTGATTTTAAGAAAACGGATATTGATTACCTGTGTTCTTGCTGTGGTTTCTTTGTTCCTGGTGAGGCCTGTTTTTGTTTATGCCCAAACAGCACTTGAGAAGTCAGAAAGATATTATCAAAAAGGATTGGAGTTTTATGAAAAAGGCAATTTTAAAGCAGCTGAAGCAGAGTTTAAAAAAGCAATTTTAGCCAGTTCGCAGGCCAAGGAGCAGTATTATAAGAGCGGGCTTAAGCTTTATGAGCAGGGAAAGTATAAAGAGGCAAGGGTTGAATTTCAGAAGGCAATTGAAGCGACAAAAAAAGAGAACGATCAGCATTATAAAAAGGGATTGATCCTTTATAATCAGGGGAGATATAAAGAGGCAGAACAGGAATTCCAAAAGGCGATCTCTACAATAAAGGAAGATAAAAAGGTTGAGCAATTTGTTGAAAGTGAATCTGAACATGGCAGAAAAACTCTGGAATATATTATTGGTAACGGAGATATGCTTCTTATAAAGGTGTGGCAGAATTCTGATCTTGATGATGAGGTTATTGTGCGCCCGGACGGGAGAATTTCTTTTACCTTGGTCGGCGATGTTATGGCAACAGGATTAACTATTAGTGAATTCCGAGTTGATTTAACTGCTAAGCTGCAGGAATTTATCCGCAATCCGCAGGTTTCAGTTTCCATAAAATCAATTGGCGGTGAAAAGGTTATTGTTTTGGGCCAGGTGAAAAATCCGGGAGTTTACCAGTTGACAGGAACCAGAACTATTTTGGAAGCTGTAAGTTTAGCCGGAGGTTTTACGGAACATGCGGTTGAAGACAGCGTGATGCTTATTGAAGGGGGGTTTGAAAAACCTACTCCTAAACGGTTAGACCTGACCAAGGCACTGAAACGTGCAGACATAAGCGATAACGTGGTTTTAAAAACGGATGATATGATTTATGTGCCGCGTAAATTCATAAAAGATGTAAATTATTTTTTACAGCAATTCTTGGATCCGGTTTCACGCGGATTATTTATAAGAAGAGAGCTTAGAGATTTCTGATACGGACTTAGCCCTGACATATTTCTGCGCAAAAATTTCCCCCATTATCTCTCTTGAAGTTCAGTTTAATTGAGAAAAAACCAAAAATATTGGTTCTTTCTTGTTTAGAGTGGCAGAAAGAACCTGGACAATCGCTGCAATCTGTTTTTCATCAGTGTAATCATGGGCCATTATTGTTTCTATCTAACCACTTCACTCTTATTGTGTTCCAGAAATTCTTTCACCCTAAATAAGAATGGCCCAAAATATTCAGCTTGTTAATAATTTAGGACAATGATAAAATGGGATTGTTGTGAAACACAGGCCTACACAGATAATTAGGGAGAGAGCAGAAATGACGGATATTAAGTTTATCAGCAAAAACTGTAAGGGGTTTGTATCTGACGGAGAATTAAAAGCTGTTTATAAAGCAATTAAGTTTGTTCACCAGGAATTAAAAGATAAAACATGCCCCGGCAATGGCTATATCGGCTGGCTAAACCTGCCTTCATCTATAGAGGCTTCACTGGTCAGAGATATTGAGTTAACCGCTAAAAGAATAAGGAAAAACTGTGATGTTTTTATAAGCCTTGGCATAGGGGGATCATATTTGGGGGCAAGGGCGTGTATAGAATTTTTAAAACCTAACTTTGCCAATGAGCTTAAAAGCGAAACTCCTAAAGTATATTTTTCCGGGCACAACTTAAGTTCGGATTATCTTCATGACTTATTTAATGTTATAAAGAAAAAGAAAGTTATTGTAAATGTTATCTCAAAGTCCGGGACAACAACGGAAACAGCGGTAGTTTTCAGGATATTAAAGCAATACATGGAAAAATTTTACGGTAAAAAAGGAGTTAAGGACAGAATAATCGCGACAACAGATGCAAGAACTGGTGCATTGCGCAAGCTTGCTGAAAATGAGGGGTACAAAACATTTGTAATCCCGGATGATGTCGGGGGAAGGTTCTCTGTTTTAACGCCGGTAGGGTTACTGCCCATAGCCGTAGCCGGGATTAACATCAGGGAATTATTAAAAGGTGCGCGTGATTTTGAAAAAAAATGCAATATGCTTAGTCTGGATGAAAACCCGGCTTATAAATATGCCGGGATAAGGCATATTCTTTATAAAAAAGGAAAAGTTATAGAGGTGTTGTCCAGTTTTCATCCAAGCCTGCATTATCTCGGGGAATGGTGGAAGCAACTTTTTGGAGAAAGTGAAGGCAAGGACGGCAAAGGGATATTCCCGGCTGCCTGTGAATTTACAACAGACTTGCATTCAATGGGACAGATGATCCAGGACGGACAAAGAAATATATTTGAGACGTTTTTAATAATAGAAAAATCTCAGACAGCAATCAAAGTCCCCATGATCAAAGATAATATGGATGGATTAAATTATCTTGCAGGTAAGAATATGGGTCATATAAATTATAAAGCTTATGAGGCCACAGCCAGCGCGCATCTTGAAGGCAATGTGCCTAACCTCAGTGTCATAATACCAAAAAGAACTGCTTTTTATCTGGGACAGCTGTTTTACTTTTTTGAAAAGGCAACGGCAATGTCCGGATTACTATCAGGGGTAAACCCGTTCAATCAGCCCGGGGTAGAAGCTTATAAGAAGAAAATGTTTAAACTTCTAGGGAAACCCGGCGCTTAAAAGTATTTTAAAAATAAAGTGATTTTTCCTGCTTTTTGCTTGTTTTAAACAGGCAACAGAACTGAAAACCACGGTATAAAAAGCTCCATTTTAAAACATCACATTGAAAGTGCACTTTCAAACTACTAACTTTAAACATATCTCATTTATCTTCAGATAGTTACTTAAAAATGAAAAAGTCGCTTTTTGTTTGCAACCTTCCCTGCTATGTGGTATACTTTAAAACCTTTTTCAGGATGAAATGTCAACTGAATTTAAACTATAAGGCTTTTAAAACAGGGTAAATAATGATAGGGACAACAAAAGTAAAATATACTGTGTTCAAAAGCATAATAAGTATTTTTCTTACAAACGCTATATGCTTTTACTCACCTTTGCCTTTAACCCTTAGCGCACAAGAAAACAATAGAGACATTTCTCTACACAGTACATTATCTCCGCAAATTAATCTTGATATTACGTCACTGCAAAAAGCTTTTTCTGATTTTTTTACTCTAAGAGTGCTTCTTGATGAGACGAATGCCGTGTTGAAAAAGACGTTGTACAGTGATATTAATGCATTTCGCACGGTAATAATTAATTCGCCGCCGACTCCGGATTTTTTAAATTCCCTACTCGAAAATACGCCTGGAGATACACTGCCTTTACCATGGACAGTTGATGAAATTAAGACTTTTTCTGTGTATCTGCCTTCGGTTGTTCATAAGCTAAAAGAAAGTATCGGAGCAGAAAATTTATTTGAGCTTACCGGAGTTAACGGCGTTTCTGATGAGGATAGAATATTGCGTTCTATATTCCAGCTGCAAACGGAATTATCCCAGAGAATTGCTACATTGGATTCTTATATTGTCGAAAACAGGGGTAATTACAAGACATTCTTAAATAAAATATATGTTTACAACAGAATTACGGCAATGTTTCTTGCGTTGGGTTTATTAGAAAGAAAAGACGCGCGGTTTATGTCCCATAAAATTGCCCAAGATAAAGGCATAGACCTTCTGATCGAAATTAAGAAGAGGTTAATCGAATATTTAGAAATACTGCCGCTGGCTTTTAAGGAGCCGAAAAAGCGTACTTTTAAAGCTTTGCTTACTCCGGAAGAACATATTAGGTACGGATATGTTGATTGGGTTAAAGAAAAATTGGGGGATAATTTAGCAGCTATTGTTTTATATGGTTCAGCAACCAGGGAAGAAGAAAATTTCAGTGATTTTGATAACTGGGTGGTGGTAAAGGATATTGATAAGGCATATAAGGAGTTGAGAGGGGCAGCGATTACTTTAAAGGACGGAAAAGTACTGGTCAAAGGCAAAGAGGGCAAAGAAGTATCACTGAATATAATTCCGGAATCAGTGTATGCTAAAATTTTTCATTTTAATGCTGTGTGCGATAGGCATATTGACCATTGTAAAGTACTTTATGGATCTGTTGAGGTGTATGATATCAGCGAAAAAGAAATAATAGAGCGCAGTATAAGCAGTGTATATCTGCGTTTAAAGACACTGAGGGCAGCGGCATTATGGATAGCGCGTGCTCCGGAAGAGATTGTAGGAAAAATCGCACTTTTTAAATATTTTATTAAAAATACTCAATTTGTAATGAATGTGTGTATAAATCATATTGAAGGATTGCGCATCGTTTCAAAACAAGAGATTGAAAGGAGGCTCAAAGAAATAGGTATTAAACTCTTTGAATATAAACCTGAACAGGGGTATATTGCCCGAGCAATGATCCAAACTGCAGTAGATTCTTCGCTATTGCATCGTAAATATTTAGCAGACAGAATCCCTGAGTTTTCCTTTTTAGATTTTGAAGCAATTGAGCCGAAAATTAGGGACAGAATGCTGAAAGCATTGAGGAAAAACAGAAAGTCTGATAAGCAGTTTGGGGAAGTAAATATATTGTTTACTGGCCGTAGAATATATCGAGTTGATGAAGCAATAACACATAGGGATGAAAGTAAAATGCTAATTAGAAAGGAACTCCTCCCAGCTCCTTTTCTATCCGAAATTCCAATCCTGCAGTCTATATAACCATATTTTTATCTTCGATAAGTATTCTTTTCCTTGACATCCACACAAATGTGTGGTATGGTGATAATTACCAGTGATCAGTGACAATAATCTGTATTGTTTGGGAGATATGTTTACAATGAAAGATGTTATCAGTTGATGGCTGAAAAAACTATTTTTACTTCCGCCACAAAGATTGGCGGACAGGCATTCTCCGAGGCGTGCAGAGTAAATCCGAGAATATAAACTGCAGTTGCAGTTTATAAGACCGAGTTATGTATTTCAAGGTCAAAAATAGTTATTTTCATCCAAATACTGTCAACACCAAATTACAATAATACAAATAATCAATAACTAGTTAGCTTAAAGCTGAACAAAAGGAGGTAGAAATGGAATTGACTAATAAACAGCAGGGAGTGCTCATGTATATCAGAAAAATGATACGTGAGGGACTGCCGCCGACGATCAGAGAAATAGCTTCTGAATTCGGGTTTTCTTCAACCGGTACGGTCAGGGACTATTTAAGTGCATTGTGTAAAAAGGGCTATATATTACTTGAGGAAAAGAAATCACGGGCAATAGAATTAACAGAAAAAGCCATGCTTACGATACCGATCTTAGGCCGCGTGCCTGCCGGGGTGCCGGTTTTAGCTATTGAGAACGTTGAGGATTATTTTAATGTGGACAAACTGTTTGCCCAGAAAGACGAACTGTTTTTTTTGCGGGTACATGGAGACAGCATGATCGAAGCAGGAATTATGCCGGATGATCTTGTGCTGGTTAAAAAACAGCCCTGCGCTCAGGATAGGGACATAGTTGTCTGCCGGATTGATGGAGAAGTAACTGTAAAAATACTAAGAAGCAGGGAAAATAAATTTTTTCTGGAACCTGCAAATAAAAATTATCCGATAATATCGTTAAATGAACGCTCGCAAATAATCGGCAAGGTAATTACGGCAATAAGAAAATATGTTTAATCCTGAAGCGCGTTGGGACAGGCCCCTTCCACAGGATGAAACCCTGCCCGGACAAGCGATAGATATTGTTGTATCGTTTAAAAGGGGAGGGTTTTTTCCGCTCTGGTTTTTTCTGCACGGAAATAAGCACATGATTAAAAATGTGCAGTTTGCCTGGCAGGAGAAAAAAGGCGCAGATGTATTCCATCTGTTTAGCGTAACAGACAACAATGATACTCAATATACCATTTGTTTCCTGCGCAATAGCATGCGCTGGAGATTGATTTTAGAAGATGCATAGCTGATCTCAGCACGAGAGACGAGGGACGACCGCCTGCCGAAAAGCGGCAAGGCTGGGACGAAGTACGAAAAAGCGATGAGCAATAAACGATTTTATTTTTAGCCAGCGGAGAGAGCGTGCTTCCGTCGTCCTAGTGACCCCGCCGTAATATGGCGGGGGAACGATCATCCATCGGACTTCGGTTATTAAAATTTTCAATCATGAAAAACGAACGTAAAATACTTCATATCGATATGGATGCTTTTTTTGCCTCGGTTGAGCAGGCGGTGAATCCGCGCTTAAAAGGCAAGCCTTTGATCATCGGCGGCAGAGAGGACAAAAGAAGAAGCGTTGTCTGTGCTGCATCTTATGAAGCAAAAAGATTAGGCATAGACTCAGGCATGAGCACGCAGGAGGCTTTTCGTATCTGCCCTTATGTTGAATTCGTTGCGGCTGATTCAGCTAAATATCTTTATGTGTCCAAGCAGATCGGGAATTTACTGCATAATTACAGCCCGCAGGTAGAGCAGGCATCTGTGGATGAATTCTACATGGATGTCACCGGACTTGATAAAAGATATGGATCATATCTTGAGCTAGGCATGGATATAAAAAATAATATAAAAGGCAGTTTTGATATAACCGGGTCTATCGGTATATCTGTGAATCGCTTGATGTCAAAAATTGCATCAAAGCTTAAAAAACCGGACGGAATGGTAATTATGGAAGAGCCGAATATCGCCTGTTTTCTTAAAAATCTAGCGGTTGAAAAAATCCCGGGTATCGGCAGGAGTTTGAGGGAGCGATTGAATAATTATTCCATATTTTCCTATTCGGATATGTGCAGGGTGCCTGAGGATTTTTATGCGGAGAAATTCGGTAAGGTAGGATTATGGATGTTTTCAGTGGCTAACCCGTCTTTATTTGCCGAAGATGATATCCATTGGTTTCATGAGGGTGATGCAGCGCCTAAATCTGTAGGACATTCTTATACCCTGCCGCATAACATATATGCGCGTAATGATGTAGAGGCATGGCTGCGTCTTTTATGTGAAATGGTCGGTTCCCGCCTTAGACGCTATAAACTGGAATCAAGCATACTGCATATTTACCTGCGTAAACCTGATCTTGAATTTATATCCAAGGAAAAGAATTTTATGGAGTTTACAAATGATTCTGCTGATTTGTTCCGAAGGGCGCTTTTCATATTGGATAAGCTGAAAGCCGCTAAGATGCAGATAAGGGCTTTGGGTGTTACTGCAAGAGGGCTAGGTGCTTATACTGGTGCTGTTCTTTTTGTAGATCAAAAAAAGCGCAAGCAGTTATTTAACGCGCAGGATGATATTAATCAAAGATATGGTGACTGGACACTGCATCCGGCAAGCATCCTGTCTATAAGAGAATAGAAGGTTTGAATTTATTAAAGGATTCAGTTATAATAAATACGCTTAATTTGCAGATGGTTAAAGGTATATCCCGCCCAAAAGCGGCGGGATCAATTCTCTCGCCAAACCGAGGCAAATTGGAGTTGAAATTTTAATAAAATATCCCGCCAGTTTTGTAAACGACAAAACTAGCGGCGGGATCAATTCGCACAGATCATTTATGTCGCTGTGATCCATAAATGATCTGCTCATTGAGGAGGTGTTATTATGAATATTATTGTTAAAAAGCCGACAGAGAAAGAGCTTAAGGACTTGGGCATAAAAAACTGGGGAACTTGGGAGTGTGCAAAGAGCACTTTTGAATGGACATATTCTGACAAAGAAACCTGTTATATATATGAAGGAAAGGTAACGGTGATAACTGATGAAGGCGAAGTCAGTTTTCAGTCTGGAGACCTGGTTGTCTTTCCTAAGGGTTTATCCTGTACATGGATAGTAGAGGAGCCGGTTCGAAAAGTATATAAGTTTGGGGATTAGACTTATTAGTTACGAGTGACGAATTGTCACGAATTGTATATTGGAAAAAAGAAAAACTGATAATATAACCTCTGGTAATCCTTAGTAACAATTTGTAACCATTAGTAACCTTTATATAAAGTAGAGAAAACAATGAGCTTGAAAAAATGTTTAATTGTTTTATCTATAGTTTCTTTTTTGTTTATTGCGGCTATAGCGGTTGCTGAACAGAAGTATGATCCTCCGTTTCAGATCAGCGGTATTGTAAAGAAGATAACTGAGGACAGCGTAGAAGTATTTCTGCCTTATATAAACAAACAGGTAACAGTTTTCGTGCCTTCTGATACTGTAATTGTAAATAGAATAAAATCTGAGAGTGAAACGTTGAGTTTAAAGGCCATCGCAGCAGAAGATCTGGTCATTATAACAGGGATTTTGCAGGGAGAATCTTTCTGCAGTAAGAAGATTTCTTTTCTTCATTCTTCTAAATAATCCATGTGTCTATAACCCACACCTTTTTAGGGGTACAGATTTTTAAAGAAGGGGAGATAAAATTCCTTTTCCTTCCGCACAGAAGTCTGATTTGCCCATAAGGGAAAACAATCTTTTCCCTTATAGTCCCTTTTTTTCAACTCCCAGGTTGTTTGAATTGGTGCCGAAGGTGGGAGTTGAACCCACACGTCCTTGCGGACACATGGCCCTGAACCATGCGCGTCTGCCAATTCCACCACTTCGGCACTGGGGTTATATTCTACTATTAGAATCCTAAAAAATCAAATCATAACTTTTTTTTGTAAGTTATGACAATGATATTTGATGGCTTTAATGTGTATTTTTGCATTAATTGATAGTTTTTTATGATTTGATCATCAAAAACATAATCATCATCCGATAAAACCACAAGAAAATCATAGCTGTTATTATCAATTATAGAAGTAGAGATATCCCAGTTTAAAGCGATGTTTATATCGGCTCTTTTGTAAAAATTCATGAGTAACCGAAAATAATACGTAAGATCATTATACCAGTGCGATGAAAAACGGTCTGCTGATGTTACAAGATCAAATAAACCGGCAGTTGTTTGTTGTTTTTGGTCTGGAATATTGCTGTTGTTTATCTGCTTCATGATCTGGCTGACAGTGAAATGGTAATTAGACGGGAAAGGTTTGTGGGTGTTAATAAACTCTGTTAGCTCGCTTAAAAAAGGCCTTCCCGGCAGAGCATAATAAGAATATGCGAAAAATTGCATGAAACTTACGATCAATATTAAAACAAGCAGTATTTTTTTAAAGCGCTTGTCAGTAATACTGCTGATGCCGCAGGCAGTTATCAACGCTAAAGCAGGCAATGCCGGCATATAGAAACGTCCCCATTTTCTGGGCAGCAAAGTGAGTATTAAATAAGGAAAAATCGCCCAAAGGAATAATAATACTCTTCCCTTACAATTCTTGTTTTTTACAAAAAAGAAGAGGCTAGTGATCAACAG
Source organism: Candidatus Omnitrophota bacterium (assembly GCA_043806135.1). GTDB lineage: Bacteria > Omnitrophota > Gorgyraeia > B26-G9 > B26-G9 > JAGLQQ01. The sequence goes on from JAZDHG010000073.1 coordinate 36,628, forward strand.
AAAAACGCAGAAGAAAGAAATTTGATCGGGTATCTGTGCCAGATAAAAAAGAATACATTTTAGATTTATACCGCGGCTAGTTGTCTGGGTGCAGGGACAACTGTCCTCAGGCGAAGCAAAAAGAAAAAGTCCATCCGTCGCAGTATCAGCATTCCCGATAAACGTTTGTGAATGCTTCGTCAAGGTAATGGACATTTCTTTAAAAGTGTCTTTTGTGACAATGTTGAATTTATGAAAATTCTCATGCATGAAAAACAAAGATGCCAGCATAATAAGAATACTAGTAATTAAATTCAAAAACCTTTGCGGTTTAGCTTTATCCGTGAATTTTATAATTTTAAAAAAGCAGTAGAGTAATCCACCGCTGATAAAAGCGGCAAAAAGAGGGTGGATCATTATGCCAAATAAACAGGTTATTCCTAAAACAATAGAGTAAGATATTGATTTAAAAAAATTGGTTTTAACCAATAAATAATAAGCGCAAACCACGATCGCGGTTAGTGCGATCTCAGGCGTGAGTTTTCGTGAAGCGCCATAAACCATTGGATAAAAGGCAATTAGAAATGCTGAGAGCAGCCCTGTTTTAGAACAGGACAGGCTTTTGCCAAGTAAATAGGTGAATAAAATTATCAAGGCCAGATAAATTATGTTAAGCTGTGCCAGGTTCAAGAAAGATAGATTAAACAAAATACTCAGGAAAACAAATACTGCTGCATAGGTGCTGGGTATAGCGGATACAGCAGGTTGTCTGACTTGTAATAACCAGGGATATTTTATTAGTTTTGTTAAAGAGGTCAAGTAATTAGGCGATGGAGCTTTAATTTGCGCATATATTTCAAAGGCACGTTCGAAATGGAATACCGATTCGCAGCCAAGCGCATGTCTTCCGTCTTGTCGAATCCAGATCAAATTGTTTACAAGATGAAATAATATTAAAAAACTAAAAAACAGAAGGGAGTAGCCTCTTTTTGATAGCTGCATGGTACTTATTATATATAAACTCAAGGGATTTTTCAATATAAACGAGCAATGATATAGATTGTTTACAGGATTGCGTTGTATTTTTATTTATGTTACAATAAAACTCCTTGGAGGAAAATTATGCATGAAGAATTAAAAGAGCAATTTAAGCAAATTTCTGAAAAATTCGAACAACTCAGGGGGTATCTTTGACCTTGAGACTAAACTCTCCAAAATTACTCCCCTAGAGCAAAAGATGGCCCTGCCTGATTTCTGGGATGATCAGGAAGCAGCGAATAAGATAATCCAGCAATTAAAAAACATAAAACGACAGGCAGAACCAATCGTTAAAGCAGAAGCAGATGTTAAGAATATCGGAGAACTTATAGAACTTGTTGACTCTGATGATACTGAGACCTTAAAGCAAATCAAATCTGAACTTATTGATCTTGAAAAATTAGTTGATAAATTGGAGATCGATCTTTTGCTTTCGGCAAAGGAAGACCGCATGAACGCGTTCTTAAGCATTCATGCCGGAGCAGGCGGGACAGAGTCGTGCGACTGGACGAGCATGCTTCTGCGTATGTATAACCGCTGGGCGGAAAATAACGCATTCGGGGTGGATAATATTGATTTTCTTGCGGGCGAAGAAGCAGGCATTAAAAGCGTAACAATATTGATCAAAGGGATTTTTGCTTACGGCAAGCTTAAAGGCGAAAACGGGGTCCACCGTCTGGTAAGAATTTCTCCTTTTGATTCCAATAAACGCAGGCATACATCATTTGCCTCTGTAGAGGTTATCCCGGAAATTGATCAGGATATTAATATAGAAATAAAGGAAGAGGATTTGCGTATTGATGTTTACCGCTCCGGCGGCGCTGGAGGCCAGCATGTGAATACAACTGATTCCGCTGTGCGTATTACACATATTCCAACCGGTTTAGTTGTTCAATGCCAGAATGAGCGTTCACAGATCAAAAACAGGGCCATGGCCATGAAAATGCTGAAATCAAAACTCTATGAAAATGAGTTAAAACAAAGACAGGAAGAGGCCGAGAAACAGCATCACCTAAAGAAAAAAATAGAATGGGGCAGCCAGATCCGCTCTTATGTTATGCATCCTTACAGCATGATAAAAGACCATCGCACAGGAGTAGAAACAGGAAACGTGCCGGCTGTTATGGACGGAAAGCTGGATGATTTTTTAGAGGGATTTCTGAAGTGGAAAGTGAAAGATAACAGTTAATAGAGGTTACTAGTGGTTAATAAAAGTTACTAAAGGTTACAGGTAAAAACAACTCATAGGAAAAGCAGAAAAAACCTAACGCAAATATAGTTTAAGTTTACAAGTTGCGCGCTGGCGGGTTTGCGTATTAGCGAAAAGAAAAACTGAGAAAATTTTAATGTTGGTTTCTTGAAGCAACTATTAGTAACCAATAGCAACTGTTTGTAACTGCTGGTAACCGAAAAAATGTTAACTATTTTGTAATTTATTGCAACGGTCTCAACTTACAAATGAATCAGACACTATTTGAAGATAAACACATATACAGCGTAACTGAACTGACAAAGGATATACGGGATATCCTGACGGATAGTTTTCCTAATGTCTGGGTCCAGGGAGAGATTTCGACTCTGCGCCTTCCTCAGTCAGGACATATGTATTTTACGCTTAAGGATAAAAGTGCACAGCTGAAATGCGTATTTTTCCGCGGCGATAATATGAAATTAAAGTTTAAGCTGGAAGAAGGCATGGAATGTATCTCACTTGGCCGGATCAGTGTTTACGATCAATCAGGGCAGTATCAATTATATGTGGAATCAGTCGAGCCTGTGGGCAAGGGTGCTTTGCAAGAGGCTTTTGAGCAGTTGAAGAAGAAACTTGAGGCAGAAGGGTTATTTGATAAAAGCAGAAAACGCGAAATCCCTTTTTTACCGAAAAATATCGGAATAGTTACATCATCAACCGGTGCGGCAATACGCGATATTCTTAATATTATCAACCGCCGGTTTGCTAATGTGCATATTATTATAAGACCATGCCTTGTCCAGGGGAAAACCGCAGCAGTTGATATTGCGCAAGGGATAAAAGACCTGAACGATTATAAAGAAATTGATGTTATTATTGTCAGTAGAGGCGGCGGCAGCTTTGAAGATCTCTGGGCTTTTAATGAAGAGCCGGTTGCCCGGGCTGTTTATAGCTCTAAGATTCCCGTGATCTCGGCCGTGGGACATGAGATTGACTTTACTATCTGTGATTTTGTCGCAGACTTAAGAGCGCCTACGCCATCAGCGGCAGCTGAGCTTGTAGTGCAGGAAAAAGAGCAGATAGTTAATACTTTGAATGCGTTGCAGGCAAGAATGACCGAGGCAATAATGCAGAAAATCAGGCTCTCAAGAATGAGTTTCGAAAGACTTGCCGAAAGCTATGCAATGCGCAGGCCGCAGGTTATCGTAGAGCGGTATCAGCAGGACCTTGATAATCTGCAAATGCTTATATCTTCACGTGTTGACCATCTTTTAAAGGAAAAACACGGATTATTAAAGCAGGTAAGCGCAAGGCTTGTTAACCTTAATCCTCTGGCTATATTATCCCGTGGTTATAGTGTAACTTATTTAACCCCGGAGCGAAAAGTAGTTAAAAACACGCAAGGGTTAGAAAAAGGGGATATTATAGAGACAAAATTGCACAAAGGTGTTATTATAAGTCAGATAAAGGAGACTCAAGAATGAAAGAACTTTCTTTTGAACAGGCTCTGAAAAAGCTTGAAAAAATAGCTGAAGAATTAGAAGGTGAAGATGTAACGCTGGAAGTATCCTTAAAACATTATGAAGAGGGTATGAAATTGATCGGTATTTGCAGTAAAAAGCTGCAGGAAGCAAAGAAAAAAGTTGAAATACTGGTTAAAAAAGATGGTAAGAAATTTCAGCTGAATTCTTTTAATGAGGAAGATATTAAAGAGTAGGATCGGTTAATAAAAAAGAAGGCAATATCATGGAGAATATTTTAAACTCAATTTACAGACCGCATGATCTAAGGAAATTGTCAATGCCGGATCTGAAGAAGCTTTCTAAAGAAATACGTGATCTTATAATTGACACTGTTTCTAAAACAGGCGGGCATTTGGCAAGTAATCTGGGTACAATAGAGCTGACCATAGCGTTGCATTACTGCCTGAACATGCCGGATGATGTCATCCTCTGGGATGTGGGGCATCAGGCTTATACGCATAAAATATTAACAGGCAGAAGAAATGATTTTTCCACTTTAAGGCAGCCGGGCGGGTTAAGCGGTTTTCCGGATATTGAAGAAAATCCTACATTTGATTTTTTTACAGTAGGCCACAGTTCAACTTCTATTTCATGGGCCCTGGGGCTTGCCTGCGCCCGTGATCTTGTTAATGTAGAAAAAAGAAAAATAGCTGTTGTTATCGGCGATGCAGCGCTTGCTAACGGCATGGCATTTGAAGCGCTGAATCATACCGGGCATTTAAACAAAAATTTAATGATTATTTTAAACGATAATGAACACAGTATTTCGCCAAGTATCGGCGCTTTAAGTAAATATCTAAACCGCCTTACATCCAGCCCTATTTATAACCGCATAAGAGCGGATGTGGAAAAACTGCTTAAACGGGTTCCCTGGTTTGGATTCAGGACTCTGCGCGCGGCAAAACGTCTTGAACGGGGATTAATAAAGCTGCTGGTTCCGGGGATGTGGTTTGAGGAACTGGGATTCAGGTATTTTGGCCCGATAAGCGGCCAGGATATCCCGACCATGATATCTACGTTTCAAAATGTTTCGCAATTGAATGAGCCGGCGATCGTGCATTTAATAACAAAAAAAGGCAAAGGATATAAGCATGCGGAAAATTCACCTTCAAGATACCACAGTGCTGGTAAGTTTGAGATCTGCTCAGGCGCCATGTGCAAATCAAGCGGCCAGTCGTTCACAGAAGTTTTTAGTGATAAGATTGTAGAACTTGCGCGGAAAGACGAAAAGATTGTAGCAATTACAGCGGCAATGCTTGAAGGGACAGGGCTTGAAAAGTTCAGCGAGGAATTTCCGGATAGATTTTTTGATACAGGTATAGCTGAAGAACATGCGGTTGGTTTTGCCGCAGGGCTTGCACGCGGCGGGTTCAGACCGGTAGTTGCAATTTATTCAACTTTTCTGCAGAGAAGTTTTGACCAGATAATCCATGACGTATGTCTGCAGAAGTTACCGGTAGTTTTTGCGCTGGATAGAGCGGGGATCGTTCCTGACGACGGACCGACGCATAACGGAATTTTTGACCTTGCTTACTTACGGCTTATTCCGAATATGGTGATAATGGCTCCTTCTGATAAGGATGATTTTGAAAGGCTATTAACCCTGGCGGTGGCGATGAACCCGCCTTGCGCAATCCGCTATCCAAAGGACTGTGTGCCTGAACTGCCATATGAAAAAACAAATGCAATAATTCCCATAGGCAAATCCAGGGTTTTAAAGCGGGGTAAGGATGTCGCGATCATTGCCTTAGGCAGCATGGTAGCGCCGGCATTACAGGCCGCTGAATTGCTGATAGAAGATGATATTTACGCAGAGGTTGTTGATGCGCGTTTTGTTAAGCCTTTAGATGAGGACATGATCAGAGAAAAGTCTGAAAAGTTTAAAGCAATAATTACGGTTGAAGACGGAGTGATAGCCGGAGGGTTCGGCAGTGCTGTTTGCGAATATATGCAGAATAATATTATTCATCCGTGTCCTGTGAAAATCCTGGGAATCCCAGATAAATTCCTTAAGCATGGCAAACGCGATAAACTGCTGGCTCAATGCGGACTTAGTCCGGAAGGCATCAGAAAATCCATAAAAGAATTTAACGATGCTTTAATAATAAAGTAAATAGCCAATGGTCGATAGCATATTTTAGTAACTAATATTTTTTTGCTTTTAATTCGTAATTCATAATTCATAATTTATAATTACTAACTGGACTTTGTCACTATTAACTCTAAACAAAGGAATATCATTTATGCCGGTAGTTCGTTTTGCCCCCTCACCAACCGGATTTCTGCATATCGGCGGCGCGCGTACCTGTCTGTTCAACTGGCTCTATGCCCGTTCTACAAGTGGTAAGTTTATTCTGCGTATCGAAGATACGGACAAGGTTCGTTCTGAGGCAAAATATCTTGAGGAAATCCTGGAGAGTCTTAAATGGATGGGGCTTGACTGGGATGAGATCTATTATCAAAGCAAGCGGTTTGATATTTACCGCGAACATGCGCAAAAGCTAATGGATGAGGGCAAAGCCTACAAAGACGGTGAGGCGATAATTTACAGAATACCTCAGGATGCTAAAATACGCTTTTTTGATGTTTTAAGAGGTGAGATTGCTGTTGATACAGAACAGTTAAAGGACCAGGTTATGATAAAATCAGACGGGTCGCCTGCCTATAATTTCTGCTGCGTTGTCGATGATGCATTGATGGGCATAACGCATATAATCAGGGGAGATGACCATATTGCCAATACGCCAAAGCAGATCATGCTTTATGAGGCTCTCTCGTTTAAGCCCCCGAAGTTTGTGCATATTCCCATGATACACGGGGAAGACGGCTCGCGCATGTCCAAGCGTCACGGGGCAACTGCGATAAGTGAATACAGGAAGCAGGGATATTTACCGGAAGCCCTGGTTAATTATCTGGCATTGCTGGGATGGAACCCGGGAACGAATAAAGAGATCTTTAGTAAAGATGCCCTGATAAAAGAGTTTTCACTCAAGCGTGTTAATAAAACAGCAGCAATTTTTGATATTAACCGTTTGAGCTGGGTTAACGGACAGTACATCAAGAAGATGGATATTGAAAAGCTTATACAGCTGATCGTTCCTCGCTTAAAGGAGAAAGATTATATAGAGGATGATTATAATAAGCAGTGGCTGAGCGGTCTTATTGAACTTTATAAGACCAGATTGCCTACTTTGGAACATTTTGCAAATCTTGCTGTATTTTTCTTTTCGGATGATTTTCCTTATGATGAAGAAGCGGTTAAAAACTTTTTAATGACGCTTGATGCATCTATTTATCTTGAGAAATTCAAGCAGGTTTTAGAGAAAACAGAACCATTTAAGCATAAAGTGATCGAAGAGAATATCCGCAGACTTGTCGAGAGCATTGGTATTCAGGCCGGGGATGTTATACATCCTGTGCGTGTAGCTTTGACCGGAGGAACTGTAAGCCCGGGTATTTTTGAGGTGATTGAATTCCTGGGCAAGGAAAAGTCAGTTGCCCGTTTGTCAAAGATAATAAGAAAGATAAAACTGCGCGCAAACATATTTGACAAGCTGAAAGAACTTTGATACCATACACGAATTAACACGAATAGCACACGAATTAAACACAAATTGCTGTGAATAAAATAGATAATTTTTGTACACGTAAAAATAATCGATTAACAGTCCATGATTATGCGTCTTGTGGTTATTATTACGTGACTATTTGTACAGACGGACGTAAAGAATAGTTAGGAAATATTACGCATAATCGGATGGCAATTAGTGTTTGTGGGATAATATGCCGGGAATGCTGGTTAGATCTACCAAACCATTACAATAATATAATCATTGATACATTTATAATTATGCCTAACCATATACATGGCATTTTAATTATTGATGATTTAAATAAGAGGGAGGGTTATAAACCCTCCCCTACAGATAAATCGTATTTATTATCCGAAATAATTCGTGGTTTTAAAACATTTTCATCAAAACGAATTAATAAAATTATAAACAAAGATAATAAATTTAAATGGCAAAGGTCATTTTACGACCATATTATTAGGAATGATAAGTCATTATATAATATCCGTGAGTATATCGCGAATAATTCCGCAATGTGGGAGAAAGATGGAAATAATATAAATATGCTTGTAGGGACAGGTTTGTAACCTGTCCTTTATGGAATTTTTCATAAAAAATTAATTGTAATGCGTTTAAAAAATAATGCCCCGTGGTGCCCTGCACCAGAAAGGCCTGAATTGCTGCGCAATTAAGAAATAAGCAGGCCTTACGGTACATGGTTAAAATAATTGGCAACATTTATCCCGTATCGTGTTTGCCATAGGCAAACTCTGATTCGGGACGCTTGATTGTTTACCACTGAATCGTGATTTTGCAAAGCAAAATCTCTGGTTCAGAGCTGGATCTGTTATTATTGTTAAATGAATTACGTATATGTAATATATAGTGCGTCAGAAGATAGATTTTACATAGGATATACAAAGGACATAAAGCGGCGTATAGCGGAACATGAAGCAGGCAGGAATCACACAACGAGCAGATACGCGCAAAGAAAAGTTATATTCTATGAAGCATTTTTTACTGAAAGCGATGCGAGAAGGCGAGAAGAATATTTTAAAACAACCAAAGGAAGAAAAGCATTGCGAATAATGCTAAGAGATACTTTGGATAATAAAAGCAGCTAAAATCAATCAACTGCCCCGTGGTGTAATTGGTAACACGCTTGATTCTGGATCAAGTATTCATGGTTCGAGTCCATGCGGGGCAGCCACTTAAATCTCTCAAACTTAAGATCGAGAGATAATAGAGACCCTGATAAGTAATCCTTATCAGGGTTTTTCTATCTGTAAACACATCAAAGAGTTATGACTGATGTTTTCCGGTTATTATTTGCGTAATCCACTTTTATCTGGGAAGGCCTAATCCCTAAACCCTATGTTCTAATTTCTGCTTCTTTTAGTATCTCTTTATCTCTAATATCGCGATTCGCGAATCAGTTTTAGTTAATGAATTTATTGGCGATATTTTCAAAATTAATGTGGTATATTTAGGTCATTAACTAGGAATCAGGGAGAATTTAAAACAGAGATACTATGCTTTGAGCAGTTCCTGCCAAAGTTCTTGTTGTTTTTGCCAGTCAGGTTGATTGATTATACTGCGCAGTTTGTATTCCGGAATTTTATTAAGTTTAAATATTCCGAAAAATAGGATTTCCTCTTGAATGCGTGGAGAGATAAGCAGCATGTTCATTATTTGGTCTATTCGAATATGTCTTAAGTTCAGCCATTCGCTGGCTTTTTGCAAACTCTTTATTTGGCCTGTATCTCTAAGGCGCTGTATGTGGTGGGCAAGTAATAGATTTTTACGGATTGTAGGCTCTTTTTTAATTTTAGTTACCTTATTAAATTTATTAAGCGATCTCACTTTTTTTAAGTTTACTTCAAATTCAAAGTGTTGATTATTTTCATTTAAGGTGATTCCCAATTGTTTACTTTCTTGGTTATAATCAATTCTTTTTAATAAAGCTCTTAAAATCCTGCGTTTTTCTTCAGGGTATAAAGTTTCCCAAACAGGAGACATGAGGGCAGTAATTTCTTGTTTGTGCGGATGTTGGGGGTCAGGCTTATTAGCAAAGATTATTTTTAAATTCTCAAGCACCGCGTTTTCTATTGCCTGTGAATTTATTGATCTGGTAGGGCAAGTTGCATAGCCGCGCTTTTGCGCGCTGGTGCAAAGGTAATAGCGGTATTTACGTAAATCTTTTTTTAAGGTATAAGTATGAAACATCAATGTATTGCAGGTTTTGCAATGCAAGAGTTTGCTAAGCAGCCCAGTGCATTCTGTATTTTTCGTAACTTTTCTTTCTCTGCGATTTAGCTTTAAGGTCTCTTGCGCAGCATTAAAAGTCTCCTCGTCAATAATCGCTTCATGTTGGCCATTATATATTTGCCCTTCATAGTTTACCTTTCCGATATATAAAACATTACGGATGATGGATTGAATGTGGGTTACGCCAAACGTTTTTCCGCCAAATGATTTTCCTGTTTTATGAATAGAGTATTTTGTTCTAGTGCCTTTATTATTTAGTAGTTTGGCTACTTGTAATAATGACTTAACTTTTAAATAAAGATCAAAGATTTCTTTTATCAGTTTAGATTCTTCAGGATTAATAACTAAGCGTTTATTTTCTCGATCAATATCAAAACCCAAAGGAGGCCTACCGCCTAACCACTGGCCTCTTTTACGGGCAGCGCCCATTTTATCTTTAGTACGTTCACTGATAAGTTCTCTTTCAAATTGCGCAAAGGAAAGCAAGATATTAAGAGTAAGCCGACCCATGGAGGAATTAGTATTAAAATGTTGGGTCACTGATACAAAGGTGACATTATGCTGATCAAAAAACTCTAGCAGCCGAGAAAAGTCCAAGAGGGATCTGGATAATCTGTCTACCTTGTATACTATAACGCAATCCGCGGTATGATTCTTGATTGCGGCTAAAAGTTTTTTAAGCGCTGGTCTTTCAAGATTAGCTCCGGTAAAGCCGCCGTCATTATATTGTTCTTGAAGCGCAATCCATCCTTCTGATTTTTGACTGGCAATATAGTTTTCCGCGGATTCTCTTTGCGCGTCAAGAGTTGTAAAATCCTGATCCAAGCCTTCGGATGTAGACTTGCGGGTATAAATCGCGCAATATATTCTTTTCTTTTGTTTAGCATCCATTTTTATCTGTGTCCATCTTTCTCTTCGCAATCAGTGTTCATCTATGTTGCTATTTAAATCTGTGCTAATCTGTGTCTTTATGTGAATCAGTGTTGATCTGTGCTGCTTTTAAAATCAGTGTTAATCTGTGCATTATAAGTTGAAGAACAAATACCCATTCCAATGTGCTCCGGTTACCTCTTTTGCAATGGCAGTTAGGCTTCTGTATTGCTTCTTGTTATATTCAAAACCTTTTTCAAGAACCTTAATCTCCAAGTGAATGTCCTTGTATTCCTTAGTAATGATGGTACCAGGAATAGGCAGGCGCCTGTCCCGAGCGAAGTCGAGGGGCTTATCCCGGGAGCCTGTATTATCAGTATTGCCTGTAGGCCGAAGGGCCTTATTATTTACTGGGTCGTATTTTTGGATAAACTCCTCAATCTTGCCTTGTGCTTGGCTGGAAAGCCCTCCGTGTTCAAGTTCCTGCAGTTTATAGGCAATCTTACGCCATAAATAGACTTTATTGCTTGGTGTGGCGCTTTCTGGGCCATATAAGACCTTATATTTGACCTTTAGCTCTGACAATGTGTAATCTTTATGCCCCATAATTTCCATGAGTTTTGTTTGTTCCATAATTATCTCCTTTGCTGTCATTACAATATAGCCATAGGTTTAGAGATATAGCAAGTTTATAGTAGATAATTAGTGAGACGTTAAATAGGGGTATGCTTTTAAGAATCTTAAGGGTTGTTTAACTATTCCTAGAGGAGTATAATTATTACATATTGTTACATTTGCCTTGATATTTCAGAAGAGGTGAAATATTAACCCGCTTGTACTCGCGCTTGATTTAGCTTTGTAAATCTGCGGGTGCAGAGCTGATAGTTTAAATTTTTTAAAAGTTTAAACTGTTTATCAGGGCATATCGGAGAATCCGATGATGTGATACTAGCAAAGAAAGTCATCTATTGATTGTTAGAGTCAAAAATAGTAAAAAATAAGGAGAAGAAATGGCTGACCAATGGACAGGACGATCTGCTCGTCAAATAGCACTAATCATATGCGGGTGTACAACACTTTGTGTTTTTGGAATAATGACCATATGGGTTCTACTTCACTTGTTAACAAATTTTTCAGAACAAATTCCCCCTCTAGCTTTACTTGCAGTTTTTATAGGTTTGATGTTGGGCTTACTTTCAACTTCACATTTTCTGGTAGGGCTAGTTATAGCAAATGATAATATTTTTTGTGCTTCAGGTAATCCGGAAGCGATGACAAAAGCTCTTCATAAAAGCTTTTTTTTGCAAGGTCAAATTTTTCTATCTATTTTAATTGTTACTACTATCAGCGTATTGATGATAACTAAATTAGTAGAAGTTTCTCAAGGTCTTCTTATTATAACAGGGGCAGTTGCTTTTGCCTTAGGACAAAACTTTGTTGACAGAAAAAACAACTAAATTCTAACGAATCTATTCACCTAACTGGTGGGTACCTGGATTTGGGTTCAACTCAGCAGGTGATATTTATGTTGGTGATAGATAATAAAATATGTCAGACGAAAAAATTAAAAATTTTATTGAAACTGGCGCAGAAATGAGTGGCGGAGCTATAGGCGGTGCCATAGGATTTCTTCTAGGCGGTCCCGCAGGAGCTATTATCGGAGGAGGTGCTGGTCCTCTAATTACCAAGGGAGCAAAAAAAATATTAGGAGATTTAGCAAATCGCCACATGTCACATAAAGAGATTGAAAGAGTAGGTGCAGTAGCAGCAATAGCTTTAAACAAAATAAAAAACAAACTGGAAAATGGTGAAAAACTTAGAAATGATAATTTTTTTTCGGAAGATGCTTCAAAAAGATCTTCAGCTGAAGAAATTTTTGAAGGGATTTTGCAGAAAAGTAGAAATTCTTACGAAGAAAAAAAGGTTAAATTTTTGGGTAATTTCTTTGCAAATCTTGCTTTTATTCAAAACGTAAGTATAGGAGAAGCAAATTGTTATTTAAATCTTATAGATTCTTTATCATATCGTCAAATTTGCACATTAGCTTTGTTGCTTGCAAAAGATCGTCTTAATCCACCAGCAATTTTAAGACAAAACAATTATAGTAATGTGCCAGGATTAAGCTATGAATTAATTTCATTATTACAAGAAATCTTTTCTCTTTATACAAACAGCATTATTAAATGCAAAAAGAAAAGTGGGAATGGGCATGTTGCGCTTCTAAGCTGGATAGATATAGTTCCCAACAACTTAGAATTAACATTTACAGGAAAACGCTTTTCGATATTATTGGGTTCGCTAGAAGAAATTGAAGCAAATGATTTTAATAACATTATTAAATTGTTACGTTAACAACTCATTCCACCTAACTGGTAGAAGTGCTTAAGTGTAATTTATAATTACTGTTAAGAGAGGGAACTATGAAGAAGATTCTGGAGTCATATACTGTTGATGAAGTAGCAGGGGCTCTTAAGTTGCATCCTTATACTGTGCGCCGCTTATGCCGTGAAGGAAAAATTCCTTGTTTTAAATTTGGGGGACAGTGGAGATTGAGGAAAGATGAGATGGAAAAATGGTCGAAGAAAAAAGAAAAAACAAAATAGAGTGATAACGAAATACCACGCAAAATATTTTGCTTATGAATTAACTAAGAGATGTGCTTCTGACAATCTTGAGAAGTTGTCATCGACACTTTCTAATGCGCAGGTTGATCTTAATCCTCATCAGATTGAGGCTGCTCTTTTTGCCTTCCGTTCGCCCCTTTCAAAAGGCGCTATTTTAGCGGATGAAGTAGGGCTTGGAAAAACAATTGAAGCAGGATTGGTTCTTTCTCAAAAATGGGCCGAGAGGAAGAGGAAAGTACTTTTAATCGTTCCAGCAAACCTGCGAAAGCAATGGAATGCTGAACTTCAAGAGAAGTTTTTTATTCCCTCTATTATCCTTGAGGCAAAATCATTTAATCAATACATAAAAGATGGCAATCTCAATCCCTTTGATCAAGAAGATGTAATTGTTATTTGTTCGTACCATTTTGCACGTTCAAAATCGCCTTATATAAAACCGATAAAATGGGATCTAGCAGTTATTGACGAAGCACACCACCTTAGAAATGTATATAAGACTAGCAATAAAATCGCAAAAGAAATAAAAGAGACATTGAGCGAAGTGCCCAAAATTCTACTCACTGCAACACCTCTTCAAAACTCTCTTCTTGAACTCTATGGTCTTGTAAGTGTTATCGATGAACATGTCTTTGGGGATCTAAAAAGCTTTAAAGTCAACTATTCGCGGGTTTCAAAAGAACAAGATATCTATGAAAATGAACTTGGTTTAGTTGAGCCACGGCAAGAAATGTTTATGGAGTTAAGAAATCGTTTAAAGCCGGTTTTCACTCGTACTTTGCGCCGGCAAGTCTTGGAATACATCAAATATACTAAACGTATCCCATTAACACAGGATTACATACCTTCAGAGCAAGAGATAGAACTTTACAATAGAATGTCTGAATATCTTCAGCGACCTGTTTTATTTGCGTTACCTTCTAGTCAGCGCCAATTGATTACGCTCATACTTCGTAAATTATTAGCGTCATCTTCCTTTGCCATCGCCAGTACACTTAATAACTTGGTATTTAAAATAAGTAAAGTCATAGAGGAAGCTGAGAAACAATTACTTGAAGAAGAAACTAGCATACAGGGACTTGAAGAAGATATTGAAAATTACGATGAACTTGAAGACGAATGGAGCGATGAGGAAGAAGAGGAAGATGATGAGAAACCAAAGAAAAGGATAGTCTATACCAAAGAAGATATTGCTTTAATGAAGGAGGAGAAGGCCGACCTTAAGAAAAATCGTGATTTGGCCAAGAAGATTTGGAAGAACTCCAAAGGAGAGGCGTTAATGATTGCTTTAAAGAAAGGCTTTGAGATGGCTGCGGAATTGGGGGCTAAAAGAAAAGCAATCATTTTTACGGAGTCTAGGATTACTCAAGACTACCTTTTAAAGCTTCTTTCAGAAAAAGGGTACGATGATAAGATAGTTCTATTTAACGGTTCAAATAACGATGATAAATCAAAATTAATTTATAAAGAATGGGCAGAAAAGAATCGTGACAGCGATAAAATTACAGGATCAAAAACGGCAGATAAACGAGCCGCTATTATAGATTACTTTAAAGATGAAGCAGAAATCATGATTGCTACCGAAGCTGGTGCTGAGGGCGTTAATCTTCAGTTTTGCTCACTGCTTATAAATTATGATTTACCTTGGAATCCTCAGCGCATTGAACAAAGAATTGGCAGATGTCATAGATATGGCCAGAAGTATGATGTAGTTGTTATAAATTTTATAAATCGTAAGAATGCAGCAGACCAAAGGGTTTATGAGCTTTTAGACCAGAAATTTAATCTTTTCAAAGGTGTTTTTGGGGCAAGTGATGAAGTTTTAGGAAGCATTGAATCGGGTGTCGACTTTGAAAAAAGGATAGCCGCCATTTACCAGACATGCCGCTCAGAGGATGAAATTAATGTGGCATTTGATGCCCTTCAAAGCGAGATGGATGAAAGCATCAAGAATAATTTACAAGACACCCGCCAAAAGTTACTTGAGAATTTTGATTCAGAGGTTCATGAAAAATTAAGAATTAACATAAGGGAAAGCCAGCTATTTTTAGATATCTATGAAAGATGGCTATGGGATACAACACATTATTATCTTAAGGATAATGCCGATTTTTCTGAACATGAATATTCTTTCACGCTTAAGACTAATCCCTTTCCTGAAGAAGATATCCACCAGGGGCCTTATAGAATCGGAAAGAATATTGAAGATGCGCATATATATCGTCCCGGACATCCTTTAGCGCAAAAAATTCTTAACGCAATTAAAAAACAGAATGTTGAGGAAGCCGAAGTTATTTTTAATTATTCCAATAATCCGACAATCATTTCTGTATTAAAGCCTTTTATTAACAAAAGTGGGATTTTGAAAGCAAGCAATTATACAATTGAGTCTTTAGAATCGGAGGACCATGTCATCATTGCTGTTTTAGATGATAAAGGGGACGTAATAGACAATGATGTTGCCAAGAAGTTATTTTCTCTTAAAGCTGAAGTTAAAAACGATAAATCTGCAATATCAGAGGATCAAATACGTAAACTCGATATTTTAGAGCGAGAAATCATAAATCTTATAACAACTCGCAGCGCTGAACGTAATAGCGAATTCTTTGATAATGAAGTAGATAAACTGGATAAATGGGCGGATGATATGAAAAAGGCCCTTGAGTTGGATTTAAAAAAGCTTGATATTGATATAAAGACTTTAAGGACAACTGCTAAGAAACTTCTAAATCTTGAAGAAAAAATAAAAGAGCAACGCAGGATAAAAGATATGGAAAAAAAACGCAATGAAATGCGCAAAAAGTTATACGATGCCCAAGATGAGGTTGATAATAGAAAAGAAGAGCTTATTCAGCGAGTCGAAGCTCAACTTAAACAAAAGACTTCTTTGAATGAGTTATTTAAAATTCACTGGAAAGTTGTTTGATTTAAAATGAGAGGAAGTTATGAGCAATAAGAAACAAAAGCTTGAATTAACGTGGATTGGTAAAGACGAGCAGATAAATCTTGAACCACGTATTTTAATCAAGGATTCCGAAAAATCTTATGGAGATAAAAGTACTGATAATATGCTTATTTATGGTGATAACCTTTTAGCCCTTAAGGCACTTGAGCAAGGGTTCTCTAATAAGATCAAATGTGTATACATAGACCCTCCTTATAATACAGGGAGCGCCTTTGAACATTATGATGATAATTTGGAACATTCTTTGTGGTTAAACTTGATGAAACCACGGCTTGAAGTAATACATAAATTATTAAAGGATGACGGGATTTTATGGATTTCAATTGACGACGAAGAGTGCCATTATTTAAAAGTATTGTGTGATGAAATATTTGGACGAAAAAATTTTATTACTTCAATAGCTGTTAAGATGTCAACAGCTAGCGGAGTTAAAACATCCCATAGAGATAAAACGATCATTAAAGAAAAAGAATATATATTGGTTTATGCTAAAAACAAAGATAGAATCAAACTCAATCCCCAGTATGTGCAACAATTAGATTGGGATTCCGAATTTCAGTATATGCTAGAGAAGAATGATTCTAAAGATCCTGAAAAGTGGGAAATTAAAAAGCTGAGAGATGTCCTAAAGGCTAAAGGAATACCTGAAGATCCGAAGGATAAGAGATTTGAACAATTTGTCATTAGCAATTCGGATAAAATTTGGAGACGTGCGTTTATAAGAAGTAAATATAAAGAATTATCACAAAAAAATCCAGACAAGATATTTCACGTAAATGAAAACGATATAGAGCATTACTATTATAGAGGTAGAGAGATGTATTTTTATAAAAACAAGTTTCATGAATGTTTTTCTGAAGAGGGGACAATAAATTCTCCGAGCCATTTGTTAGGGGATTTTTGGATCGATATTAATACAGGAAAATTATTTAATGAAGGTGGAGTAGATTTCCGTAATGGGAAAAAACCGGAGTTCTTAATTGGTCGCATATTGGCCCTTTGTACAGAATCTAACGATTTTGTTTTGGATTCTTTTTTGGGATCTGGGTCTACGGGGGCAGTGGCTCAAAAAATGGGTAGGAGATGGATAGGGATAGAGTTGGGTGAACATTGCCACAGCCACAGTATCCCACGTTTAAAAGCTGTTATTGATGGCAACGATCTTGGGGGAATTTCTAAAGCGGTTGATTGGAAAGGTGGAGGTGGTTTTAAATATTATTATCTTGCGCCTAGCTTACTTAAGAAAGACAAATATGATAATTGGATTATTGATGAAAAATACAATGCTGACATGTTAGCAGCTGCTATGGCGAAGCATGAAGGATTTAAATATTGTCCCAATGAAGAGATATACTGGAAACAGGGCCAATCAACGGAAAAGGATTTTATATTCACCACAACGCAATTTGTTACCGTTGAGTTACTTGATAAAATAAATGAAGAGATGAAAGATGGAGAAAGTCTTCTTATTTGCGCAAAATCTTTTCAAAAAGTATGTGGGGATAAATATTCTCAAATTACGGTTAAAAAAATACCTCAGATGTTACTCGGTAGATGTGAGTTTGGCAAAGAGGATTACAACTTAAATATAATAGATTTACCTGAGGAAGGCGAAGAAGATGAATAAAATAGCTGCTGGTATTAGGAATCGCCTATGGTTAGAGACTCTTTGAAGGAGGAAGCAATGAATATTAAGAAACAAAAGCTTGAATTAACTTGGATTGGCAAAGATGAACAAATAAATCTTGAGCCGCGTATATTGATTGAAGATCCAGTAAAATCATATGGTGATAAGAGTGCTGAGAATATGCTTATATATGGGGATAATCTTTTAGCGCTTAAGGCATTAGAACAAGATTATTCGAATCGAATAAAATGTGTTTATATCGATCCTCCGTACAATACCGGCTCTGCGTTTGAGAGTTATGATGATGGTATCGAGCATTCTTTGTGGTTAAGTTTAATGCGATCTAGGCTTGAAGTTTTATATAAGTTATTATCAACGGAGGGCATTATTTACATTCAGATTGATGACAGAGAGCAGGCGTACTTGAAAGTTTTATGTGATGGAATATTTGGTCGAAAGAATTTTGTTTGTACATTTATATGGAAAGCACGAAGCGGTCAAGGGAATACTGTAGGCCATATAGCGGAATTTCATGAGTATATTTTATGTTATGCAAAGGATATAACTAAAATCTCGTTCAAAAAGATTAAAAATGTCGCTAAACAAGGGAATTACGAAGATGAGATAAGTTTTTACAAAAGAGAGCAATTGAGGCAATGGGGACAGGGTGATAGACGAGAAGATAGGCCGACAATGTTTTATTCAGTTATGGCTCCTGATGGCAAAGAAATATATCCGAAGAGACCCGATGGGTCAGAAGGTAGATGGAGATGCAGCAAAGAAAAGATGGCTGAACATTTAGGCAATAACGATGTCGATTTCGTGAAGGATAATGATGGTGATTGGAATTGCTATAAAAAAATACGTGCAGGACGAATTACTTATTCAGCATATGGAACATTGCTAGACGATTTTGGAACAGCTTCTAATGGGACCAAAGAACTAAAAGAACTATTTGAAGGGAATAAAGTCTTTGAAACTCCTAAACCGGAAGCGTTGGTTGCACACTTAATAAATTTAGTTTCTGATGAAGGAGATATCGTATTAGATTCATTTGCTGGCTCAGGGACAACAGGAGCTGTTAGCCACAAAATGAAGAGAAGTTGGATTATGGTCGAATTACATAATCATTGTCACACAGTCATTATCCCAAGATTGAGAAAAGTTTGTGACGGCGCGGATAAGGGCGGGGTCTCTACAGCTTTAGCTTGGAAAGGTGGAGGTGGGTTCAAATTTTATGAACTAGCTCCAAGCCTTCTAAAAAAAGACAAGTATGATAACTGGATAATTGAGGAAAAATACAATGCGACCATGTTAGCAGCTACAATGACAAAACATGAAGGCTTCAAATATTGCCCTGATGAACAAATTTATTGGAAACAGGGACAATCAACAGAAAAAGATTTCATATTTACAACTACACAATTCGTCACTGTAGAGTTTTTGGATAAGATAAATGAAGAAATGAAGAACGAAGAAAGCCTTCTAATCTGTGCTAAGTCTTTTCAAAAAGCATGTAATGATCGATATCCGCAAATAACTGTTAAGAAAATACCCCAGATGTTGCTTGGCAGATGTGAATTTGGGAAAGAAGATTACAAATTAAACATAATAGACCTACCTGAGGAGGGCGAAGGAGATGAATAAAATAGCAACCGCCATTAGAAATCGCTTGAGTTTACGGCCTCCACAGACAGATAGTTTGAATATATTAGCTGATCTCGCTGATAAATTGACTCTTCAAAAGAATTCAAATCTTCATGAAGCGCTTCAAAAGGTCAAGAGCGCTTATCCTATATGCTCTGATTTTGAAAGAGATTTTCCATCCATTTGTTTTGCAATCGCTACCGGTGTAGGCAAAACCAGACTAATGGGAGCGTTTATCGCTTATCTCTATTTAGAAAAGGGGATAAAGAACTTCTTTGTTTTGGCTCCTAATTTAACTATTTATAACAAATTAATCACTGATTTTTCCAATCCAGCGCATCCTAAGTATGTGTTTCAAGGCATTGGAGAATTTGTTAATAATCGACCACGCATTATTACCGGTGAAAATTATCACGAGGCACGACAGTTAACTATTTTTGAATCAGAAGTTCATATTAATGTCTTTAATATATCCAAGATTAATGCTGAAACTCGGGGCAATAACGCTGTTCGTATAAAGAGGCTATCTGAATACATTGGAGATTCCTATTTCAATTATTTATCCAATCTAAAAGACTTGGTTTTGCTCATGGATGAATCTCATCATTATCGTGCGGATAGAGGAATGCAGGTTATTAACGAGTTGAATCCGATATTAGGCTTAGAGCTAACGGCAACTCCTCAGGTAGAACGTGCTGGCGGAGCTATAAAATTCAAGAATGTTGTTTATGAGTATTCATTATCAAAAGCTATTATAGATGGGTTTGTAAAAGAACCCGCGGTAGCAACGCGGAAGAATTTCGATCCTAGTCATTATTCAATAGATGAATTAGATCAGCTTAAATTAGAAGATGGTGTTCGTATTCATGAAGATACTAAGGTCGCTTTAGATATTTATGCGAGGGACAAGAAAACTCAGTTAGTTAAGCCATTTGTGCTTGTTGTCGCAAAAGATACTACACATGCAGGAAAGCTTATGGAATTAATTTCTTCCAAAGCCTTTTTTGATGGATATTATGCGGATAAAGTAATGGAGATTCACTCCAACCAACGTGGAGAAGAAAAAGACGAAAACATTGCTCAATTATTGTCTTTAGAAGATTCCAATAACAAGATAGAAATAGTTATTCATGTCAACATGCTTAAAGAAGGATGGGATGTTACAAATTTATATACAATTATTCCACTTCGAACAGCAGCATCGATGACTTTAAGGGAACAGACGATTGGTAGAGGGTTAAGATTGCCGTATGGAAAACGAACAGGTACGGATAAAATCGATAAGCTTACAATTGTTGCCCATGATAGATTCCAAGAGATTATTGAGGAAGCAAATAAACCGGGATCAATTATTCGAAGAGAAAATGTTATTGAAATTGATACTGAAGATTTAAGTCAGCCAAAAGAGGTAATGACCTCAACTTCGAACTTAGAGCAAGAAATTGCTGAAGAAGAAAAGCGCATTGAAGGGATAATAAACCCAGAGGAAAAACACCAGGCAATACTTAATAATAAAGCAAAAGAGACTATAGTAGAAATGTTGCCGGAGTTAAGTGGTTCTGTAAGCAGTATTCATCAACTTAATAAGACTGAAATCAAAGAGATTGCTATCCAAAAGATAAAGGAAAAAATATTAAGTGCTCCACAGCCTGATTTATTTGCAGGAGACATGATTAAAGAAATAGAAGCGGTGTATGAGACGATAGTTAACAGTTTTGTAAAGAATGTTATTGAAATACCACGTATTATTATTCAGCAAAGTGACAAGGTGCTATCTGGCTTTAAGAATTTTAACCTTGAGGTTGGCAGCTTGAATTATCAGCCAGTATCAGAGGAAATATTAGTAAAAAAGCTTAGAGAACAGGATAATGCGTATGACACGATTATTGGTGGCGGGAAAATTGCAATTGATCATCCTGAAAGAATAATTGTCAATGAACTTATTAATGCTCCAGAGGTCGAATATGATAAGCACGCAGATTTACTCTTTAAGCTGGCAAATCAGGCTATCGATAAGTTCAAAACCTATTTGGATTCAGAAAAAATAATCAATGTTGTTCAGTATCATAAACGTGAAATAGGCCGGTTTATTCACTCTCAACTTATGGAGCATTTCTATTTTGAAGCCCCGGAGTTTGAGAAGCCTATTATAAAGCCATTTTCAAAAATAGAAGAACATAACTTTTCTAAGTACACAAAGGACAAGATCCATCATTTCACAGATACTATTACTCCAACAAATTCTATTCCAACTAAGGTGTTTAGTGGTTTTCAAAAAGCATGTCACACATTCTATAAATTTGATTCAAAAACAGAGAAGGATTTTGCAATTATTTCAGAAAATGATACCGATGTATTAAAGTGGCTCAGGCCAGCCCAAAGTCAATTCAATATTTACTGGAAGCATAATTCTCGGCAATATACTCCAGATTTTGTTGTTGAAACCCAAGATTCAATTTATATGGTTGAGACCAAAAAAGAAGGAGATATTGAGACATCTGACGTTCAGGCCAAGTCTAAAGCGGCGTTAGAATATTGTAAAAATGCAACTAAATTTACAACAGAACATGATGGAAAGCCTTGGAAGTATGTATTGATCCCCCATAATGCTGTTCTAATTAATATGGGGTTTAGCACTCTAATGAGCAGATTTGCTTATGGATCCTAACTTAGCTAAAGATTTTGAAGAAGTTATTTTTCAGGAGAAGCAGTATTTTAAACGGATTGAAACTGCGGAGCACTCGTAAGAAATGGCATTGAAGAAGATAAAATATATTAATAATATTGATGCTTTTGATTCCTTTAGCTGGGATGCGGAGGATTGTAAGAGGTTCAACCTGATTTATGGATGGAATGGGTCAGGAAAAACTACCTTATCTAGGATTCTAAACTTCCTTGAGCGGAAAACAATTCATATTCCAGAGCTTAAGGCTATTGATTTTACAGTTTATGCGGATGAGGGCATGGTCAAAAAACAAGATGTGGAAACAAACTCCCAGAATATTCGCGTCTTCAATGAAGATTTTATTAACGAGAATCTCACGTTTGATTCCTCAAAAGCCAAGAAAATCATCATTGTTGGGAAAGACAACATTGATGCCAAGAAGAAGCTGTCTGAGTTGGAGGGTAATTTAAAGACGAAAGAAGGCGAGATATCCGCGCTGGAAGACCAGCTTCCAAAAGTCGGAAAACTGGATTTGATTCTAAAAGATGCAGGAAGTGAAGTCCCAAAACAATTTGGTAATACACCTCTGGCAAATGACCAATATTATGGACGAAGTTATAACAGGAGTAAAGTTGAGGCACGCATAAGCAATGGTATAGTGAGCGAAAGCAATTTGTCGTCATTAATTATTTCCGATCCTGCAGGAATTGAAGCAAAGAAAGAAATTGTAAGAAGCGAGAAAAAGAAAATCGATTTGGTTTTAAAGGAGATTTCTGATTTCTCGAAGCTGTTCCAAGGCGCGAATGAATTGCTGGGTGTTATTGTTTGTTTTGAGAATATAACCGAGCTTGAAAGTGATAGGCTGCTAAGAGACTGGACTGAAGTCGGATATCGTTTGCATAAGGATAGAAAACTGGATTCATGTAAATTCTGCGGCAATACCTTGCCCAAAAGTCGGATGGATCGATTGGGAAAATTTTTTACTGATGAGCTTCAGAAAGTCAAAGAACAAATTGATATGACCGTTCAATCATTGGGCTTTGATTCAAGCGAGCTTGAGGTTAACCTCGATTCGAGCGCGTTATTTCCGGAACTCGCTAAGGAATATATTGGACTGCATTCTACTATTAAAGACTCAGGTAAAATCCTGCTTGATAAAATTCGATCTTTGCGAGAGAGCCTTATAAGTAAAAAAAGTAATCTTCATGAATCTACCAAGAAATTCCAAAGCGTTGTGTTCCCGAAAGAGTCTTTTGATGGCATTAACGCGGCAATAAAAAGAATAAATGCCATTGTTGTCCAGCATAATGCTCGGATTGATGTTATTGAAAGTGAAATCAAGCAGGCGGCCGAAGCAATTGAATTACACATAATTGCAACTACCTTGTCCAGCAGGGAGTATTTTACTAAAAAGAGGGAGGCGGTAGAACTTGAGGCAAAGATAAGTATTCTTAAAAGTGATCGCGCTAGCTTGCTCGAACAAATCAATACTCTCAAAGCTAAATTACACAATGCTTCAGATGCCTTAAATAAAATAAATCAAATTCTAAAAGACTTCTTTGGTGAATCGTATATTTTTCTTGAAATTTTTGAGCTTGCAGATGGCGGGGTTGGATATGCGCTTAAACGGCGTGGTAAAGAGACAAAGCATTTAAGTGAGGGGGAAAAGAGCATTTTAGCTCTTGTGTATTTTCTTGTTAAACTTGAGGAAGATGGATTTGATAAAAGTAAGGCCATTGTTGTTATTGATGATCCGGTGGATAGTCAGGATGGAAATTTCTTGTTTCGGACTTATGGGTTTTTAAAGCGATATTTGAAAGCTGTGCATCAGCTTATTATCCTAACGCACAACTACGAGTTTTTTAATCTGATCAGAGATTGGTTGTGCGAGCAGAGATTTTGCGATGAATCGCATTTATTCATTATAAATCGGATAGGCGTTGAGGGGAAACAGGTCGTCAATATCGAAAACTTACCTATTCTGCTTAAAGAGTATAAAACAGAGTACCATTATTTGTGTTGTAGGCTATTCCAATATGTTAATGACACTAGTCTGATTGATGCCCCATTGGTGGCGAACATTGGTCGGAAGGTATTGGAAAATTTTGCCTCGTTTAAGTGGTCTTGTAAAAGCACAGAACAATTCGCTAATATCATCCTTAACAGGTTTGTTAATAGCGATGATCATTTAAAAAAAGCTACGGGTGATTTTGTCTTAAAATTTTTACATGAATACTCGCATGGGAGAGATTTCTCGCGAGCAATATCAGCATCAGCGCTTGAATCAAAAGCTATCGCTAAAAATGTTCTTGAATTCATTAGATTTGCTGATAAAGATCACTACGATCATTTAAAAGGCTTGTGCTCTTACTAAAGTGAACCAAAATCTGTGTTTTAAAAGTACTGCGTAGTGATAAGAGAAAACAAGTGAGGACTTTTTGTTATCGAGCATATTCAAAAATAACGCTATATTAAAAACAAGAGCACTGGATGGAGATTTTTTAAAATCACTGTCTTCCGGTGAATTAAAATATTTATTGGCTGAAATCAAAAGAGATAATGAATTGTGTCTGTGTTTCAGGGGGACGTATGTAAATGTTTATTATAAGGGAGGAAGCTTATTTAAGATCCAAAGAAACAGTGGATATTGCAAAATTATTTTTGATTTTAACTATGCTAGATATACAAAAGATTTTACGCAGCGTCTTGGTGCGTTGCAGGAATTAGGATTTAGGTATTTTATAAGTAAAGATGCAAAACACAGAAAGATCATTTGCAAGTATCCTCAAGAGAATAAAGCGGGTGCTTATTTTTGGCAAGAATCCATAAGATTATTAAAGGGCTTAATTGATGATTTTTCTGACATGGAAAAGACGGACAACTTATTTAGCAGTAATACTAAAAGAAAGAAAAAGGATAATTTAGAAAAACAAAGACAGCAAGAAATAATGCTGGCGAATAGTATGCTTGACGGTGAATATTTTATCTATGACATGGAATATGATCAACCGCGCAATTCTTCCAAGGAAGAGAAGAGCGGAAGGTTTGATATGCTTGCGTTGCGCCGAGTAACAAGTGGATGTTACAGCCTGGTCTTTATTGAGTTAAAAAGCACAAAGGAAGCGTGTAAGGGAGTAAGCGGGATAGGAAAACATTATAATGATTTAAAAAAATATATTTCTATTGAGAATATTATAAATACTCGAAGAGAAGATGCAAAAGCTATTTGTAAACAATATTTCAATTTGGGGCTAATCAGAATGGGGGAGATAATAATTGATAAAGAAGAGATACTTTTTGTTTTTACTGATGAGGCAATAAAATATGCTCAGGAAATTAAAAACCCGCTTGAGAAGTGTATTTTGTCGTCCGAAGATTTAAGGCTGAAGTTTAATAATGGGATATTATGAACATAATAATTCATCGCGGAACTCATCAAATAGGCGGTAGTTGTGTCGAACTGCAAACAGCCAATACTAGAATACTGCTCGACTTCGGAATGCCGCTGCAAGATGCAACTGGTTATGATTTTAACGAACGCAGCATTGAAGGCAAGTCAGTTGAGAAGCTTATAAAAGAAAGAATCCTTTTTGATATAAAGGGACTTTATCAAGATTCTGAGCCATCTATAGATGCTGTTCTTATTTCTCACTCCCATAAAGATCATTATGGGTTCCTGCCGTATATTAATCCAAAAATCCCGGTTTATATGAGTAAAGGTGCTTATGAATTAGTGCAGGCGCTTAATGTGTTTTTACCCAACCAAACTAACATTAATAATCCAGTCTTTTTGCGGCACAATCGACCAGTTAAAATAGGCGGATTCCAAATTAGACCATATCTGGTTGATCATTCTGGCTTTGATGCCATGGGATTTTTAATAACAGAAGTCTCAACAGGGAAAACAATACTTTATACCGGAGACTTTCGTGCAGGTGGCTGGACCAGGAAAAGATTTGATGATTTTATAAGCAAACCACCTAAACGTGTAGACTGTTTATTGATGGAAGGTACTATGCTTGTCCGAGAAGGAGGCAAATATCCAGATGAACAGGCAGTTGTTCAAGGAGTTGTTAGTGCCATTAAAGAAAGTGCAAATGCAGTTATCCCAGTCTATTGCTCAGGACAGAATATTGACCGTATTGTTTCATTGTATAAGGCTGTACTTAGGACAAAATCACTTCTGGTGCTAGATCCCTATACCGCATACATGCTCAAAATGGCAGGTAAGATATCAGAACGTATTCCGCAGATTGAATGGGATAGTATACGGGTATTCCTTGCCGATTATGGCCATGGAGATATTTATGTTAAAAAGATATCAAAAACTAAAGACAGCGAAATGATGATCAGTCTTGGCAGAAATAAGATAAAAGCTTTTGATTTTGCTAATCTTAAGCAAAAAGCATTACTTTTAATGCGTAATACCATGATCCCAGTAGTAGAGAAAATCCCCCAGATCCAAGGTTCAACGCTTATCTACTCGCAGTGGCAAGGGTATATTAAAAAAGATACGCCTGATACAGCAAAATTCTGGAGCTTTGTTAAGCGTAATAAATTAAAAGTAGAACATATCCACACCA
>JAZDHG010000074.1:0-4144 GCA_043806135.1 Candidatus Omnitrophota bacterium
ATTGAGGTGCAAAGCATAGATAGGCTCTCTAAAATTATTCCGCGGTATCTTATGCGGCTTTACGCTAGAATGGATAATAAGATTTCACAGATAAGCTTGTTTTTAAAAGAAAAAGGGACATCTCAATATGTGCTGAAGTCATCAGTAGGCGAAAGTAAGCTTGCCGATAATATTGTAATTTCTGCAAACAGTATCCTGGTAAAATGGTTTACGGTAATAAGGGATGTGATGGTTGATAAAGGCACTTTAAAAGCAAAAGAAGTTGAAGTTCTGGTGTATGAGGATCTTGATTTCTGGCTGAATAATTCTGCGGCGATGAGAATACCGCTAAAAGGTGCGGCCAATATATTCAGAGAATTGCGAAAGATCATGAAATCGCTGAATGCCAATGTGATATTGCCTTCGGTTTATCAAAAAGAGCTTCTGGGATTTTTAATATTAGGTGAAAAAATACCTGAGCCATATACGATAAGTGATATTGATACGTTTTCTATCCTTGCTAATGACAGCGCCATGGCGTTTAAAGCGGCGCAGCTGTTTGAAGAATTGAAGACATCACAGGCGCGTCTTATCCAATCTGAAAAATTAAACCTCTTGGGGCAGCTGGCATCATCCATGGCGCATGAAATAAATAATCCGCTGGCGATCATATCCGGCAATGTGCAGCTTTTGCTCATGGATGAAAATGACAATAAAAAGAAAAAAGTGCTTAAGAAAATCAATGACCAGACCGAGCGCGGTTATCAGATCATAAACAGGCTGCTTAATTTCTCGCGTCTTTCCAAAGAAGACATTAAAGACATAGAGGTGCATGAGCTTATTGACGATACGCTTGAACTGATCAATCATAAGATACTGCATGGCAATATCCAGCTTGATAAAGAGTATGACTGCAAAGAGCATATAAAGGGCAATCCTACCCAGATACAGGAGGTATTGCTCAATCTTTTTGTAAACGCTGTGCAGGCCATGCCCGAAGGCGGACGCCTGAAAATATCTACAAAAGACTTGAGAGATAATGTAGAAATAGTTGTGCAGGATACCGGCAAGGGAATCCCTGAAAAAGACGTAGATAATGTGTTTGACCCGTTCTATACTCAAGGTAAGGAAGAAGGAACGGGATTGGGCTTGTTTGTCGCCAGCCAGATCATGGGGCTGCATAACGGAACTATTGATGTTAAAAGTAAAGTTGGAGAGGGCACTGCTTTTGTGTTAAGATTTAAAAGGGAGCAGAAAAAAACTTAAAGAGCTGATATAGAATAATTACATGGAGGTTATGATGCTTGAAATTCTGATTGTTGATGATGAACAGGAAATAGTCAAGGCGTTGAAGAGCCTTTTGGAAGAAAAAGGTTACAGTGTGCGCGTTGCTTATAATGGGAAAGATGCCCTTACCATTGTTAAAAAGCATAGGCCGCATCTGGTTTTTCTGGATATCCGCATGCCGCTTATGAGCGGTTTGACGGTGTTGCGCAATATCCGTGATCATGACCGTTCGATCAAGGTGATCATGGTAACTGCTTTTGGCACAAAGGAAATCGTGGGTGAGGCCTCACGTTTGGGAGCGGTTGATTTTATAAGGAAACCATTTGCAAAAAATTATCTTGAGCATGAGGTTATGGCTAAGGTCAGCGCGCAGCTTTTTGAAGACCTGAGAAGAGAAGTTGATGAAAAAAATAAGCTTATTGACCAGCTGGAGCATTTAAGCGAAAGAATATCACGTAACTTTTATCAGACCGTTATGTCTTTAGCTACGGCGCTTGAAGCAAGAGACAGATATACACATGGCCATTCTGAACGGGTAGAAAATTACAGCAAACTTATCGCCAAAGAATTAAAAAGCAATAAAGATATCGCAATAAACCGTGACTTTATTGAAAACCTGCACATTGAATCCAGACTCCATGATATCGGCAAGATCGCTATCCCGGATACTATCTTAAATAAAAAAGGAAAATTAACAGACGAAGAGTATAACGAGATCAAAAGGCATCCGGGTGAGAGCGCGCGCATTCTGGCGCCGCTTGACAATATTAAAGAAAATATCGATGTTATTTACAGCCATCATGAGCGCATTGACGGCACAGGTTATCCAAATTGCAAGGCAGGGGAAAAGATCCCCTTGCGGGCAAGGATCATTGCCGTAGCGGATGCTTTTGACGCAATGACATCAAACAGGCCGTACCGCAATGCCATGTCGCATGAGGCTGCTTTTAAGGAATTGAATAAACAGAAAGACACACAGTTTGACGCGATGATTGTAGATGCTTTCAGTAATTCCTTTAAGAAAAAAGCAGAAGTGAGCCATAAAGAAGAAGTGATGATGAATCTTTAGCATCAACCCGTGTTAATTAAATATAAATAAAAATATCTTATTAAAAATCGCGAGGTTTAATCCGCCTGCCGCAAAGCATGGCGAGGCTTAATTTGCAGATGAACTAAGATCTATGATTTACAAAAACCGTAAATCATCTGCTCTTCGAGGAGGTCTATAATGCTGAAAATTCTTGTTGTTGATGACGAGCCGGAAATAACTGAAATTCTAAAAAATTTCTTTGAACGGAAAAATTATAATGTTTTTACCGCAAATAACGGCGAGGCAGCGCTTGAGGTTATCAAAGAGCAAAGGCCGCATCTTGTTTTTCTTGATATAAGAATGCCGAAAATGGACGGGCTGACTGTTCTTCGTAATATCAGACTGCTGGATACAAGCATGAAAGTAATTATGGTTACCGCGATCGAAGATGATAAAACTATGGCAGAGGCTCAAAGCCTCGGGGCAGTGGATTATATTAGAAAACCTTTTAAGCTGGAATACTTAGAAAAAGATGTTATTGAAAAAGTAAACGCAAAGCTTTTTGTGGATTTACGCAATGAATTGGAAGAGAAGAGCAAGCTTATACAACAGCTGGCAATGGAAGTTGACCAGGTAAATATCCTTAATAAAAAGATAAATAGAAATTTTTACCAGACAATTCTGTCGCTGGCAACCGCGCTTGAAGCACGAGACCGCTATACACACGGTCATTCCGAGAGAGTTGACCTTTACAGCAAAATAATCGCGCAGGAGCTGAAGGGTAGTTTTCGCTGGGAAATAGATGATGAGTTTATGAACTGCCTGCATGTGGAATCGCGCCTGCATGATATCGGCAAAATCGCTATCCCGGATACTGTGCTTAATAAACCGGGTAAATTAAATGATGAGGAATATAACCAGATAAAAGCGCATCCGGTTGCAAGCGCTCATATCCTGGCGCCGATTGAAGATATTAAAGAAAGCATCGAGATCATCCGTCATCATCACGAGCGCATTGATGGTAAAGGCTATCCCAGCGGTTATACAGGGGATCAGATCCCTGCACGCTCAAGAATTATCGCGGTTGCTGATTCTTTTGATGCTATGACCTCCGACCGGCCTTATCGAAAAGCGATGCCGATAGAAGAGGCGCTAGCCGAACTCGAAAAGAACCGAGGTACGCAGTTTGATGAAGAAACCGTAGATGCTTTTATTCAGGCGTACAAAAAAGGTAAAATACCGAATTAAACGATAGCGATTAGCGTATAGATTAGGGAAAATGTGTTATCCTGAAAAAGGTTGACAGAAAAATAAATTAACCGCAGATTTACCCCGTTAGATAATAGCTTTGTTGTATCTAATGGGGTGGACGCAGATAAACGCGGATGTAAAACATAGGCTTAACTTGACTTTGTCAAGTTAAGCCTTCACAAACCAAGTTCAGAAGGAAAATACATTTTCCTTGCTGAGTATTGGTTTGATGAAGGCCTGCGGCTGGAGCGCAGCCACAAATAAGCATATGATTTCCCGAAAATAGCATAACGTATCGGTGTTAATCAGCGTTTATTGAGCGAAGCGAGCGGTTAAGTAAATTATCTGTGTTTAAAAGTGTCAACTATTTTCAGGACAAGACATAAAAGGATTATAGTATATATCTTATGATTTGTAAATAAGGAGTGTTATTTTTGGATATAATTTGATATAATCAATTTTAAATAAATTTAAATATTATTAATTAGAAAGCAGTTATATGCAAAAAATAGAGAAGAAAATAGTACAGTGGATAAAAGCGAAAATTAAAAGCGCGGGAGCTAAAGGGCTGATATTTGGTTTAAGCGGCGGCATTGA
>JAZDHG010000075.1:0-4844 GCA_043806135.1 Candidatus Omnitrophota bacterium
AATGCTATTGCGGTTTTAATTATTGCCTGTCCGTGCGCGTTAGGACTGGCAACGCCGATGTCGATCATGGTCGGTGTCGGCCGCGGAGCACAGTCCGGTATTTTGATAAAAAATGCTGAGGCTATTGAAAAAACCGAAAAAGTTACGCATATTTTAATTGATAAGACCGGAACACTGACACAAGGAAAACCGCGTGTTACAGCAATTGAGTTAGCGGAAAATATTCATGAGAGAGAATTCCTGGCCATCGCCGGGTCTTTGGAGCAATCCAGCGAACACCCTCTTGCCCGGGCTGTATTGGATTTTGTTAAAGAGAAGAACATTGAGCTCAAGAATGTAGAGGGGTTTGACTCTGTCACCGGAGAAGGGGTGAAAGGGAAAATAGAAGGAAGAGAAGTGAAGTTGGGCAAGCAAAAGTTTGTCACAGGCAGCGGCAGTGATGTGCCGGAAGATTTAAGGAAAAAAGCTATGGCCATGCAAGATAAAGCGCAAACAGTTGTCTGGGTTAGCCGGGAAAATAAAGTTCTGGGCATTCTTGGAATAGCTGATCCGATAAAAAAAAGCACGCCGCTGGCCATAAAAAAACTGCATGACCTGGGCTTGAAAGTTATTATGCTTACAGGAGACAACCGAAAGACAGCCGAGGCCATTGCTCGAGAGCTGGATATTGACGATGTCCGCTCTGAGCTAAAACCCGAAGATAAACAGGCCATCGTCAAGGAACTGACGGAAAAAGGCGCTTTAGTGTTAATGGCCGGTGACGGCATTAATGATGCCCCGGCTTTGGCACAGGCGGAAGTGGGCGTGGCCATGGGCACAGGAACGGATGTGGCAATTGAAAGCGCAGGGATCACCCTGGTTAAAGGCGATCTCAACGGTATTGTTAAAGCCCTGAAATTGAGCCGCGCTGTTATGCGCAATATCCGCCAGAATTTATTTTTTGCTTTTATATATAATGCGCTAGGAATTCCCATTGCAGCCGGTATCCTGTATCCGTTTATCGGGCTGCTGCTTAATCCGATGATCGCCGGGGCGGCCATGAGTTTCAGCTCGGTTTCAGTTATCGGCAATGCGCTGAGATTGCGTAAAATAAATCTGGAACAATAATAAGACATCCGATAATAAGAAAGCAGTAGGATGTCTTGATCACACAGATTAAAGAGGAGATTAAAAGTAGAATCCGGATCATGCATGAGGAGTATACCAGGAGGGAAAACATAAAATATTATAATGAAAAAATCTTAGCCGGTAAAATGTAATATATTAATTTAAATAACTGCAGCCGGTTTTTCTACCGCACCGTGTTTTGAAACGTCCTCTCAAGAGGAATTTTAAAATTTGTTGAAAAGTTTTTTTGGCAGGTGTAAAATTATATTTGGGGAAGTATATAAAAATAAGGTATTCTGCATGTTGCGCAGAAAAGATCATCAAAAGAAAATAAATAAAATGACAAAAAAAACGAAACCTAAACTCAAGGGAAAACCGCGGATCCTGAAAAAGAAGGGAAAAATAAATGCAAAAACACCGTTCCGGGACAGGCGTGTACGCGACATAGAGAAAGAACATCTTGAGATGATGGTTTCTGATCTAAGTATAACCCGCAACCATCTGGAGCATGAAGTTCAACTGAAAAATAAGGAAATAAAAACAAAAAACGGGCAGATAAAGAAGGGGACGGATAAGCAGCACAGATCAGAAGAACAGCTTCACCTTCGTGCTAAAGCAATGGAAGCGACATTGGATGGTATTTTTATTATTGATCACCAAAAGCAGGATTTTCCGGTTATCTATGCCAATCATTCTTTTCAGAAAATGACCGGATATGAAAAAAGAGAAATAATAGGCCAAAATTACTTCTTACTATATGGATCGGGTGTCGATAATCGCATCATTGAGGAAATAAAAGACACAATGCAAAAAGGCAAAGTTTTTCATGGGGAGATGCTTAATTTTAAAAAGAACGGCAAAAAAAGCTGGGATTCACTGCGCATTGCTCCGGTGTATGATCATAGCGGCTGCATCACTCATTATGTAGGGATCCAGACAGATATTACCCTGATGCGCGAGAATGAGTTAGAGATCGATGAACAGCGTGAAGAGCTTTTGCATGTCACAAGGGTCGGAAAACTTGCGGAATTTGTCTCGTCTTTAGCTCATGAGATCAGCCAGCCTCTTACAGCCATTCTTTCCTATACCCAGGCTGCCAAACGCATGCTCTCAGGCAGAGAGCCGGAACTGCAGAAAATCCTTTCATATATCATTAGTGATAACAACCGGGCGGCGGCGGTTATTCAGCGATTGCGTTCCTTGTTAAAAAAGAGCAGGTCGGCAATGAAGCCGCTTGATATCAATACGCTTATCACCGATACCAGGGTTCTTATTGCCACGGATGCTACGGTAAGGAATATTTTTTTAAAACTTGAGTTTGAAGATGATCTGCCGCTTGTCCGTGGGGACGCGATACAACTGCAGCAAGTCCTTTTGAATCTTATCAGCAATAGCTTTGATGCCATGGAGAAAGGCATTGATCCCCGTGAAATATTGATCCGCACATCGCGTAAAAATACTCGTACGATCGAGGTGGCGGTAAAGGACTCCGGATGCGGGATACCTGAACAGGATATGCCTAAGCTCTTTGATCACTTTTTTACCAGCAAACCGGATGGTTTGGGTATGGGGTTGTCGATCAGCCGTTCCATTGTGGAGGCGCATGGCGGGAGATTCGAAGTAGAAAATAATCCTGATCGCGGCGCAACCTTCTGTTTTACTCTTCCGGTTGATGTAAAGGATAAAAAATGAAAAATCCCGGGTCAATGGTCTATATCGTTGATGACGATATCTCTGTTTGCCGGGCTCTGGACTTGTTATTAAAATCGCATGGATTTAAGGTCAAGACGTTTCCGTGCTCTGCAGATTTTTTAGCTAGCCGGCATCCTAAGGTTCCCTCATGTCTGGTGCTGGATATCCGCCTGCCGGATATCAACGGACTTGCCCTTCAGGATATCATGGCAGAAAAGCAACTTGCCATCCCGATCGTCTTTATTACAGGGCATGGGGATATTCCGATGAGCGTGAAAGCAATACAGTCCGGAGCCGTAGACTTTCTTCCCAAGCCATTTACGGAAAAGAAACTGCTGTATGCCATTAAAAGTGCTATTGCAAAAAATAAGATTCAAAATAAAGAACTCGCTGAAATAGCAAAAATTAAACGGCGCATTAAGACCCTGTCTCCGAAAGAACTGGAAGTTTTTCAACTTGTAGCCAAGGGCATGCTAAGCAAACAGATCGCTTACAAGCGGGGAACTGCCTTGCAAACCATAAAAGTCCACCGCAGCCGGGTCATGCAGAAAATGCAGGCTAAGACCGTAACAGAACTTATCCGCTTTGCCCAAAAAGCGGGAATTACACCCCCAGCGCGATAGTTACAGCCCCATCACCTCAAAATCAACATTTTCTCAAGTTTCCACACAATATAATCCGCATATGGTACCCAGGTACAATTGACTCTATTCTTCTATTCCCTATAATGGAATTGTCATGAAACCGGAAAAGTTTTACTTCGAGTAAAGTTAATCAATCTTAGGACGCAGCACAGCCAGAGGCCCGGGAAAAGATATATCGGATTTGGGTAAACACATTGAAAACACCGGTAAATAAATTGTAAAAGAAGATAAAGAATAAGGAAAATAATAAGATGAGATTATGAAAATATCAAATAAAATTTCTAAAATTAATTTTAAATTATTAATAGTTACCATATCCATTTGTTTTTTTGTTATTGTCCCCAGTGTAATGGCAATATCTTTGGAACAGGCTGGGGGAATTACTCTGCCTTATGCGCTGAGCGTATTCTTTATCGGGATAGTCAGTGCGGCTATTCGATTTATACAGCAGAAATTTATTTATTTTAAACGCTGTCTTGATGTTATTATCGCGTTTTTAGCGCTGGTGATAATTTCTCCGGTGGTGATTATTTGTGCGGGTTTAGTTAAGCTGTTTTCTGGGCGCGGTGCGGTATTATATATTCAAAAGAGGGTGGGTAAAGACGGTATTAATTTTGAAATGTATAAATTGCGTTCAATGATCCCGGACGCGGAATTGAAAACCGGGGCGGTTTGGTGTGCCGGAGAAAACGATTTGAGAATAATTCCGCATATCGGCGGTTTTTTAAGAAAAACGCATATTGATGAAATCCCGCAGTTGATTAATGTGCTTAAGGGAGAGATGAGCGTGGTTGGCCCGCGCCCGGAGCGGCCGGAAATAGTGGAATTTTTGAAAAAGGATATTCCCGAATATGAGAAAAGATTAGCGGTAAGACCGGGGATTACCGGTTTGGCACAGATAAGACACCACTATGATAAGACATTAGAGGATGTGAAGAAAAAAGTAAAGTTAGACTTGCTTTATATAAGGAAGATATGTCTTTTGAGTGAAATATCCATATTGGCAAGGACATTGATTGTGGTTATAACCGGCAAAGCCATTAGTTCTTTAGGGGCTAAGAAGAGCCGCGGGATGGTTTATTCGCGGATTTTACAAAGTCCGGATTTAAATAAAAGGCATGCAGATAACCACAATACTTACCTTAATAGTTCAAAGACCCAAGTTTTATGCGAAGTTAGCTAAAATCCCTCGATTATACCCATGTACAATTGATTTAGTTTTGGATCTTACTAATAATACTATTATGATACTGGAAAAGTTTGTTTTTGATTATTCAATACCAAAAACGCTTCTTGTAAAATTAGGCGGAGATTGGCAGATTTCTGCCGGGCTTCTCCCGATAACGGAGATTACTGCGCAACTTACCAGCCATCCTGATATCGCCCAAATCAATTTTAGTG
>JAZDHG010000076.1:0-13274 GCA_043806135.1 Candidatus Omnitrophota bacterium
GCCAGTTCTGATCTCTCTCCCTTTTCAAGATTGATGTGGGTATATATTTTTTGCCCTTTCATCTTGTCGATAAGATAAGTCAGCCCGTTTGAGTAAGTGTTTAAATAAGGATGGTCGATCTGGAAAATGTCTCCGGTAAAAACCATTTTCGTGTTTTCACCTGCCCGGGTGATGATCGTTTTTACCTCATGCGGTGTCAGGTTCTGCGCTTCATCAACGATAAAGAAGATATCTACTAAAGAACGTCCGCGGATATAAGATAGCGGTGCGATCACCAGTTTTTCTTCATCAAGAAGTTTCTGCAGCTTGCGTTCTTTATAAGTTGAATCCATGAACTTATGTTTTATAACACCAAGATTATCATAAAGCGGCTGCATGTAAGGCTCAAGCTTTGACTGGATATCTCCGGGCAGAAAGCCGATATCCTTATTGCTGAGGGGAACTATCGGCCTGCCCATATAGATCTGAAAATACTCTTTTTTATTTGCCAGCGCTCCGGCTAAAGCTAAAAGTGTCTTTCCTGTGCCTGCTTTTCCGGACATTGTTACCAGCTGTATCTTGGGATCCATGAGCGCATCAAGAGCAAAGATCTGCTCGGCATTGCGCGGGGTAATACCGTAAGCAGAAACCTTCTGTACGCGGTGTACTTTTTGTGTTTCTGAATTAAAGCGTGCCAAAGCGGATTTTTTTCCGTTGCGCATGATAATATATTCGTTCGGCAGGAATTCCCGGTTAGAGGATAAGTCTGCTTTATCCAGTTCAAAAGGTTCCTGATACAAGCGGTTAATAAGTGCATCAGATACATCCTCAACTACTCTGTATCCTTTGTATAATTCGTCGATGTCTTTCACATGATCGCTGGTGTAATCTTCTGCTATGAGCCCGACGGCCTTGGCTTTCATGCGCAGATTAACGTCTTTACTTACAAGAACGATCGAACGATCGGGTTCATCTTGAGCCATGCAATAGGCAATATTTAAGATCAGGTGATCATTCCTGTCACTGGAAAAATTAAGTGCAAGGTTTTCATGTATTCTTTGTCCGAGCTTGATGATAATTCTGCTGCGCTCAGGCCCGAGGCTTACGCCTTCGTCAAAGATCTGGTCGCCGCTTAGTTCGTCCAGAGTCCTGGTAAACTGACGGGCATGAAAACTTAGACTTTCATTCCCTTTTTTGAATTTATCAAGTTCTTCTAATACCTGTATAGGGATAACGATATCATTATCCTTAAACTGGTAAATACATGAACTATCATGCAGGATAACATTGGTGTCTAAGACAAATACTTTTGTTTTTTTGGCTGGCATAACAAATCCTTTTGTTTGGAGGTTTTTAAAATCCGATTGCTTTTTATTTATATTAATTATAACTAAATTTAGGGATTTAGGCAATAATTTTATAAAAGACAAAATTGAATGTTTTTTGCATTGTTTTATTGTGTTATAATATAATAAATATAAGCATTATTTAAAGAAAGACAAAGTGGTGTTTTGCTGAAAGCAGATAAGGATATATCAAGAATAGTTTCCGTGCTCCATAAAAGCAAGAGTATACTTTTTATTACCGGAGCGGGCATTTCCGCAGAGTCGGGGTTGCCGACATACCGCGGTATTGGCGGTTTGTATAATGACCGTGTAACAGAGGAAGGCATTTCTATTGAAACAGCTTTGGCAGGGGAGACCCTGGAGAGTAATCCAGAGGTTACTTGGAAATATCTGGGGGCAATAGAAAAAAGATGCCGGGGCGCAACTTTTAACCGGGCGCATGAAATAATCGCCGGTATG
This sequence comes from Candidatus Omnitrophota bacterium, assembly GCA_043806135.1. Classification (GTDB taxonomy): domain Bacteria; phylum Omnitrophota; class Gorgyraeia; order B26-G9; family B26-G9; genus JAGLQQ01. The sequence goes on from JAZDHG010000076.1 coordinate 1,785, forward strand.
GAAAAGGCCTTTGAGCGTGTCTGGGTGCTTACGCAAAATATCGATGGATTCCATGATTTAGCCGGATCGCGCAAGGTCATTGATATACATGGAGACTATCATAAGCTGTTTTGTCCTAAATGCAGCTGGCAGATTGTGGTGAATGATTACAGTGGTCTTGATATTCCGCCGCTTTGTCCTGAATGTAAGCATATTGTACGGCCGAAAGTGGTTTTTTTCGGGGAAATGCTGGATGTTGATAAGTCAGCACTTTTAATGCAGGAATTAGACCGGGGGTTTGATATCTATTTTTCTATAGGTACGACAAGTGGATTTCCTTATATTAGCCAGCCGATATATCTAGCCGCTCGTTTGGGCAAGCTGAGTGTCGAGATTAACCCGGATCAAACGGAAATTTCAGATATTGTTGATATAAAATTATCAACAGGTGCTCGCAGTGCCATGGAAAGTATTTGGCAGGAATATAATAAATGCTATAAGTAAAAAGGTAAAAGAAAAAAAGTTAGAAAAATGTTACTAAGAGTTACAAAAAGTTAACAGAGGTTACTATGGGTTAAAACCACATATAATTCCGGTAACCATTAGTAACAGTTAGTAACCTTGTTTTAGTAACTATTAGTAATGGAGGAAAAAATAAGAAAATGTATATTGACATTGTTTATATAATACTGGGAATTATGCTTTTAATGCTCGGTCGAAAACTATTCTGGCTGTTTTCAGGGGCAATAGCTTTTATTTTCGGGGTTGAGTTTATCCCGTTGTTTTTGCACGGTCAATCCCAGTACGTGATCTGGATAATAGCGCTTGTGCTGTCGATAATTGCGATCATCCTGGCTTTTGTAATACAGAAGATCGGATTGGGGATTGCCGGATTTATGGCTGGCGGTTATGTGGCGATGAGCATTGTCAATGAGCTAAAGGTTGATATCGCTTGGCTGCCTTGGGTTTTATTTGCCGCAGGAGGCATCATGGGCATAGTACTTACACTGGTTTTGTTTGATTGGGCGCTGATCGTGCTTTCGTCATTAAGCGGGGCTTTTCTTATTGTGCATGTGATAGGGTTTAGCTTGCATGTAACTAAAATACTTTTTGTTTTTTTGGTTGCTATTGGAATTGCTGCTCAAGCTACTGTTACAAAATCAAAATGATTACATAAAAATATTTTTGAAGGGAATATATATTATGGATGAAGCGAGTATGGCAAAAGCGGAAGCTATCCGCAGAGCTTACGCTCAGGCTAAAGAAATGAAGGATGAAGGTGTTCCGGGTGATATGATCGAAGATGCAATAAAGAAAAAGCTTATTGAAAGCGGTTTGACACCGGCCGCGGCAGTAATGATCTGCAGTAATCTGCCGGGTGTCCGCCCGGAAGAGAAAGATAAAACCGAACAGGGCAGAAAAAATATGATCATAGGAACAGGATTGATCGTGTTCGGTATCCTGATTACCTGGGTCAGCGATTTTTTTGCTATAAAAAAGGGGAGCGGCTACTATATTATTGCTCTGGGACCGATATTCACAGGGCTGGGCATGTTTGTAAAAGGAGCTTTCGACTATAAAGGCCGTCTCTGATATTTATTTTAATTGAATGTTAGCAGCTGGGTTGTTATAATATCTTAACCTTTTGAAGTGTTTATAGATCAGAAGCAGATATGCAGGGAGGTCATAATTGAACCAAAAAACTATTCTTTTAGTTGAGGATGATCCGGTAGCTGTTGAAAATATATCCAGCTTGCTTAAATCGCGTAATTATAAAGTCGAGTGTGCCATAACCGGAGCAGAAGCGCTTGAAAAGGCGAAAAACCATCCGGATTTGATAATTCTCGACCGCTATCTTCCTGATGTAGAAGGTCTGGAAGTTTGCCGTAAACTCCGTATTGACAAACGATTAAAAAGCATTCCTATAGTAATTTTAACCGCGCGTAATACTATCGCCGAAAAAATAGAAGGACTTTATGTGGGGGCTGACGATTATATTACCAAGCCTTTTGAAGGCGAGGAACTTGTAGCACGAATAGAGGCTACTTTACGGCGCAGCCGGTTTGCCGAGCAAGACCAGGAAGACAGGGATAATCTATTCGGAGAACTCAAAAAGATCATAGAGGAAAAACTGATTGTTCCCTTTTTTCAGCCTATTGTTGCCTTGGATACATTTGCTCCGATTGGATTTGAGGTTTTAAGCCGTCCTCCGCAGAAAAGTGTCTTGAACAATCCGGAGTATCTTTTTAAAGTCGCTATGGCTTGCGGTATGTATTTTCAGCTGGAGATGCTTTGCTGGGAAACCGGATTCGCGAAATGGAAAAGTTTTGGAAGGCAGGAAAAAGTATTTCTTAACTGCATCCCTACAATTGTGGAAAATGATAAATTCAGCGCCGGAGCACTACTTGACCGCGGCATTATGCTTAATAATGTTGTTCTGGAAATAACCGAGCGTATTTCCATCCAAAACTTTGCTTTATTCTTTAGTAAAATTAATAAATTAAAAGAGGTAGGGCTAAAGGTGGCTGTTGATGATGTGGGCAGCGGTTTTGCCAGCCTGGATACTATTGCTGAGACAAAGCCGGATTATGTAAAAATAGACATGTCTTTAGTCCGTGATATAGATACGGATCCCGTAAAGCAAAGTATTGTAGAGGCAATTGTCAGTTTTTGTAAAAAAAGCAATATGATCACGATAGCAGAAGGAGTAGAAACACGGGAAGAGTTGCAAAAACTTATTGGTATGGGATTAAATGCAGCACAGGGATATTATCTGGCCAGACCTGAGCCGGGAGCAAAATTCGAAAAAAAAGAACGATAAAGAACAGGTGAAAAACTAGTTAAATATTCCGCGGTTTGCCGCGGTTTATTTTTTTTCGAATTCTGCAAAAATAAAAATATCAGAGTATTTTTTGGTTCTTTCTTGTTTAAGTTGAACGAAAGAACCTGATTGCATCGATTAAAAGACCGATTACATGGGGTATTCTTAATTTGTTTTAATAACTTGCGAAACATTAAGTTATAGAAAACTGTTCAACTTAATTAAGAATGACCCTAAAATAACAAAGCTGAAAATATGATAAATAATAATGCCCTCAAGGCAGTATTCCATAAGTCCTTAAATCTTACTAGTAAGGAATCCTGTCTTATTGTTACAGATACTGTAAAGGAAAATATAGGCAGGGACTTTTATGATTTTGCCAGGCAAATTACCCCGCGCGCAAAAATAATAGTCATGGAGCCGCGGCAGGAACATGCGCAGGAGCCGCCGGATGAAATAGCAGGAGAAATGCTGCTGTTTGATGTGCAGTTTTTAATTACGGATAAATCTCTTTCCCATACCAGAGCAAGAAGGCAAGCAACCCAGAAGGGCTCCAGGATAGCTTCCATGCCTGCTGTAACTGAGGACATAATCAATAGATGCTGTTTGATAGATTATGATAGTCTTAGGCAGCGATCGCGTGAACTTCACGCGGTTTTATCTAAGAGTTCAAGCGTCAGAATAACCACTGAACTGGGAACGGATATTATTTTTAAGATTGGCAAGAATAAATGGTTTGGCGAAAACGGAGGTACATTTGATTACCCGGGGGCATTCGGTAATCTGCCTGAAGGAGAGGTTTCTTTTACGCCGCTTGAAGCCCAGGGAATCTATTTTGTCGATGCTTCATTCCCCGGACTGGGTATTCTTAAAACGCCGCTGTGTTTTAAGGTTAAAGATTCTTTTGTCTATGAGATAGAAGGTACTCAGGCTGATTTGGTAAGAAAGCGCCTGGATGATGCGGGTGAAAAGGCATACAGAGTTGCGGAGCTGGGAATAGGGCTTAACGCAAAAGCAAAGATCATCGGGGTTGTGCTTGAAGATGAAAAAATGATCGGCACAGTACATATTGCGCTGGGCAATAACCTTTCTTATGGCGGAGACAATGATGTACCTTTACATCTTGACGGGGTAATACTCAAACCGGATATCTATGTCGATGCTAAAAAAATAATGAGCCATGGGAAGTTTTTGGAATTTTCAACTTAAACTCAGGAGCAGCTTGAGGTGGACAATAGCAGAAAAAAGTATTGCGTGCTTGTCGTTTTTATAATTGTATTTATTTTGCTTTTTAATCAGAGATATGTCCAGGCTGTTATGCTTGAAGATGAGGTTAACGGGTATAGTTTTGAATATCCTTATGACTGGAAAGCTGCGGTTTTTCCTGATTCAAAAAATCTTATCAAGGGGGAGATAAACAAAGATAATAATACCGGCGCACAGATAAGAATATACCAAAGTACAGGTGATTTCCGCAAATTCATCGACTGGTACGTGGACGATTTTATACAGCAGATGCAGAAGCACTGGGGCGGGGAAATGGTAATCAGCGATGAGGAATTTACAACAGTAGCCGGATATGAGTGTTTTGTGATAATTTTGGATTTTATTCGAAGGGACAATAAACGCTGGTTTTTAAAACAATATCTCTGGCCTAAAGGACCTGAAGTGCTTATATTGCAGTTTGGCACAATGTTTGAAATGCGCACATTAAATGAACCGACTATTGATGAGATCACTAAGTCGCTTAAGTTTATTAGATAGGAGGTATAGATGTTTGCAAAAATACTGGGAGGGGCATGGATAATTCTGGGGGTGGTTTTTTTGATGAAACCGCAGATGCTGCGAACCCGGCTTCAGAAAAATGGTATTAAAAAAATAAGAAAATACCTGTTTGCGGCAGCCCTGGCGCTTTCATCGATGATAATGTCGATAGCCTGGAACTCAGAGGGGATACTGGCAAAAATAGTGTTTGTTTTCGGGCTTATGGGAATTTTTAAGTCGATGTTCTTTTTAAAGGAGAAAACATCGGAAAAACTAGTTGTTTGGATTTCGAAACAGTCGATTGTGTTTTTTAGCGTATGGGCAGCTGTACAGATATGTTTTGGCGTGATGCTGCTTTTTCTGCGTTAAAAAGTGAAAGGAGATAAAGTTATGCGTAAGTTATTATTAGTGGTGTCAATTGCTGCTTTAGTATTATGTGTTTATCACTCAGAGTCTTTGGCAAAGGAAAAAGGAAGCGGACAATCAAACAAGGCGCAAAAAATGGATCGGAATAAAGACGGAATGATAGACCGTAAGGAGCAGATTCAGGCTAAACAAAAAATTGAGAACAGAGAAAGAGAAGAAAAACAGACAAACAACTGGTGGAGAAAAAGAGCGGATACCGATAATGACGGAAAAGTAAGCGATCAGGAAGAAGCGGCCTGGAAAAAAATGACCAGAGAAAGAATTGATATGGACGGTGACGGGGTTATATCTAGTAAGGAAAGGCGCCTGTCCTGGAGGCATGCCAAATCAAGAGTTAATACAAAACTGGAGAAGCAATACGATGCCAATAATGACGGCTGGCTTGAACCGGAGGAAGCTAAAAATTTACTGCGCTCACGCAGAGAATTATTGAAAACCAAGGAAAAAGCAAAAGTGGACTCTGAAGTCGAGGCCGGATATGATACGGATGAAAATGGCATTATTGACGCAGGCGAAGCAGCCGCGATGAGTGAGGATATTCAATAGAGTAATTTTTTTAAGGAAAATATTAAATTGTAAAATGCGGAATAAAAAGAAAGAAGAATAATGAAGGCATCCTTATTTTTAGAAAAAGTTCGAAAGCAAAAACCGCTTGTACATCATTTAACAAATTGGGTCACAATCTATGACTGCGCCAATATAGTCAAGGTGTTCGGCGCTTCTCCTGTTATGGCCCATGCGCCTGAAGAGGTTGCCCAGATGACGTCGCTGGCCGCGGCGCTTGTGCTTAATATCGGGACTTTGACCTCGGATCTTATCGAAGCCATGAAGCTTGCCGTAAAAAGCGCGAATAAAAAAAATATACCTGTTATACTGGATGTTTGCGGCGCCGGGTCAACCGGGTTTCGCGATAAGAAAGTGTTTGAACTTCTTGATGCCGGGAGAATAGATGTTATTAAAGGCAATGCCTCAGAGGTAGCCCGCGTTGCCGGTATTGATATAGTGACAAAAGGCGTTGACAGTACCGATGTTGACGCAGATCTTACGGAAATAGCCAGACAGTTGGCGAAACAGAGAAATTGCGTTGTTGTAATTACCGGGCAAACCGATATAGTGGCTGATAAACAAAGAGTTTTTAAAATTAAAAATGGCCATGAGATGATGGCTCATATCGTTGGTACAGGGTGTATGGCAGCTTCGGTTATCGGCACTTTTGCCGCTATCAGCGACGATCTCGCAGTTGGGATAAGCGCGGGCCTATGCTGTTATGAAATTGCCGCAGAGTGTGCAGCAGAAACATCAGGAGGGCCGGGAAGTTTTAAAGAGAAGTTATTTGACTGCGTTTTTTCGCTTAACGCAAAGACAGTGGATAAAAGGCAGAAGATACTTGCTATTTTGAAATAGTTTGACAGAAATCAAGTTATTGATTATTAGTTATGAGTTACATGTATTATTGTAACTGTATTATTTGGGAGATATGTTTACAATGAAAGATGTTATCAGTTAATGGCTGAGAAAACTATTTTTACTCATTCTCGACAGACATCCATATCTGTCTGCGAGGGCAAAGTCTGCTTTTACACATCCATGTATCAGCAGCCTTTGAATCCGCAAAAATAATTATTCTCATCCAAATACTGTCAACACCAAATTACAATAGTACAAAAAGCTTGTTGACTGATGGGAAGAACATAACGCGTATTGAGGGAACCATAATTATGAATAAGAAAAATATATATAGTTTAATGTTTGCATTTTTTTTCTGCGGCTTGTTTGTGCTATCGCAATACGCTAAGGCGGAAGAAGAGCTGATACATGTCCCGACGCTTATCCAGGTAAGCTCAAGAGTAAGTGATGGAAGGCTGGGTCTTTCCGAGATCGTGGCTGCTGCCAAAAAATCCGGGATAAAGGCGGTAATATTCACAGACCGCGATATAATGCGCTGGGAATACGGCATTTGGCCGCTGCGTAATATTGTAAAAAAAGCAGTTATTAATAATTCTGTAGATGTTTATGGTATAAAAAAATATCTGGGTGATATTGAAAAGCTTCAGGTTGAAAATCCGGATATAGTACTTATCCCGGGAGTTGAAACTACTCCTTTTTATTACTGGAGCGGAAGCCTTTTTAAAATGAATATGGCTTTGCATGATGCGCATAAGCATATGCTGGTTTTCGGGTTTAATACTGCCAGGCAGTTTAAAAATCTGCCTACAGTTAACAACAGGGTTACCGCATATAACCGGTTTGATCTTTGGGATATATTGCTTTTGTGGCCTTTTCTGGTTATAGCCTGGGGTATTGTTCTTATTAAAAAGGAAATGCGTTTTTTAGGAGCCGGGATTTTAGTTTTAGGGATTTTGTTCGCGATTAATAATCTGCCTTTTAAAAAACCGCTTTTTGATCAATATCATGGTGATCAGGGAGCATTGCCGTATCAGGCCATGATCGATTATGTTAACGAGCGCCAAGGCATGAGTTTTTGGTCTCATCCTGAGGCAAAGTATAATTTAAAGACAGAACATGTGTCGGTGGTAACTGAGCAGCATAGCCAGGATCTTTTAACAACACATGATTACAGCGGTTTTTGTGTTTTTCCGGAAGGGTACAAAGAAGTCGGAAAACCGGGCGGAATATGGGATACAGTGCTTAGTGAATATATGCAGGGTGAACGCAAATATCCTGTTTGGGCAATTGGCGGGCTGGCATATGATTATTATGGAGAGATTAAAAAGGAATTAGGAATTTTGCGTAATATTGTTCTGGTAAATAAACTTGATCGGGAAAATGTACTCAAGTCAATCAGAGAGGGCAGGCTTTATGTAATAAGAGGAAAAGCCTCACCAGGATTTGTGCTTAATAAATTCGCAGCCGCTGACGCGAATGGCGAGGAAGTAAAAACCATGGGACAAACACTTATGCTTAAGGGCGATGTGCCTTTAATAGAGATGAGTTGTGATTTTAAGGACAGCGCAGGCCAAACACTTGAGATAAAACTAATTAAAAACAAAGAAATATTTAAGATTTTTAAGCAGAATGCGCCTATAGATATAAGATATATAGACAGAGACTTCGCGAAGAATGCATACTATCGATTGGAAATCACCGGCAAGGATCTGCATGTTATCACTAATCCGATCTTCGTAAGACACGAATAAACACAAATTGCACACGAATTAACACGAATTGATTAGGCACGAATAGACACGAATCAATTCACGAATGTACACAAATTAAGAGGCAGGAATATGAGAGAAGGCAAGGGAAATAAAATTGTCTATAAGGCCTTGTCGTATAAAATAGTAGGGTGCTTTTATAAAGTATATAATGCTTTGGGACCAGGACATAAAGAAAGTGTTTATCAAAAAGCCGTAAGTCTAGAATTTGATACACAAAAGATACTATTTAAAGAACAGAATAAAATTCAGTTAAAATATGATGGTAAGATAGTAGGTGTTTATATCCCTGATTTTATTGTTGAGGATAAGGTTATTATTGAGATCAAATCAGTTTTAATGTTGTCTAAAGTATATGAGCAACAGCTATTTTATTATCTTAAAAGTTCTGGATATAAGTTGGGGTATTTAGTGAATTTTGGCGCTGAAAGAATAGAAATTAAACGCCGTGTCAATTGAAAACACGAATTTACACGAATCAAATACGAATTATCACGAATGATTGGTGAGGATTTGTGTGCAATTTGTGTTTATTCGTGTCTTAATTCGTGTGTAATTAGTGGAGATTAGTGTATGATTGTTTCCGCGCATCAACCTCAATACATACCGTGGCTTGGGTATTTCGATAAGATAGATAAAAGTGATTGCTTTGTATTTTTGGATACGGTACAATATAAAAAGAGGGAATATCAAAACCGCAACAGGATCCGCACAAAAGACAGCTGGATATGGCTTACTGTTCCTGTTAAGACAAAAGGTTCACTAGATCAAAGGCTGTGTGATGTGCTTATCGACAATGACCTGGATTGGGCCAATCAGCACAGTAAAAGTTTGCAGAGCTGGTATGGAACAGCGGTATATTTTAATGAGTATTTTCCTTTTTTTAAAACTGTTTATGAGAAAAAATGGGAAAGGCTTGTTGATATTAATATACATATAATAAAATACTTACTGAATGTATTAAAAATAGATACTAAAGTTTGTCTTGAATCAGAGATCGGCACTACCAAAAAAAGTACCGAAAGGATATTAGAGGTCTGTAAAAAACTTAAGGCTGAGGTCTATTTATCAGGAGCAGGCGGTAAGGATTATCTAAATGGAGAACTGTTTGTTAAGGATGCTATAGAGCTTAGGTATCAGGAGTTCACGCATCCTGATTATAAACAGCAGTTTATGACAGAAAGGCATGGTTTTGAGCCTTGTATGTCGGTTTTGGACCTGTTATTCAATGCCGGAACAAAGAGTTTAGGGATTATCAGGGACGGAAAAAAACAGTAACAGGTTACTAAAAAGTTACTAATAACGACAAAGGGTTACTAAAGGTAATTGAAGAATTAAAATCTTATTTTTGCGAGTAACCTATAGTAACAATTAGTAACCACTAGTAACCGCTAGTAACCAATATTGTTTAAAGTCAAGGATAGAAGGATCTATGTACGAGGAGCATTGGGGGTTCAAGGAAAAACCGTTTGAAAATACGCCTAATCCGCATTTTCTGTATCATTCCCAACAGCATGAAGAAGGCCTATCACGCTTGCTTTATGTCGTCAGTGAAGGAAAGGGAGCAGGGTTGATCACCGGTGTTTTCGGCTGCGGCAAGACGCTTCTCGGGAGAACCTTGTTCAAAGAACTTGATAGGGATATCTATAAAACCGCTTTTATTGCCAATCCGTTTTTAAACTATTCTGAATTACTAATGCATATTGCGTATAATCTGGGAGCACGCGATCTGCCGCAAAGTAAACAGGATGTGCTTGTCAATGTAATCCTTGAAAGATTGAACGAGATACTTGAAAATAATATGCGCGACGGTAAAAAAACCGTAGTGGTTATTGATGAGGCGCATGTTATTACAGACCGCAGGGTGTGGGAGGAACTGCGGCTTTTGCTTAATTTTCAACATGAAGATAAATTCCTGCTTACGCTTTTAATCCTCGGGCAGCCGGAATTAAAGGAAATAATTGATTCCAATAAGCAGTTCTCACAAAGGATTGCTGTGAAATTCCATCTGGGACCTCTGAACGAGGAAGAAACCGATGCGTATATAAAACACCGGATCAATGTCGCCGGAAGGAGTTCGTCCGTATTCGCAACAGAAACGATAAAAACAATATACAAAAAGTGCGGCGGGATTCCCAGGAGAATAAATCATCTGTGTGATCTGGCTCTTTTTGCCGGGTTCGGCAAAGGCGCGTCAATAATAGATGAGAAGATAATCAAAGAAGTAAGTTTTGATATGGAAGACTGATACACGAATTAACACAGATTACACACGAATTTACACGAATAAAAAACAGATGAATGGTCAAGGATGAATGTTCGCGTATTGGTGCGAATTCAAAATATTAGTTTTATATATTCGTGCGTATTCGTGTAAGATTAGTGATATTTGTGTAAGGAGGATGAATCATGAATATTTTAGCGATCGGCGCGCATCCTGATGATATTGAAATCGGCTGTGGAGGAAGTCTGATCAAGTATGCAAAAGCAGGACACAAGGTTTTTTTACTGGTGCTTACCTGCGGTGAGGTTGGAGGAAATGCTGAGGTCAGAAAAAAAGAACAGGAGCAGTCAGCTAAAAAAATGGGTACGGAGAAATTATTCTGGGGTAATTTTAAGGACACATATGCGTCTGATGCCAGGGCGCTTATTACAGTTGTGGAAAATGTTATCAATGAAGTGCATCCGCAGACTGTATTTATAAACTACCTGCATGATGTCCATCAGGACCACAGGGCAGTTGCCAAGGCCTGCCTTTCTGCAACGCGCTATATAAAAGAGGTGCTTTACTATGAGGTGCCGACAACAAATAGTTTTGATCCGGAGACATTTGTTGATATTGGAGCAGTGATTGATGATAAGCTGGAGTTACTCAAGATCCATGCATCACAGGTCAACAGGACACGTGTGGAGAACTTATCAATTTTAGAAGTGGCTAAATCATGTGCTAATTTCCGCGGATTTCAGGCTAGGGTTAAATACGCGGAAGGCTTTAAGGCGGTTAGAGTTTTAAAAGAAATCGGCTGACACTAAGGCAGGTTACTAAGAGTTACAAAAAGTTACCAGAGGTTATTAAAGGTTGCCATGAATATGATTTTAGAATTTTTAGTAACCAATAGTAGCCAATAGTAGCCATGAGGAGTAACCTTTAGTAGCTGTTTTTAAAGGAATAATTTCATGAAAACATTTACGGCGTTTTTTACGGCACTTTTTTTTACCTATATCAGTGCGTTTTTGTTCAAAAAAATGGCGCTGCTTCTAAAAATTGTAGATGTGCCTAACCGAAAGAAGATCCACAAAAACCCTGTGCCTCTTCTTGGCGGA
>JAZDHG010000077.1:0-2358 GCA_043806135.1 Candidatus Omnitrophota bacterium
GCCACTCCTTTTTGAGAGTTGAAAAAAGAATGACCATAGTATAAAATGGATTTCAAATCGATGACACTATTTTTTTGTTGTAACATATTGTTAATCTCGATGTTATGTAAAAAAGCTTGCTCAACAGTTGGACAGTAGTGATAACTTATAACTCGTAATTTATAACTATCATTTACTTTTTACTTTTACCTTTTAACTTTTTACTTGTTATCGACGAAGGAGATAACTTGTAACTTTCACCAAAGGTGAATACATGTGCGGCATAGTAGGTTATATCGGAAATAGAAATGTAAGCAAGGTTTTACTTGAAAGCCTGGGGCGGCTGGAATACCGAGGTTATGATTCTGCGGGTATAGTCACTCTTGACGGAGAGGATATGTACCTTTCAAGAGAAACAGGTGATCTCAAAAACCTTGCTAATGCAATAGCGCAATATCCCGTAAAGGGGAGAATAGGCATTGGCCATACGCGCTGGGCCACTCATGGTGAGCCGACACGGGCAAATGCGCATCCGCATACTGATTGTGATGACAATATTGCTGTTGTTCACAATGGGATAATCGAGAATTATTTAAAGCTTAAAGCCAAGCTCAAAAAAAGCGGCCACATATTCCGCTCCGAAACTGATTCCGAGGTTATTGCGCACCTGATAGAGGATTATATGAAAAAAGGGGCGCAAACTCTGGAACAGGCTATTCTATGCACCCTGATGGATTTAAAAGGCACTTATGCCATAGCAGTTATCTGCAAGAAAGAACCCGGCAAACTGGTTGCTGCCAGAAACGGCAGTCCATTGATCGTGGGTATCGGTGATAAAGAAACCTTTATTGCTTCAGATGCTCCGGCAATTATACCTTATACTCGAAAGGTGATATTCCTTGATGACTATCAGGTGGCGGTTATTAATAATGACGGCTTTAAGATCACCAATTTAAACGGCAGCAATGTGGATTGCAATATTTCCAGTATTGACTGGGATGTTACGGCGGCTCAAAAAAACGGCTATGAGCATTTTATGCTCAAGGAGATACATGAGCAGCCTCAAATGGTTAAAAAAATTCTGTCTGAAAAGCTTGATTTTAAGAATTTTAGTTTAAAAATTGATGAGCTTTCGAAAATCAAAAAAAAGATCTTAAAATCGCATCAGACTATTATACAGGCTTGCGGGACATCTTATCACGCCGGCATGATCGGAGAGCTGATCCTTGAGTATTTTACAAATATTCATGCTGATGTGGAAATATCAAGTGAATTCCGCTATAAGCATTTTATAGCCGATCCTTTCAGTCTGGTAATTTCCATTACTCAATCCGGTGAGACAGCAGATACTCTTATCGCTCTAAAGAAGGCAAAACAGAAAGGGTTGAGTACTTTTTCACTGTGCAATGTAGTCGGCTCAAGTATTGCCCGTGAATCAGATGCGGTGTTTTATATCCATGCCGGGCCTGAAATAGGCGTTGCTTCCACTAAGGCGTATACCGCGCAATTATTTTCTTTGTATCTTGTGGCGATCTTTTTAGGAGTATTAAAGAAGATAATCAAAAAAGATTTAAAAGATAACCTTATCAAAGAACTGACATTTATTCCTTCGTTAATGAAAAAGGTCTTTGAGGTAGAACAGCAGATCGTATCATGCGCGAATAAATATTATAATTACAAAAACTTCTATTATCTGGGCAGGGGCATTAATTATCCCAGTGCTTTAGAGGGAGCGTTAAAATTAAAGGAAATAGCGTATATTCACGCATCAGCTTATCCTGCAGGGGAAATGAAACACGGTCCTATCGCATTGGTCGATGAAAATATGGTCTGTGTCTGCATCGCTCCGAAAAGCTCGACATACGATAAAATGATTTCCAACATCCAGGAAATAAAGGCGCGTAAAGGAAAGGTTATTGCTATCGCCACAAGAGGGGATGAGAATATCAAGCAATTCGCCGATGATGTTATTTATATACCGGAGGTGCAGGAGATATTTTCACCTCTTCTGGTTGCGGTGCCGCTTCAGATGCTGGCATATTACACGGCTGTCAAACGCGGCTGCGGTATAGATAAACCGAAGAATTTGGCAAAGTCAGTTACGGTTGAATAAAAACCGAAGGATGAAGGACGAGCGCTCGCCAGAAAGCGGCGAGGCTGGGACGAAGGACGCGAAAAGATTGAGGGATGAAGGACGACAGGACGAGAGACGAAGAAAACAAAAAATGCGTTAAGAGCAAAGCAAAAGATGAAGGATGCGATATGAAAAGGATAAATAGTGTTAGAGAATTAGATGTATATAAGTTAGGATTTAGCACAGCAATGGAAATTTTCCAACTTTCAAAAAAGTTTCCTGTGGAAGAAAGATTTTCACTAACA
>JAZDHG010000078.1:0-4628 GCA_043806135.1 Candidatus Omnitrophota bacterium
CGCTATGCTTGTTATCTTATCGTTCAAAATGCCGATCCCGCCAAAGAAATCGTTGCTTTGGGCCAGACTTATTTTGCTGTGCAGACCCGCAGGCAAGAGTTATCCGATGAATTCGGCAAGTTTGGAAATGATGAAGAAAAACGATTATTTCTTCGTCAACAGATGAAAGAGCATAACAAATACTTGGCTTCAGCGGCTAAAGAGGCAGGCGTTATTAGGCCGCTTGATTATGCTATATTTTAGGATCATGGTTATAAGGGGCTTTATGGCGGGTTGGTCCAGGCCGATATCCATAGGCGCAAAGGCCTTAAAAAAGGGCAGAAAGTTCTTGATTATATGGGTAGCACGGAGTTGGCGGCAAATTTATTCCGCGCGACTCAAACGGAAGATAAGTTGCGTCGGGAAAATATAAGGGGTAAGGATAAAGCTAATTAGGCTCATTTTGAAGTTGGCAAAAAAGTCCGTCAAACAATCAAAGAATTGGGAGGGACAATGCCGGAAAGCCTGCCATTAGCAGAAAATATAAAAAAGATTACGAGTAAAAATAAAAAGCAAGCATAAAACAAATAAAAAACAAGGGGGCATGCTATAGATTTTGTCCGTGGAACACGAAGAACGGGGACAGTGAAGAGCGGAATTATGATAATGTATCTGTGGGGTTATTGAAGGAAAAGATGAGGGATAATGTATGAGCGAAAATGAGATAGTCCAAAAGGTATGGAATTACTGCGATGTGTTGCGTGATGACGGTGTGAGTTACGGCGATTACGTTGAGCAGTTGACGTATCTGCTGTTTCTTAAAATGTCTGATGAGCGTGATGAATTGTATCATGATAGCGATATCCCTGCTAAGTATAACTGGAAATCGCTAAAGAAGCTGGAAGGCGAACCGCTTGAAGAATTTAAAGGAGTTGTTGAGGAATTGAAATAATGAGGATAGAAAACTATGGAGTATTTATAAAATGAGAGAAAATAAAAAGTTTTGGAGTTTGTCTGTTCAGGAAGCGGTAGAGGGGCTGGATACTAACCTTGTTGGCGGGCTTACTGATATTGAGGTTACGCGAAGGCAGAAGCAGTATGGGCTTAATCAGCTTAAGGAGAAAAAAGGGCGTTCGCCTTTTGGGATATTTCTTGAGCAATTTCAGGATTTTATTGTTTGGATTTTGTTTGGCGCGAGTGTGGTTTCCGGATTTCTTCAGGAATGGGTGGATGCTTTAGCTATTATTGCTATTGTTATCTTAAATGCCATATTAGGTTTTATTCAGGAATACCGCGCGGAAAAATCACTGTCGGCTTTAAAGAAATTATCTTCTCCGAATACGAAAGTTATCAGAAACGGACAGCATAGTATTATCCCTTCATCCGGGCTTGTGCCGGGAGATTTAATTGAATTGGAATCCGGCGACCATATTCCTGCTGATTGCCGCCTTGTCTGGCTTACTTCTAACTTTGGGGTTCAGGAGGCAAGCCTTACTGGCGAGTCAACGCCTGTTTTAAAAACTACTATTGCTTTAGAAGAAAAAGATGTCCCCTTGGCTGAGAGGGCGAATATGGCGTATATGGGGACTTATATTACTTCGGGAAAAGCAAAGGCAATTGTTGTAGATACAGGTATGAGCACTGAATTGGGAAAAATTGCCGGGATGATTCAGGATATAGGCCATGAATCTACGCCTTTGCAGAAGAAGTTAGAGGAATTTGGCAAGTGGATAGTGTATTTATGTTTTATTTTGGTAGGGCTGGTTTTTTTATTGGGGTGGCTGCGCGGTGGTAAAATAATTGATGTCTTTTTAACCTCGGTGAGCCTCGCGGTTGCCGCGATTCCTGAAGGGCTGCCTGCGGTAGTTACAATAGCTTTGGCAATGGGCGTTCAGCGCATGGTCAAGCGCCACGCGCTTATCAGAAAGCTTCCGTCGGTTGAGACTTTGGGATGCGCTACAGTGATTTGTTCGGATAAGACCGGGACATTAACTAAGAATGAAATGACCGTGCAGGCGGTTTTCGCTGGCAGTCAGGTGTTTAAGCTAACCGGAGTTGGCTATGAACCAAAAGGGGATTTTTTCTTGGATGAAAAACAGGTTAACTTTAATCAATATCCGCGATTACAAAAAGTATTACAGGCGGCTGTCCTTTGTAATGGCGCTGAATTAGTAAAGGGGGAAGCGGGATATAAAATAATTGGCGATCCCACGGAAGCCGCGCTTTTGACAGCGGCGGCAAAGGCTGATATTTGGAAAGAAGCTCAAGAGAAAGAGTTTGTTTTTGTGGATGAAATTCCTTTTGATTCTGAACGCAAAAAAATGACTATTGTACGTAAAGATAAGGAGCGGGTGCTGGCGTTTGTTAAGGGCGCGCCTGACATGCTTTTGAAGGATTGCGATTATATTGAAGAGAATGGAGCAGTAAGGCGCATTACCGGAGAAGATAAGGAAAATTTAGCTAAGATAAACAGCGGGTTTGCTGACTCGGCAATGCGCGTTTTAGCGTTTGCCTATCGAAATTTAGAGGCAAGTTCTTCGCGCTATGAAGTTGATTCGGCTGAAAAACAGCTTACGTTTTTGGGTTTAATCGCTATGATTGACCCTCCAAGGCCGGAGGCAAAAGAGGCAGTCGCAAAATGTAAACAAGCCGGCATAAAGACAGTAATGATTACCGGTGATCATAAAAATACCGCTGTCGCGATTGCTAAAGAACTTGGATTTTTTAAAGAGAGTTCTCTTGCCTTTAGCGGGGAAGAATTAGACGGAATCAGCGAGGAGGCGCTTTTAGATAAGATAGAAAATATTCCGGTTTACGCGCGCGTATCTCCTGAACATAAACTAAGAATTGTGAGGGCTTGGCGTAAAAAAGGTTACATTGTCGCGATGACCGGCGATGGAGTGAATGACGCCCCTGCAGTTAAAGAAGCGGATATTGGCGTTGCTATGGGAATTACCGGCACAGATGTTACCAAAGAAGTTTCGGATATGGTTGTTACCGACGATAATTTCGCTTCAATTGTCGCGGCAGTAGAAGAAGGAAGAGGTATTTACGATAATATCAAAAAGTTTGTGCATTATCTTTTGTCCTGCAACGCGGGTGAAATATTGGTTATGTTTGTATCTTCTCTCATTGGCTTACCGGCGCCGTTATTGCCGATTCATATTCTCTGGGTTAACCTTGTAACTGATGGCCTGCCTGCTTTGGCTTTAGGGGTAGACCCTGTTGAACCCAATATTATGCAGAGGCCGCCGCGCAGGCCTAATGAGCCGGTAGTTACTAAGCAAAGAGGGTTTTTAATGCTGACTCAGGGCGCTTTTATCGCGTTCTGCAGTTTGCTGGCATTCTGTTTTGTTTTATTTGTTGAAAAAGAAGGCATCGCGCGTGCCAGGACCGCGGCGTTTATTGTGTTGGCGTGTTCACAGTTGTTTCATTCCTTTAATTGCCGCAGTATGACTGTGTCTCTTTTTAAGCTGGGGATATTCAGCAATAAAAAGCTGATTGCTGCCGCGTTTGTTTCTTTCCTTCTACAGGTGGCAGTAGTGTATTTGCCGTTTGCCCGCAAGATTTTTAAGACTGAGATGCTTGGGGCATTTGACTGGTTTTTAGTTTTAGCCATTTCTTCTTTTCCTTTATGGGCGATGGAGATTTATAAAATAATTTTTAGAAGAAATAAAAGTTGAATAAAGATATCCTAACTAAATACCCTGGCAGGATTATAGTCTTGTCCTCAAAGGAAGAGGAAAGAAATAAAAAAAATAATAATGGGATGTTTTTGATAATGTTTAAGTTTGGAGGGGAGGAAATATGCTTATGGAATTACAAAAATTACCTTATTCGGATAATGCGTTGGTTCCTTATTTGAGCGAAAAAACTATTGATTTTCATTATGGTAAACATCACGCTGGATATGTTGAAAAATTAAATAGTTTAATTAAAGAAACTCCGTTGGCGCAAGAGGTTCTTGAAAGTATTATTAAGCAAACGGCGAAGGATGTTTTAAAATCGACGGTATTTAATAATGCCGCGCAGGTGTGGAATCATGATTTTTATTGGAAATGCATGAAACCCGCAGGCGGCGGGATTGTTTCTGGAGCAATAGCGGATAAGCTAAAAGCTGATTTGGGCGGTTATGATAAATTTGTTACAGAATTTAAGAACGCGGGATTGAGCCAATTTGGCAGTGGCTGGGTTTGGCTGGTGCTTAAAGAGGGGAAATTAGAAATTATGAAAACTTCAAACGCGGATACTCCAATTGCTCATGGGTTAAAGCCGTTGTTGACTATAGATGTCTGGGAGCATGCTTATTATTTGGATTATCAGAATAAAAGAGGCGAGTATCTTGATGTGTATATAAAGAATTTGATAAATTGGGATTTTGTTAATTCTTTGCTTGTTTAGAAAATATCCGATGACATTGTCTAAAAGTCTAATTACATAGTGTCATTGCGAGTGAACGGAGTGAGTTAAGCAATCCTGTTTTTAAGATTGCTTCGTCGGGCTTCGTCCTTCTCGCAATCAGACTGTGTCATAATTATTGATATTTCTCATAAATAAATTTATAGTAAAATCATTAAAATAAATACCGTTTATCGTCGGATATGCTATAATAAATATATAGAAAGAGGAGGTTTTATTATGGCATATCG
>JAZDHG010000079.1:0-2369 GCA_043806135.1 Candidatus Omnitrophota bacterium
ATTAACCCGGATAAGCTCTCATGCTCAGATGAGTTAAAAAGGCTGCAGAGTGAGGGCAAGATTGGTGTTAATACCGCTATTCTGCTGCTGGAATCAGGCTACACGCTCAGCGAAATTGTCTATGCCTACGTGGATATGGCACTTGACTGGGCAGGGGGTAAAACCGTTGAACTGGTTAACTGTGCGGCATTTGCACTGGCTGATGTTTTAGGTATTCCAACGCAAAAAAGAGGGGATATAGATCTAGAAAATCTGGCTGCAGATATTATCTACAATGATATTTTGATGCAAGGAGAGGTTTGGATAAAAGACGGTAAGATCCAGTCTTCTATGGCCGCTATCCAAAAAACAGCCTCAAGCTACGGTATAGATCTTAACGCATATCAGGTGGACACAGACGCATTCTTTGCATCGCGAACAAAGCCGGTTATTATTCATTTAAAACAGGGACACTGGGTAGTGTTAAAAAGTGTTTATGGGGATAAGGCAACGATCATAAGCGATGGTAAAAAAGTGCAGATGTCTTTATCCGGATTAAAGGAAATGTTCAGCGGATATGTGCTGACTCAAGAGAATATAGAAAATGCCAAGCAGTTAAACATAACTGATACACAGCAAATCCGCGGCAGCGGCTGGGGCAAGAAATTTAAAAAATGGCGCAGTAAAATGAGCGATAAATTAAAGTCCTTTGCCAGCTCATCATTTGGCAAGGTAATAATGTCGATCGCTGCTGTTGCGCTTGCTTTTGCTACGGCAGGAACTCTGTCTCCCATGTTTTCTTCTGTATTTGGTGAAATAATGGGGGCAGCGATAGCAGACGGCATTGGAGCTTTTACCTCAACCTTTGCAATAGGCTCTGCAAGCGGCATGAAGACAAAGGATGCTTTAAAGGCAGCAATTATTGCCGGAGTTACCGCCGGGGTGGCTTCTTATGCGGCCAATAAAGCATCTGCGGCTAAAGCAGCAAAAACAACTCAAGCTGCAGAAACAGCGGCTCAGGGAACTGCTGCAGACGCGGTACAGGTAACTGCTCAAAAGCAAGCAGCGCAGGAGACTGTAAAAGAAACAGTAAAGCAAGTTTCTAAGGACACGATAAAGCAATTAACATCAGACACCGCTAAAAAGAAAATCACCGCATATGCAATACAGGAAGCTCTTGTTGCATCAGGAGGCAGTAATCCCTATACCAATGTAATAGCTTCTGCTTTAACAGGCGGAGCTAATGCTGTAATTGATGGGAAATCTGTCGTGGAAAGTGTTGTCAAATCAGCAGCTGCGCAGGGGCTTAATGAGACAGCCGGCACTAACGAGTGGAATTCACAGGTGCGTAAGCTGGCTAATGCTGCTGTTAATTCCGCGGCTGGTTCAGTACTGGATGATAAAGACAGCTCCTGGACGGATGGGGTTAAAGATGCTTTTAAGGCAACAGTAGATGATGTTAAAAATAATATTAAGGAAAAGATAGACACAATTAAAAAAGGCGCCGAGAAAGTATATGAAGTAAATAATCAGGGCATGGAATTTTTTAAAGAGGCCGGTAAAAAAGTAAATGATGCAAAAAATTCCTGGCTTGATACGGCTAAAAATGGAATAGAAAGTTTTATTTCTGAAGCAGGTGATAAAATCAAACAAGCTAAACCGGGTGATTTGCTGAAAGGCCCGATGTTAGATAAAGCCACAAAAGCATTTTCTCCTATGGGCCAGAATATCACAGGGCAAATATTAGAGGGGTTTGCTTCAAATACACCTGAGACGAGAGTTGATTATGATAAAGATTCAAATACGGTTAATATTGACCAGTATCTAAATTATTTAAATCAAAGCCCCGATTCTGCTTTAGTAACAGGGATAGATTTTGCTACTATACTAACTTATGCAAAAAAGAGATGGGGGCCGGCTCAAAAATCTGCTGCGATTAAATATGAGGAATATGTTAAACTTGGAGTGAAAGGGATTGCGCTTTCAGGTGTAAGTGATGACGGAAATACTCTGCATAAACTGGTGCAGGAAATTGCTAAAGGAGTTGGAGACGATATAAGTTTTACTATTACACATAGTGCCGGAGCCGGAGTTTTAATGAATGCAAACATTACTACTGATAAAGTAATATTGATTTCACCACAAGTGAGCCGCGAAGAACTTGAAGCATGGATTGATGCAAGAGGCTTGAAGAAAGAAGATGTGCTTGTTGTTGATGTAAAAGGGGATTTGCCGTATGCACCTGGAGTGGCTGATTACATAGGAGCTGGTGTGAAAAATAGGGGAGATTTAGCAGGAGTCATTAGTGACATATTATCAAATAACGCGTATAATGATTACAGTTCCAATCCTAATGGGAAATATACTTATGTTAGGATAGAAGAGGGTGG
>JAZDHG010000080.1:0-6573 GCA_043806135.1 Candidatus Omnitrophota bacterium
AGATGGCGAAGATTTTGGAGATAGAAGAGTTACAAAAATACGAAGCGTACTTAAACAGTACGGTGAGTATTTTTGGAACTGCTTATAGCCCAAAAGATTAGCCATATTCGCCATTCTCTAATGCACAATTTGGGTTAAATAGTTCTCTTTATTGACAGTTATCTCTTTCGTTGATGCCTCACCAAGCATGGAAAAGATAAGCTCCAGATCGGTCATATGATCACGCAAATTTTCACGATTGATCCCCTTGTGTTTCTTATAAGCCGATGGGGTCATCCCAAATGTCGCTTTTGATATTTCAGCAGTTAATATTTCGTATTCCTTTTGCTCCTTAATGCCGCGCTTTTGCCATTGATCGGTTAATTTCTCACGGATAGCGATTCCGCGCATTAGTTTTTCAATCCATTCATCGCTATACCCTTTCGCCTTATATAACGCCCTTGTTCTTTTTGTGGCAAGCTCTGGATTCTCAATTTCTTGAATTCGCTCATAGCCGACCCGAGCTAACCACCGCTTAAACGGCTCGGCCTTCGGGGATGGGATAGACTGGATAATACGAAAGATGCCTTCTGTATTAGCGCAATTGAGCTTCTGGATACCCCCGGGGGTCTTTACTGAAAGGGGGGTGGCAATTTGCCCCCACCCTTTACTCAACTCCGGATCGCGTCTACGCATATCCTTGATGTAACCATTAGGCTGTACAGAGCCTGTCAAAGCAGCCACCACATCAACGACAACAAACTACCATTCATTGTTATGGATGGTCTTTCGGATCTCTCGTTTCCGGAAAATCGCTATCTTCGTTGTAATTATCTCTTTGCTCATGTTTCCTCATTTCAGCTCATGGCGACCCTGTCTTATTTTTGCCTACCAAGGTTCGCCTGAGCGTCAACAATGGCGGTGGGGCAGGGATTCGAACCCTGGGTGGAGTTACCCCCACAACAGTTTTCAAGACTGCCGCTTTCAACCGCTCAGCCACCCCACCAGCGTCATGACTTTATATATTACCATTAAAGGATAGTGTTGTCAATTAAAGGGCCAAGGCGGGGCAAACATGGTTATTTCATCGGCGAGAGGAATAATTGATTGAATGCCGCGGAAAATAGTCCTTTGGCTGTCTGGTAAGTCTGGTTACATAAGTTAACAAAGGAGAAATTCGGGAAAATGATATTTAGGATAAATCCCAGCACGAGTATGTTAAGTATATATACGAAAGAAAATCCGAATATGTAATTTCCTTTTAAGAAATCCTTCTTTTTACCGCGGATTGTCTTGGCGCTGAATATTAGATGCAGGCCCATGGTGAATGAAAATAAAAACATAAAATAATTCAGTATGTCCGGCGATTCATTTACCCGCGAGATAATAGCGTAAGCTATGCACAGCACTATTGTGTAAATCGGCAAGAGGTATGGGGCTGTTTTCACCAAAGGCTGGACATAACTAAACATAAATTCTAATATCTTATGCCCCATGTTATAAATTTTAACCGGCTCCCAGATAAAGAAATAAATCACTAATAAACTGATTAACCCCGCCCAGAAATAATCGCGGTTTAACTGGCCTACCGCGCCAAATTCATTCAAAAATGAAACAGTAACCGAATAAACAAACGGCAAAAGAAAAATTCCGAAGATAAATTTAGTCACTCCAAAAAGCCAAATTGAAAAATTTGACATTTTTGTTTTTATCTCGGCGTTCATCTGGTCTATTTTAGCGCCGACTTTGTTTTCCTGCCCCGCGCCCTGGCCCTGCTGATAATCAATTTCTTCAGGCGATTCTTTCTTTGTTTTCCACATATGGCCTTAAAACCTCCGGAATTATGATTGTGCCGTCTTTTTGTTGGTAATTTTCAATTATTGCTATTACTGTGCGCGGTAATGCCACTCCTGAACCGTTTAATGTATGGACGTGTTCGGTCGTTCGTCGTCCGTCTTCTGTCGTCCGCCTGTATTTAATATTCGCCCTGCGCGCCTGGAAACTTTCAAAATTGCTGCAGCTGGAAACTTCCAGCCATTTGTCTATTCCGGGGGCGTAGGCTTCTATATCGTAGCATTTTGCCGCTGAAAAACTTAAGTCCTGAGTGGCTAAAACTTTAACCCTGTATCGCAGGCCTAAAAGCTGCAAGACATCTTCAGCGTCTTTTAATAATTTTTCCAGCTCGTCATAAGAAGTCTCCGGCCGGACAAATTTCACCATCTCTACTTTGTTAAATTGATGCACGCGCATTAAACCTTTGGTATCTTTGCCGTAAGAGCCTGCCTCTCTTCTAAAACATGCCGAATAAGCGGCGTAATAAATCGGCAACTCCTCTTCGCTTAGCACTTCATCTCTATGAATATTTGTCACCGGCACTTCCGCTGTGGGAATTAAAAATAAATCGTCGTCTTTTAGCCGGTACATATCGTCTTCTAATTTAGGAAGCTGCCCCGTGCCGGTCATGGAAGCGCGGTTTACCAGAAACGGCGGGAATATTTCTTTGTAGCCGTGCTTTTGGGTATGCAAATCAAGCATAAAATTAATCAATGCCCTTTCTAATCTGGCGCCTAAGCCTTTATAAAGTATGAAGTTAGCGCCGGTTATTTTTGCCGCGCGGCTAAAATCAATAATATCAAGATTCTGGCACAATTCAACATGGCTAAGCGGCTTAAAATCAAATTTCCACGTGCTTCCCCATTCGCGCACTACCTCATTTTTAGACGGATCTCCTCTGGGAATAGACGGATGCGGGATATTCGGGATATTTAAAACTATCTTATCAATCTCCGGCTGTACCTGTTTTAAATCCGCTTCCAGAACATCTATTTTCCGGAAAATATCTTTCATAGAAGATATTTTTTCTTTGGCGTCCTGCTTTTGTTTTAATAAAACGCTGATTTCATCATTGGCTATGTTTTTCCGCGCCCTTAAATCTTCCAGTTCGCTTAAAATCTTGCGCCGCTTTTCATCAAGCGCGATAAACTCATCCAGATTAACTTTTGAATTACGATCTTCAATCGATTTTTTTACTACCTCAATATTTTCCCTGATAAATTTCATATCTAACATGTTTTATCTCCGTCGGTTATCCTTTAACTACACACACAGGACGCATTCTGCACACGCGTTTGGAAATGCCCGCGTCATGCACTACTTTTACTACATCATTAACATCTTTATACGCCTCAGGCGCTTCTTCCACTATCGTGCCTCTTCCCGAAGCCCTGACAAAAATCCCTTTTGCTTCCAACTGTTTCATCAACCCGCCGTAATCCACGGATCTCGTCGCGGCTGAACGCGATTTTACACGGCCAGCGCCGTGACAGGTTGATCCAAAAGTCTCTTCTTCCGCTTTTTTAGTGCCGACTAATAAATAAGAATTCCTTCCCATATCTCCGGGAATAATTACCGGCTGGCCTGTCTTTTGGTATCTTTCAGGTAAAGCAGGATTGCCCGGGCCAAAAGCGCGCGTCGCGCCTTTTCTGTGTACGCACAATTTTTTCTCTTTGCCGTTTATGGTGTATTTTTCTATCTTGGCAATGTTATGGGCAACATCATAAATAAAAGACATCCCCATTTTCTGCCAAGGCATACCAAATACTCTTTCAAAACTTTCTCTGGTTAAATGCATAAGGCACTGCCTATTTGCCCAGGCGTAATTTGCCGCGCATCTCATTGCCCCCAGATACTGCTTTGCCTCCGGTGAATTAACCGGAGCACAGGCAAGCTGCCTGTCCGGCACATTAATATTATATTTCTGAAAACAGCGAATCATGCCTTTTGCGTATTCATCGCATATCTGATAACCAAACCCCCGCGAACCGGAATGAATCATCACCATAACCTGCCCCAAATCAAGCCCGAAGGCATCGCATAAATCAGCGTCATAAAGCTGGTCAATCACCTGCACTTCCACAAAATGATTGCCTGAGCCAAGCGTGCCTGACTGGGCTTTGCCGCGTTCATAAGCCCGGTCTGAAACAGCGTCAGGATCAGCGCCTTCTATCGCGCCATTCTCTTCAGTACATTCCAAATCCTCCTCAGTACCAAACCCCTGTTTCACCGCCCATTTAGCGCCTTCTATAAGAAGTTTTTTCTCCTCTTTAACGCTTACCTTAATATCACCCTTTGAACCAACTCCGGATGGCACATAAGAAAACAAAGTATTTACTAAATCTTTAGTCCTGTCTTTTATATCTTCATATTGGAAATTAGTCCTCATCAACCTGATCCCGCAATTTATGTCGAATCCCACGCCGCCGGGAGAAACCACTCCACCTTCTTCAATATCAGTAGCCGCAACTCCTCCTATTGGGAAACCATACCCCCAATGAATATCAGGCATCGCCATAGACGCCCTGACAATTCCCGGCAAAAACGCCACATTAGCCACCTGTTCGGCGGCTTTATCATGGCGGATGTCTTTTAATAATTTCTCATCCGCGTAAATAATCCCGTCAACCCGCATTCCCGGTTTATAAGATTTAGGGATTCGCCAGCACGAATCATCAATTTTTTCTAACGGCCCCTGCCAGATATCTGCCATTTAAATCACCACCAATACTTTACCGTATAATTTATTTTTGTTTCCCCGTCTTTTTGGACAGGCACTTTAAATTCTATAGACATAGCGTCTTTTTTGGTGAATTTATGTGAATTATTTATTATTTTCCAATTAGCGTAACGCCACATATGCTCAACTACATCCACCTCAATATTTTCCTCTTTATGATTACGCAGAGATATTTCAAAGCTCTCTTCTGCCCAATGATCGCCTGTCTTAAAATTTGTTCTTTTATGCTCGCCTACAATATCAAACGCGTCTCCCAGATAAAGCCTGATTTTTTCATCTTTTGGCGTATGGTCAATGCTATCCTCTCCGATAAACTGCAAACTTCCGTCACTATCTTCTTTATAAACTTTAATATTTCCTTTTGGCAAAGGCATACCTAGATTATTCTCTTTACTGTTAGTCAACTCTATCTTAACTTTTATCTTTTGCTGTTGAGTTTCATTTGATTCATCATAATAATACCATCTTAACCCATAATAATCCTGCTGGTCAAAAATAAACATTTTCTTCACCGGCACATTATTAGCATTAAGTAATGAAATCTGTTTTGTCTGATTATTTTTAACAGTTGTCGGCCTGCCTAAAGTATACATATGGTATTCGAAAAACGCTTTTTCTTCAAATCCCTGAACTAAAGATTCTTTCATCGCATAAACCTTATTCTCTTGCGGCATACGGTAACGCTTCTTTTCTGCCCTGTGCACATCACCAGCAATAAGCTTAAGCTTAGCATCTTTATAAGTAACTCCGCTTTTATTATCAATAGTCACCCAACCGGATAAATCAATCTTTTTGTCGTCTTTATCTACCACTACAACATAATCCGCGTTCCAGTTAATGCCTTGAGTTAAATATGAGACTTCAGTTAACTGCCTGCCAGCTTTATCATTGGATATCTGCCACATCAAAGTAGGCTTGGTAATCAGGCCTTCGGGAAGCTCAGGGAAAGAAATATCCCTGACATTATCCTGACGGCAGACCATGCTTAAATTTTTATCCTCGGCAATAACAATATTCTCATCATCAAAACTCATCAGCACGCCTTCATAAATTTTGTCGTCTTTGGTAACTACTTTTATTTTCTTATCAATATATTTAGCAAGCAGTTTTGAAGCATTGACTAAATCATATTCGTAATTCTGCTCCTCTATCAGGCATCCTTTAGGATCAGTAAGTGATTTAAAATGCACAGAAGTAGGTTCAATAAGCGCGGCAACATCAGTAAAACGGATATCATTAACCCCTTTTTTAAAATCAAGCAACCTCTGGTCCTTAACTAAACCAAAATTCTGATTATAAACCGTCAATTCCACAGATTCATTATCCTCTGCCAAAGCATAAGATGAAAAAACAATCAGTCCCGCGATTAAAAATAAAACTATTTTTTTCACTTTCGCCTCCTTAACTTTATTCTACACATCAAAAATCACCTTAGCCTGCCATCCGGAAGCGGTTCTCTTAACTTCCAATTCATGATAAGTAACCGCCTTTATCTCCGTCTTAACTTTATATCCGGCTATACCCTCTCCAAAAGCAACCGCCTCAATACTGGTTTCCTCAATCTTATTTATCTTAAAACCCACAAACACCAGCTCTTTTACCGAATACAAATAAAGCAACTCACTCAGCCAATCAACAAAAAGCTCTTCTAAATTTTCCGCTTTAAGCTTAATCCTAATTGATTTACAATTCGCATTCACTAAATTAGTTTTTTTAGACTTATGACTTACCTCAACAATAATATCAAACATCGCATCCGCGGCTTTGCCAAATAAACCCGCTAAATCATCCGCTCTGACCTCAATGCCAATATCCGCCGTATGTTCAATTATCTTATAATCTTTTTCGGGCATTTGTTACAAATATGATTCAAACATCACCTTATCTTCAGGCATCAGTTCATCCGCGTAAACCCATATAGATAACATCCCGGGCTCATCAATAATTTTAACAAGAGCGCCGCTTGTATTTATTTCATCGCCTTTAACAAGCGATGCGACACTGCTCTTGTCTTTATAAAA
>JAZDHG010000081.1:0-17954 GCA_043806135.1 Candidatus Omnitrophota bacterium
TTCTTTGCGGAAGGAAGGGAAATATTAAAGGGAAACCTTGAGGGTTGCCCTTTAAGGAGCGTTATCTGAGCACTGCCCTGTTTTACAAGGGCAAGCGGAAGATATAAGCGACGTTCGATTCCCCCCAGCTCCACCAAAAAATATTAAAAAGAGGATTCGAAACCAAAAAGGGAATATTATAATGAGATAAGATTTATGGAATATTATGAACATAAATCTGTTATCGAATTAATCCCAAGCACTCAACAACTAGAATGTCTTTAGATAGGGAAAGGGGAACGTAGATTCCCCCAGCTCGAAGCCTAACCAAGGAGACCGCATGAAAAAGATTGCTCTGCTCTTGATTATCCTAACTAGTGCAGCATTTTTCTTTTTTTGGGAAAAGCCAAACTCTATTGCTTCAGAAGAAAAATCCATTTTCATTATACCGGTTGAAGGAACTATTGATCTGGGATTATCTGCTTTTATTAAACGCGCTTTAAAACAGGCAAATGAGGAAAAAGCAGCTGCTGTGGTTTTAAAGATCAATACTTTCGGTGGACGCGTTGATGCTGCTGATGAAATAGTCAACAATGTTCAGGAACTGGCGTCTGGCCCCACATACGCTTATATCACTCATTCAGCCTGGTCTGCGGGTGCTCTGATAGCCCTATCCTGCAAGTCAATCGTTATGAACGAAGGCTCTTCCATCGGCTCTGCCGAGCCGCACATGATGGGTGTGGATCAAGGACCACAGGCAACTGATGAAAAAATCATTTCCGCTTTGCGTGCAAAGTTTAAAGCAACGGCTGAGGCTAGCAAACATTCTGCTAATCTTGCAGAGGCTATGGTAGATAAAGAAATAGAACTGATCCAGGTAGATTTTAATAATAATCTGCTCATACTTACCCCTCAGGAACTGCAGGAAAAAAAATCAAAAGAAAATAAAAAATTATTCAAAAATGAAAAAATTATCTCGGCAAAGGATAAACTGTTAAACCTTACGGCTTATGAGGCTAAAAACCTGGCCTTATCCAGTATGACCGTAAAATCAGAAGCAGAATTTTATTCATATTTAAAAGAACAGCTTGCATTAAAATCAATTGTGTTCACAAAAAAAATAACGCTTGAGCCGACCTGGTCGGAAAACATTGTACGTTTTCTAACCCATCCAATTACAAGCTCTCTTCTGCTTAGCCTTGGATTCCTGGGCATTCTTTTTGAATTAAAAATTCCCGGTTGGGGTGTTAGCGGAACACTTGGGGTTTTGTTCCTTGTATTATTTTTCTGGGGGCATTATCTGGTCGGACTGGCTAATTGGCTGGATCTGGCTATTTTTGTGATTGGAGTAATACTCTTGCTTATTGAATTGCTGGCAATACCGGGTTTCGGGATAATCGGCCTTACCGGCTGTCTGTTAATTATAAGCGGCTTAGTATTAACCTTATTAAAGCATCCGTTCACGTTTCCCTCTTTTGAGTTTAGCAGCGCTTTATTTACGATAGCCTGGGCTTTTATCATCACCTTTGTTCTGGCCATTTTAGGGTTTAAGTTTTTGCCGCGGACAAATTTATTCAAACGTGTTATTCTGCAAGCAAGTGAAGAAAAAAACCTGGGATTTCAGACAGACCCCCTTCCCCGGAACATATGCCCGGGTTTGGTCGGCACATCGAAAACGATACTGCGTCCAAGCGGCAAAGCAATTTTTGATAATGAAGTCCTGGATGTAACCACGCTCGGTGAATTCATAACTAAAGGTACAATAGTTATCATTGCTAAAATCGAGGGAAACAAGGTTTTCGTCGAACAACAAAGGAGCTCATAAAATGCCTGTTTTACTGAGTATTATATGTCTTTTTTTTCTAGGCTTCTGTCTAATATTCGTAGAGGTAGTGATCATCCCCGGTTTCAGCTTTGCCGGTGTATTAGGCATTATTTCTCTCCTGAGTGCAAGCTACATTGCCTTTACCAGCTTAAGCCCCCTCATGGGAGCAATAGTGACATTGGCAAGCCTGTTTATGGTTTTCGGGCTATTCAAAATTCTGCCTAAAACAACTTTCTGGCAGAAAACTCGCCTATCTATGACTCAAAACAAAAAAATGGGTTATCAGGTGGCCTCGCCTGAGCTGGAAGATTTAAAAGGAAAGACAGGAAAAGCTCTCACTATGCTGCGCCCGAGCGGAACCGTTATAATCGACGCAAAGCACTACGACGTTATGGCCGATAATGAGTTCATTGAAAAGGATACAGAAGTAAAAGTTAAAGATGTACAGGGAAATAAAATCATTGTAACTAAAATAGGTTAACCCTAAACTTTAAGGAGGTAGTTATGCCGTTATTTATCATTATTATTTTTGTTGCTGCATTTTTCTTCTTTTTTATATATTTTATTCCGGTAAGGCTATGGGTCGCCGCCATTGCCTCGGGCGTAAAGATTTCTTTATTCAGCCTGATCGGCATGCGTCTTAGAAAAGTAGACCCGTTCGTGATCGTACCCTCGATCATTATGGTACACAAAGCCGGGCTGTCACTAGACAGCGATCCATTGGAGGCGCATTATCTTGCCGGCGGAGATGTACTTCGTGTTGTAAAAGCGCTGATATCTGCTGATAAAGCCAACTTAAACCTGAAATTTGAAAAGGCCTGCGCTATTGATCTTGCCGGCCGTGATGTCCTTGAAGCAGTTAAAACCTCGGTAAATCCCAAAGTTATTGACGCTCCTAAGACCGGCATGCTCTCTGCTGTAGCCAAAGACGGTATTGAAGTAAGGGTAAAGGCCCGGGTAACTGTGCGCGCCAATATTGAACGTCTTGTCGGCGGCGCCACAGAAGAAACCATTATCGCCCGTGTCGGTGAAGGTATTGTTACAACAATCGGTTCAGCTGAGACTTACAAAGCAGTATTAGAAAATCCGGATAAGATATCTAAAAACGTACTGGAAAGAGGCCTTGATGCCGGAACAGCTTTTGAAATCCTTTCTATTGATATTGCTGACGTTGATGTCGGCAGAAACCTAGGCGCAAAACTTCAGACTGACCAGGCTGAAGCCGATCTAAAAGTTGCTCAGGCCCGCGCAGAAACTCGCAGAGCCATGGCAGTAGCCCAGGAGCAGGAAATGAGCGCACGCACTCAGGAAATGAGAGCTCATGTGGTTGAGGCTGAAGCTGAGATTCCAAAAGCGATCGCTTATGCTTTTCGCGAGGGGAAACTAGGCGTAATGGATTATTACAATATCAAGAATATACAGGCAGATACAAGTATGAGAAAACAGATCGGACAAACTGAAGACGGAAAAGACAAGAATAAAAACAGCTAAAAAGGGGTATTTTAATGAGCAGCAGCCTGTTCAAATTTATTTTCTATCTGATAATTATTATTTTCTGGACATTAAATAATGCTAGAAAACTAAATAATAGGCAAAGCAATTCTCCGGTTGGGCCGAAACAACCCCTTGGTGCTTTTAAAAAGCCCGTTCCAAAGCCTGCTTCCCTGCAGCCTGAGAAACAGGAAATTTTTGATCTGAATGCCCAGGCAGATGTGCTGCCTGATGTATCAATGATGCCTTATGATCAGATATTGGAAATGCGCCGGGAAAAAGTTAAAGCAAGAAAAGACAGGCAGCTCAGGAAAAAGCCCGCTCCTGAAGCAGTTTCCGTACCTGATGAAGAAAAGCCGGATAAAGAGCCCGTACCCGCTATACCGCTGCTAAAAGAAGAAATAAAAAAGCCCACCTTAATCTTGAAAAGCAGTATAAAAGAAGGTATAATATGGTCTATTATTTTAGGACCGCCGCGCTCAAGAGAACGTTTTAATTGGAAAGGTTCTGCTTTTCAAAGATAGATTCAGGTGAGTCATTGCCGAAGTGGTGGAATGGCATACACGTCGGTCTCAAAAACCGATGGGCGCAAGCCCTTGTGGGTTCGAATCCCACCTTCGGTACCATTTTAATCTAAATCCGTGGGATTCGAAACAAGCGAACGCCGACCCATGGGAGGATCAGCGAGCAGGACTGTGAGCGGAAGTGAGTGAAGGTGAGCCTACGCAGAGAACAATACGATGTTGAGAACGCAGTAGGCGAATCCCACCTTCGGTACCATCCTTCTACGCCTTTTGGGTAGATACAAAGAAGATAGGCTGCGCAGGATCTGCAAAAAAAATTCAGTTATCCGGCGAAGTTGACTTAGAAAAAAAACGAACCTAATAAACGAAGACGGATCGGTACCATCCTTCGCTTTGCTTTGGCAATGCTATGGATGGCAGGCCATTTATGTATAGAAAAACAAGTGGATTTGGTAACAAAAAGCTTTCAAGGGGAAAATAAAGTTATGACTAGCTTTTTTAAATTTTTCATGGCGCTATTATTGATCGCGATCGCCGTATTTATGATCATCTGCACTGAATACGGTTATGAATGCCCCCTGCCCAAAGGCGGCTACTTCAGGATCAAGTGGGATCCCCAAAAGAAAAAATTCGACCTTTTTCACTGGCAGCCCAAGAAAAACGTCAAGCCTCTGCCAAAAAACGTGATTAAACTTCAGGGAGAAAAGAAAGAACCGGAAGTAAAAAGCCCCTACTAAAGAGCACCTATTTGCAAACTTTTGTTATAATTCTCCCGCTCATAGCTACTGTTACTCTCTTCTTTTTCATGCGCTTTTACCCGGGGAATTTAAGCTCTTTTTTATAGGCTTTCTTAAACTCTTTATCCTTTTTTAAAGAACAATGCCTGACTTCCTGTGATAGCTTGATCATTTTTTTAAATTGATCTTTCTTAAGCAATGCCAGTTTAGCTCCTTCAAGTGCGGCATTGCTTTGAAAACTGATCTTATTTTTGAACTGTTCTTCGACAAGGCCGATCCTTACAGCATTATCCGTATTTAGATAATCCCCCAAATTACCGGTCAGGAAGACCTTATTAATATGCGAATTTACTGTTTTATTTATTTTCATAAGTATTTTTATGCCGGCAGATACAGCCGCTTTACTCCTGAGAATTCTCTCTACATCAAATTGGGTTAATTCGATCCTTCTCTTTTTATCTTCATAAACAACAAAAGAACTCTTTTTCATACGTCCGCTGCGTGTAATAAATTTTTCATTTAGTAATTCACTTACAATATCAATAATTCCGCTCCCCGATATACCGCGCGGTCTGATATTTCCTTTGCTCAGAATCTTGATATTGCCCTTAACAATCCTGAACCACTCAATTGCCCCTGCTTCTGCTACCATACCGCATTTAAGCAAGTGGCCTTCAAAAACAGAATTGGTCTGAACAATGGCCACAACCGTTTCTTTTCTTGAACCGATAATGATCTTTGCATCCATACCCAGATCAATACACAAGCTTCTTTTATTTTCCCTATCCAACCCTAAGCTCAATATCGTCGCCAGGGTATCACTGCCGATCTCTTGATCAACTTCCGGCAGAAACCTGACATTGGCAGCCTTATTAATATTCAAGTTAAGCTTTCCTGCTTTTAGCTTATGCATCCGCAGATAATGTTCTTGCTGGCCTATATTCTGCAGGTTTTCAAGCGGTAAGGAAAAGAGGATATGATGTATTAGCGGCGCACCGACCAATATTGCCGAAAATATTCTGTTTGGATTCACGCCTGATTTACTGATACATTCCCCTAAGGCGTCATTTATCGCTTCAATTAATTTTCTATTTAGCAGCTTATAGTTTTCTTCACTTTGGGCAGCAAACTTTAACCTGTTTTCCAGATCCAGTCCAAACTCAGCCTGCTCATTTTTTCTTGTTGCGCTGGCAAGCTCCTGCAAACTTTCCAGATTACACAAACTCAACCCCACGGATGTAGTGCCTACATCTACAGCGATCCCGAAAATATGCCCTTTATTGGTCTTTTCAATCTGGAGGATTTCATCATGGTCTAAGATCAAGGACAGTCCGGACCGGAAAGGAATCCTTCTAATGATCTGGTCTTTTTCCCGCAGTGTGCAGGAACTACTATGTTTTTTCATACAACAGCAATAGCTTTTGTTGGACAGACCTCAACACATTTCTCACAGTTTATACATTCTTCATGATTGATCACAGCCAGGTTGTTATCCATATTTATTACTTTTACCGGACATATCTTAACGCATTTCATACAGCTTATACAGCCCACTTTACAGCCTTTCATAACCAGAGGCCCCGTATCATGGGAGCGGCATTTTATATATACTTTCTTTTTTCTATCCAGCATATAAATTATAGCTCTGGGACAAACCTCAACACATTTACGGCATCCGA
Organism: Candidatus Omnitrophota bacterium; assembly: GCA_043806135.1. Lineage (GTDB taxonomy): Bacteria > Omnitrophota > Gorgyraeia > B26-G9 > B26-G9 > JAGLQQ01. The sequence continues at coordinate 6,236 of JAZDHG010000081.1, forward strand.
CACAGAGTTCCGGCTTAACTACAGGTATATCATCTTCTCCCATTATGATAGCACCGAAAGCGCAGGCATCCACACATGTTCCCAGTCCCAGGCAGGCATACGAACAAATCTTATACCCAGCCATACTCTTATGCGCAACGCGGCAATCCGGCAATCCCCGGTATTCAAATTTATCTTTAGCGCGTTTACCTCCGCCGCAGGCCACAACCGCAACAGGCGCTTTATTCTGCTTGAGATTTTCAGACGACAATCCCAGGATTTGGACTATTTTCGCTTTATTTTCGGCACTGCATACGGTACAGCTGTTAATATCTGCTTTTTTTGCAACCAAGGCTTCCGCCAGACTCGCACAACCGGCCAGGCCGCAAGCACCGCAATTAACTCCCGGGAGGGAATTACTGACCATAACAACCCGGGAATCAATTTCAACATGAAATTTTTTTGAAAACCAGGCAAGTAACAAGCCAAACGCAAAACTTAAGCCGGATAAACTAAGCACTGCCAGAATAATCCCTTTCATTTTTTTTCTCCAAACCTCCTCGGCTTAACAAATCTATCTATTAAAGGAGTTGCTGTATTCATAAGTAAGATCGAATATGAAACTCCTTCAGGATATCCTCCCCATAAACGTATAACTGTTGTAATTATCCCGCAGCCAATTCCAAAGATCAGCTGTCCTTGTCTTGTAATTGGTCCTGTCACATAATCAGTGGCCATGAAAAAAGCACCTAAGATCAAACCGCCTGTTAAAATAGGCACTACTATATTACCGGAAAATAACGTTTTACCGCCAAATATCCAGGTAAGCAATGCCACTGTCCCGGCAAATCCAATCGGGGTATGCCAGGAGATATATTTCTTATAAAGCAGAAACGCAGCTGCCATCAGCAATGCCAGTATACAGGCCTCTCCGATACAGCCGCCCCTGATGCCAAACAAAAGGTCACGTGTTGAATAATTAATTATATCCGCGCTTGAAAAAACATTAGTACCTGCAAATTGATCTTTAAACACCGCAAGCGGTGTAGGCGCACTGACTACGTCAATCCCTGAAGGCGCCTGCCATTTGGTCATAAGCACCGGAAAGCTAGCCATGAGAAACACCCTGCCGATCAAAGCCGGATTAAAAATATTAAAACCAAGCCCTCCAAAAACCATCTTGCCAAATACTATGGCCACAAAAGAACCGATACAAACCATCCACAACGGTGCTTGCGGAGGAAGATTATACGCAAGCAGCAACCCAGTCAAAACCGCACTGCCGTCTGAGAGAGTAGGTTCCTTCTTGGCAATTATGCAATATGCCCCTTCAGTTATTAGGGCACTTGCAATCGCCGTAAGCATAACCCACAAGACATGAATGCCGAAAACATTAACACTTACCAACCCTGAGGGAAGCAGACATAAACTAACCGTCCACATGATTTTTGAGGTGGTCTCAGAAGTCAGCACATGAGGAGAACTTGTAACCTTTAAAATACCGGGATCTTTTGTTGTCATGGTATAACCGCCTTTATTAACCTGATGCATTCTAAAATACGCCTTCTGGCAGGACAAATATAGGTACATATACCGCATTCTATACAATCACGCGGATTATATTGCTGCGCCTTATCAAACATTTTAGACTCCACACACATGCTCAAAGCAAACGGAAGCATGCCTACAGGACATATATCCACACACCTTGCGCAGCGTATACAAGGTCCTTCTTTAAAATCAGGCGCTTCATTTTCACTCAGAAGTAATACCCCGGATGTTCCTTTGATCACAGGCATATCTGTACTAAACTGGGCTAATCCCATCATCGGGCCGCCCATGATCACTTTCGCCGCAGGGCTGCTGGTGCCATGACAAAAATTAATAAGCTCAGAAAATTTTGTCCCGATTCTTACCTTCAGATTAGCTGGTTTTTCCAGGATTTTACCGGTAACTGTTACGACCCGTTCATAAAGAGGTTTCCTCAGATAAACAGCTTCGTATACAGCCAGGGCTGTTCCCACATTACTTACAACAACACCAACTTCAAAAGGAAGTTTTCCCGCAGGGACCTCCCTGTCCAATATGGCCTTGATCAGCTGCTTTTCAGCCCCCTGAGGATACTTGGTTTTAAGCGGCTGGACCTGTATTGAATAGCTTTTCGCAATTATCTTGTTGCGCAGAATACTTATAGCTTCAGGCTTATCATCTTCAACACCCACGATAACATTTTTAACACCCATGATCTTCTGGAGCAAAAGTATGCCATTTAAGATTTCATTAGGGTTTTCCAACATGATTCTATAATCGCAAGTAAGGTAAGGCTCACATTCCGCTGCATTGATCAAAAGTGTATCTATCTCTTGTGGGGGGGTCAATTTAACATGTGTGGGAAACGCGGCACCGCCAAGCCCCACAATCCCGGCTTCCTTGATGATCTTTATCAGCTCATCCTTGTTTAACGGAGCAACACTGCTCCTTGGCTTAATGGCCTCATTAAGCTCATCTTTTCCGTCCGATGTTATGATTAGGGCCAAAGAAGTGCCTAAAACCGGATGATTATAATCAGCAACTGCTTTTACCTCACCCGACACGCTTGAGTGTACGGCAGCTGAAATCAGCTTGTCACTTGCGCCGATCTTTGTACCTACTTTAACCTTATCACCCTTTTTTACAAGCGCCTTACATACAGCGCCAGTATGCTGGCTCAAAGGAATAATGACCTCAGCAGGCGCACCCATGGTAACGATAGGCAAATCCTGCGTTAAATGCTTATATCCTGCTATATGTTTACCGCCAGAAAAACTAACACTCATCTTGCCTCACCTATTATCATTGCACGGGTCTATCTTAGGACATCCCTGATTTGAGCTGTAATCAATTTAAAATAATAAACTATGTTATCACAAACCCCAGAAATTGGAAACAAATTTTATTGACACTCCTTTTTTTTTATGTTATATTCTAAAAATAAAGGGGTTATCGCTTCAAAAGAAAAGGAGTTCGGAAAAGGATATATTTTAGACTATATTGTCTAAATGCTTAAAGGTACTCTAGAGTATTTCTTAAGGAAAGGGGTTGGATTGCATGGATAATAAAGAAATGATTTTAGATGATAGTTGTATAGATATACTTAAAGAAGTAGGACATATCTGCACTGGAAACGCCACGATAGCTTTATCACAAGTACTCAACCAAAGAGTAGAACTAACAATTCCTGATTTAAAACTCATAGATTCAGACAAAGTTTTAAGCCAATTGAAAGGCTCTCATGAAGTACTTGTTGGTGTAAGCATTCAGCTCTTAGGACATCTATCCGGGAATATCGTTCTTATGTTCCCTGAAAAAAGCGCCTACAGCTTGATCGATGCTGTTTCCCAATACCGAACTGAATTAGGCAATGCCACAGAATACGGCGTATCTTCGCTTAAAGAAATCGGCAATATCGTAATCTCCGCTTACCTGGCGACCCTTTCAACCTTCACGAGACAAGTCATATTACATTCAACACCGAATTTAATATGCGGCACGCTTGAGACAGTATTTAACGTTGCCTTCATCAACATGGCGCACCAGATAAAAAAAGTTATCTTGATCGAAACATTTTTCTCGATAAAAGAAAAATATATAAAAGGAAGCTTCTTCTTGATTTTTGAACCTGTGGCAGTTAAGCAATTGCTGGAGAAAGCAAAAAATATTCAAAAAGGCATTTCGGATTATTAATTTCAAAACATAAGTTCAGAGTTCAAGTCCTATTTTGGTTTTCTAATCTTAAGCCCTTTAAAATTAACCCCTGACCCAACTGTGGGAATATTCTCTACAGGCTCACCCAGCATAAATTGGCCATCTTTAATTCTGGATTTTAAGATCTCACATATTTGACGCGCTTTATAATAACTGGACAAAGATGCTGTAGGCACATTCTTGCCATGGATATTAATCGCACCGGACTTCAATTCCTTATAATTAGTTTGCCCTAAAAACTGTGTTTTGCCCTCCGGATAATCTTTGCTGTAATCAACTATTTGGGTAAATATCTCCTCATCCCTTACGCAAACATGCTGGGCTGCTTCCTCATCGATAATCGGGATCGGAACTCCTATGCCGACGGCAAGGCTTACGCCATATCCCTGTATGGAAGCTCCGCGCAGCCACTCTGAAGTCATTGTTTTCAAATCACCGTTTACGGCAATTGTGCCCGCTGGGGTTACCGGAACGCCTCCCTTAGTCCTTTTGACATCTGTTGTATGCTGCGTACCTCTGGCATAAATATAGCCGGTCCCTCCGCCAAGAAATATTCTCGTGCCGATACCGATCGTTCTAAAATACGGATCATTTAACAGCGGCGACAGCTGTCCAGCACTGCAGTAGGTTGCATTGGCCAGCTGCGGCCTTAATACCCCCATATATGTGTATATACAATCATCGGAAAGATTCACAGCTACATTATAATTCTGGTATGCGTTACGCGGATTAGTAAGCATTGCCTCGTTCATGTCTTTTAGGCTTATCAGCGTACGTAATTCCTTTTTTGGATAGCAGTCCGTCCCATAACCAACCGCCCTCAGGTCAACTTCCTTACCGGCAACCAGGTCCTCAATTACATGGGCTCCTCCGTATTTAAATTCTCCGGGTCCGTACTCATTAGCATGATCTTTAATCGACAGTTCTGATGCTCCTATGATCAAATCGACAGCGGCAAGTCCGCAATAGCAAGCCACATCATTGATCCAGGCATTTTGGATCTTAATTTTCGGTTTAGAATGTCCTATATTAAATATTGCCATTGATGAGCACATCGGTCCAAAGGTGCCGGTTGTAACAACATCGACGTATTCTGATGATCCTTTTACGCCTTTCTCGGCAACAATATCAAGCATTTCCTCTTTGGTTACAATAACTGCCTGGCCTTTCTTGATTTTTTCATTGATTTGAGCGATAGTTTTTGCCATGGGCATCCTCCGGTTAATTATTTAACATAGAAAGTTTATAAAAAATAAACTTTTTTCAGCAAATTCTTGGCATTTGCTCCTGAATCGGCATATCCAGGATCCGGTCACTTCCGGCTATTGTATTTAAATATACTTCTTTTTTATGTTCGGGAACCACCTTGCCGATTATCTGAGCTGTTTTTGCATATTGATTTTTACGCATAATTTTTAAAACCTCTGTAGCCCTTTTCTTTTCAACAAAAGCAACAAGACGGCCTTCGCAAGGCATATAAAAAGGATCAAGCCCCAGTATTTCACATGCCCCTCTGACCGCGGCCTTTACCGGTATCTGCTGTTCCTCTACTTCTATGCCCGCATTAGAAAGGCCGGCGATCTCATTTAATACAGCGGCTATGCCGCCTCGTGTCGCATCGCGCATAACATGTACTGCACCGGAAATTTTAAGCATATCCGTTACAAGTCCGTTAAGCGGCGCGCAATCGCTTTTTATCTGTGTTTTAAATTTCAAGCCTTCGCGCTCACTTAAGATACACACTCCATGCTCTCCGATGCTGCCGCTGACGATTACCAGATCCCCTGGTTTTGCGCATGATGCGCTGATATTCACTTTTTTATCAATAATACCAATACCGGATGTATTTATGAATATTTTATCACAATGTCCCTTATTTACAACTTTTGTATCCCCGCAGACAATTTGCACATTAGCAATTTTGAGGGTTTTCTTCATGCTTCTTATAATCTTCTTCAAGTCATCAATAGCAAAGCCTTCTTCTATGATCACGCCTGCGCTCAAATATTTCGGTGTTGCTCCCATCATTGAGAGATCATTTACAGTACCGCATACAGCAAGTTTGCCGATATCTCCGCCCGGAAAGAATATCGGGCTGACAACAAAAGAATCAGTGGTAAAAGCAATCTTCTTATTTTTATCTTTTATATCCAGCACAGCACTGTCATCAAGTCTGTTTAATACAGCATTGCCGAACTCCGCAAGGATTAATTCATTTATAAGCTCCTGCATGAGCTTGCCGCCGCTTCCATGCGCTAATGTTATTTTTTTTTCATCCACTGCGTTTTCCTCCATATCGATAATACGCCGAGCATGCTCCTTCAGATGAAACCATACATGGGCCTATCGGCATGCGTGGATTACATTGTTTTTTAAACAATGGACACTCATCAGGGCTGATAATTCCCTGCAGCACGTCCGGGCACCGGCATGCGGTTTTTTTCGGCTTAAAGGTCTTTACCGGAAACTTCTCCTGCGCGTCAAAGCACTTGAAAGCCTTGCGTAAAAACAGGCCGCTTTCAGGCATCAAACCCAATCCGCGCCACTCTACATCACCCACTTGAAAAATTCTATTGATCATTTTCTGGGCACTGATATTACCCTTAGGGTGTACACAGCGAATGTATTGTATCTCCACTTTCGGGGCACTGTTGATGATTTGTTCAAGCAGCATATTAATGGATACCAGGATATCTATGACCTCAAAACCGGCTATCACACAGGGAATTTTATAAGTTTTCACCAGGAAGGCATACGGTTTTGGCCCGATTATCGCACTTACATGGCCTGGCAGAAGAAATCCGCTTATTCTGCTTTTTGCCGATCCTGATAGCACCTTCAATGCCGGCGGGATTATCTTATGGCTAGGCATTATGTAAAAATTTTTCATCTTTTGCGCCTTGGCCCTTAATATCGCGGCTGCTACGGTCGGTACAGTTGTTTCAAAACCGATCGCAATATGGATAACATTTTTATCATTATTTTCCTTGGCGATCTGCAGGGCATCAAGGGTCGAATAGACGATCCTAATATCCTGTCCCTGGGCCTTTAAATCCTGCATGCTGGCTTTAGTTCCGGGGACCTTCATCATATCGCCGAATGTAGTAATAATTGTCCCTTTTATATTAGAAAATCCAATAGCCTTATCTATATCCTCCTGAGATGTAACGCAAACAGGACATCCCGGCCCTGAGATCACACGGATATTCCCGGGCAGGATCTTGCGTATACCATACCGGAACATGGCCACAGTATGCGTACCGCAGACTTCCATTAAAGACACTTCTGTTTTGATTTTCTTTGCCTTTTCCTGAATTAGATTGATCAGTCTCTTAGCGACTTTACTGTTTCTAAACTCATCAACATATTTCATAACATATTTCCTTTTATTAGTCTAAGAGACTAAAAGTCTAAGAGTATAAATAAGACACAAGTCACACGTCACAATTAAAAATAAAGGCTTCACTTTGCTAATAACTTATCTTTCAGTTTGTTTTTTTAGTCTTTATACGCAATCCGCAATACTCAATACGCGATACTAACTCTATTTTTCAAACATTTCTTTTAAAAGTTTTAACGTTTCTTTTGCATCTTTGTCGTTTATGACTTCAATAGCAAAACCGGCGTGCAGCAGCACATAATCGCCTATTTTGACACCAGGCGTAAGCTCTATGGCGATTGTCCGCTGGGCACCTGCGGCGCAAATAACAGCCGTGTTACCCTTGATACTTTTAATTTTTACAGGTACCGCTAAACACATCTTTTACTCCAGGTAATAGTTACCGTTCTGACCGAAGTCCGAAAGACGACCATTCGCTCCGCTCTTTAGGACGAAGGACGAACGCTCTCTTCAGTCGCTTAAAAACCCATCTTTAACAAAACTTATCCGCTTTTAGCCGTTACCGCTGCATTTTAAACCGATACGGGCATCGCAACCGCTAACCTTTTCCCGCTTTATACCATTAGTCAACACAATCCGCTTTTTCCTTTTACCTTTTTGCTTGTAATTGCGTCTCTCATCCTAGTGACCAAAGGGAACAGTCGTCTATCGTCCTTCGATTAAGAATCGCTATCCGCTATTTTGCCGCAATAACCGCCTGTCCTAAAGACAAGCCTGTATCTCCCAGGAATACTTGCCGTGGTTTATATACAGTGAATTTATTTTTCATCAGGCCTTCTGTTGCCTGTTTTAAGATAATATCATTAAAAAACACACCTCCTGAAAAAGTCACAGCATTAATTTTATCGCGTTTTCTAATTTTCACACACATCGCAATAAGCATTTGCGAAAAAGTATAATGAAAACGCGCGGCAATTTCAGCAATGCTTTTCTTTTTTACCAGATCATCCACTATTGCGCGGATCATTGCATCAGTATTTATTACAAAAAATCCGTCCTCTTTTTTAACGGAAAATTCATAGGCTGTTTTTTGCCCAGCCTTTGCCTGTTCAGCCTGCTTTTGCAAGGCTATGGCACCTTGAGCTTCATATTCTATTTTATCGCACAAACCGCAAATACCGGAAATCCCGTCAAACAGCCTGCCGGCACTTGTTGCCAAAGGGCTATTGACCTTCTGCTCGATCATTTTGATCAGGATATTTATAGTGTATGTTTTCTTTTTTATCCAAGGAAGTTTTAATGATAATAACTCTCTGCCGTAAACCTTATACAGCAATGCCACGCCTACTCTCCAGGGTTCAAGCACCGCCTTATCAGCTCCCGGCAAAGCAAAATCATTAAGATGGCCTACGCGTTCATACTTGCCTTTTTTATAGGTTATAAACTCACCGCCCCAGACTTTTCCATCAACGCCTAGTCCCGTGCCGTCGCATGATATCCCGATCACATCCTTATTTAAAATATTAAGAGAGGCCAGTGCAGCCCCGACATGAGCGTAATGATGCCCGACTGCAGTTATCCGGCTTGATCCAAGACTTTTCTCCTTTAGTTCATGCGCAAGCCTGGTACTCAAGAATAATGGGTTGAGGTCATGCGCAATAACCTGTGGTTTCGCAGGTATTTTCTTTAATTGTTTATACAGGCTTTTTTTATATTTTTCATAAAAAAGCGGATTTTTCAAATCATTATATCCAAAACTCAAAAAGGCTGTTCCTTTATAAATAATACAAAAATTGGCCTTTAATTCCGCGCCCAAAGCCAGAACAACCTTATCTCTTTTTATGGCAGATGATCTTAACTGAATCTTAGTAAAATTCTTATTATCTTGCTTCAATGTGTTTTATTTCTATTTCCATGCCCGGGATCTGACTAATTTTAATGACCGCTCCTTTTGCCTTTGTTGTCTCGGCGATTAGATCAAAAGCATTCTGCAGCGACTCCTGGGTTAAAAGGTTAAACTCTCCAACTGAAAGCTCGATTACTTCTATTTTAGAATATGCATGCTCTTTTAGTTCATCAAATACCGCATTGAGCACATTCTGAGCAATGCCTATTTCGTGCATATCTCATCCTTTGTTAATGTTACCAAGCAAATCAATTCTAACAGATTCCCTGAAAAAATCAACGAACATGTTGGTTACAGTTCCCTCTTCCTCGTGAATAAGGTTAACGATCGTTCCGCTCCCACCCCCGGCGTTCTGCTCCCACCCCCGGGGTCGTTCTGCTCCCACCCCCGGGGTGGGAGTGAGGCTCAAAACATGACGTGGATTTGTTTGTTCCACTCCCACCCGTTCCACTCCCACCCCGGGGGTGGGAGTGAGGGGTAGTTGCACAATAGATTTTTAAATGATTACAGTGATTTTCCCGTCTATATTTAATCTATGTGCTCTTGTCTTTAATCTCTATAATAAGGGTCTGATGAGTTTTCAGCAGACTCTATTTATGAATTACCCTTTAAATTTTTCTAGATTATTATCAGAAGGTTAGAATACTGCGCATGATTACATAGTCGGCCGCACATTTCAAAGCCGATTAGCTGAAAGGATAATTATTATTTAAAACTCAGTTTTTTCTAATATTATCTATACAAAGGGGTTCAAAATACCGTTCATTTCCCTTCCTTAATTCCCGTCTCTTTTGAATCTCCCTCCATGCTCTTCATTTGCCAATATTTAATGTAGCTCAACCACTGATAAGTTGCCCATTGCCAAGCCATCATAAATCCGACCAACCCGTCCTTAAATCCCTGTTTTTGCAGATACATCTTAAAAAAGCGGGAGAATGTCCTGATTAGGCCTAAGTTTAAATTCATCTTTCGTTTATCCCTTACCCATTTTTTTGCTTCTAATGTGCTTTGCATATTCATCTTTGCCACAACCTGCGTAAAATCATCATAACAATAATGAATAATATCACCGCTCAAGTGCCCTTCTTTTCCGTCAAGGTAAGCCCGGGGATGAATTTCAGCATCTTCATAACGGAATTTTTCCTTTTTAAATATCTTCACTCGGCTGGCCGGATACCATCCCCCGTGACGGATCCAGTATGATCTGGCAAAATAGCTCTTCATCGATACAGAATAAGCATCATACACAGTACCATTTTTTAAAAACTCCTCTATCTGTGCCCTTAATTCCTCACTTACTCTCTCATCAGGATCAAGCGTTAGCACCCAATCATTCTTCGCCCTTTTGTAAGCACGGTTTCTGATGGAACCTTCCATATCCCAGGTATCATTATAAATACTTGCTGTATACTTTTTTGCTATCTCAAGCGTTTTATCTGTAGAGTGATTATCAACAATAACTACCTCATCCGCCCATTGTACAGACTCAAGACAATCTTTTATGTTGTGTTCAACATTCCTTGTAATTACCACAATACTTATCGGCAGTTTTTTACTCATTTACTTTCTCTTCCCTTCTTTTTTTAATTCATCCATGCAGGCGGTAAATACTTCTTTCGGAGTAATGCTGCTTAAACACTCTTTAAAAACCTTCTTATCGCACTTGAATCTGCAAGGTGAACAAGACATGTTTTTGTAAAAAATTATATTCTTCGGCCCAATGGGAGAAAATTTCCGCGGTGTTGTCGGCCCGAAAATAGTTGCACTTATTACTCCCAGACAACTGGCTAAATGCATCCCTCCGCTGTCGTTGCCAACCGCAACTTCACATCTTTGCAGTATGGCCGCATCGTTCATTAATTCTTTTGCAAATGTGACATCTGTCTCGGCCGGGATTATCGGCTTCTTTTTCATAGCCGCGGAAATGCTTTTAAAAAGATCTATCTCGTTAGGGCTTCCTAATATTATAGTCGTATATCCGAGATTTGCAAATAAATCTCCTAATTCGGCAAAATTCTCTGCAGGCCAGTTTTTAAACTCCATACCGCAGCTGGGCATCAAAGCCGCAAATTTTCTCTCCCCTTTAGGCAGCATTTTATCTGCATTCTCTTTAAACTCATCCGAGACATTAAGCTCGCAGCCCAAATTTTCGGCAACTTCTATGCCTAGGCGGGCCGGCAGTGCAAACATCTGCTCGAGAATATGCAATTTTTTAAAATTAAGAGGCGCCATTGTCCAGTTAGAGAGAAACATACTGCCGCTCAACATATATTTAGGCTTTAGAAGTTTAAGAAAGAAGCTTGTCTCCCATCTCCTTTGCGTATCAATGAGCAGGTCTATCTTGCCCATATTATTCTTTCTGAATTCAAAGAACTCTTTGATCCGCTTGCCTTTATCCGGCCTTTCATAATGGATATACCCGTCGATATAAGGTATAGAGTCAAAAATCCTCTTAAAGCGCGGATAGATTATACCCATATACTTTATTTTAGCCTGTGGGAAAGAGGCCTTCAGGGTCTTAAAAAAAGAAACCGAGACAACCAGGTCCCCAAGCCCTCCGCCGCCTTTGTATACAGCGATTTCCTTTACCTCAGATTGCAGCTTTTTGAAAACTGCCTCCTGCCTGTATTTTTTAAAATCATTTCTTTGCAAAAACTCAAACATGTATTTATCTTCACCTCAGAACCTTGATTAAGTAAGCTACAAGTTATTCGACACATGATATAAGTTAAACAAATCTTGGCTTATGG
>JAZDHG010000082.1:0-27741 GCA_043806135.1 Candidatus Omnitrophota bacterium
ATATTTGCCAATTCCTCTTCAACTACGATCTTAGCCGCCTGTAAGATTCTGTCGTCATCTGCCTCCGGCAGAACAATTGTTTTTTTTACTTGTCTAGCTCTTTGCCTGATTTTTTTTAAGATTTCCATGGCTCCCCCCCCCAAAAAAAAATTATAATAATAAATAATTATTCTTTAGACCTTTTTAGCTGCATTTTTAATTTTTCTTTTAATTTTTTCTCCACAAAAGAAGGCAGGAACTCCGAAAGTTTTGCACCCAAAGCCGCTACTTCTTTGATAAGTTTACTTGATAAAAAAGAATATAATTCGTTAGGCATCATGAACATTACTTCGATATTGCTGTTTAATTTTCTATTGGTCAGGGCCATCTGAAACTCATGCTCAAAATCAGAGATCATGCGCAGACCTCTGATAACCACATTGATCTTTCTGCTCTGGACATAGTCAACCATCAATTCGCTAAAACTCTCCACCTTCACATTATTCATTCCGTCGACAGCTCGCTTCAGCAAGTCCACCCGCTCAGAAGTACTCAGCAAGGGGTTTTTAGTATCATTATCAGCAACAGCGACAATAACTTCATCAAATATTTTTGCTGCCCGTTTAATTAAATCAATATGGCCGTAGGTAACCGGATCAAAAGTCCCTGGATAAACTGCTTTTTTTTCCAAAACATTAACTCCTTATCTGATATTCACGTACTTAACCTAAAAACCGCAACCAATTGGGGGGAAAAAACGTTCGGCAAATTCTCCAAAAAGTAAAAATTAGACGGGCACATAAAAGGAGACAAAAGTATCCCCATATTTTTTAAGTTGCCAAAGCTTCAGTGTATCTGTACGCTCCGGCAACTCATCCTTTTTATAATGCTCAATAACTATTATTGAAGACGGGTGTAATATATCACAGTTGCCGATGTTGAGCAAGCATTTTTTTGCCATTCCTAGAGAATATGGAGGATCGGCAAAAACAATATGAAAACGCAACTGCTTCTTCCTTAGAATATTAAAAGCGGCAAAAACATCCCTGCCGATAACCAAGCATTTGCGGTTAAGTCCCAAATTCAAAATATTCTCTCTAATTACCTTAAGAGAAAGTTTACTTTTTTCAACAAAAACAACGCTTCTAGCCTCATTACTCAAAGCCTCAAAACCAAGAGCCCCGCTGCCGCTGAACAGATCAAGTGCATCTTTTCCTTCTATAAAATCACCCAGGACAGAAAAAATCGCTTCTTTGACCATTGCTCTTGTCGGACGGACATATTTCGACTTTGGCATCTTAAGTGTTTTGCCTTTAAAATAACCACTGACAATACGCATGAAGCGCTCCCAATTTTGCCTACCCTTGCTGGCACATGTACAAAAAACCCTAAGCATTCTTTTTAGGGCTTTTATTTATAAGCATCCGAACATAATCTTACTATTACCTGCCTTGATCTTTGTTCAGATTAGCCTGGACTTCAAAGTCAATAAGCTCTTCATCCTTGATCTTTCTGCGGCTGGAAAAATTAAGATGGCTGTTTTTAAAATAAGGGGATTTTTCTATTGAACCCACAAAGTCCAAAACCTCTCCCAGACTCTTAGCCTGCCCCCGGACAACAAGAACTCCTTCTTCATTAATAGAAAGCATATTCAAGGTGCTTGTAGCTTGAGTGACGTTGATCAAATCGGTAATCGCATCAAGGATAAGAAGTTGAGATGTCAACTGGGTTTGCACCATCTGCAGTTTCTGCGCTTTATTCTGCAGGACTTGCGCCTGCGGTTTTAACTGCGACAATTTCTGCTCAAGCTCTTTAAGGTATGCTTCTTTATTACTGAGCATCATCCAAAACATTACCGCAACAAGGAGAATGTTTACAACAATCAGTATGCTAGAAATAAAAAACTTCTTTTTAAGTTTTTTGCGCATTCTCTTAAGCAGGAATTCATCGCTCAAAAGATTTATTTCCTGCCTCTGGGCAAATACCATGCCGCTAGCGATATCAATCTTTTTCTCTACAGAAAAAGGGATATCAAAACTTGACTTAAGAACATCCGCTATTTGCTCGAGATCAGGACGAGAACCTCCGATTATTATTTTGCTTAGTTTTCTCTGTTTCGTATTGTTGAAAAACAATTCAATGCTGTGTCTTATTTCGCTGATCAACACCTGAGAAAAATTTTTCTCAACTCCGAGAAGAAACCCGCGGCTGAAAGTAAGCACGCCATTTTTAGCGATAATTATTTCAACCGTTTCATCTTCAAAATACACAATCATAAAACTGCTTTTCAAAATAGGATTTTTACTTCCCAGCATTAAATAGCGCAGGGAATTAACTATAGCCAAAGAGCTCAAATTCAAGGCATCGATTTCAAGGCCAAATTTTTTATAGCCTTCAATAAGCTTCAAAACTTCTGCTTTATGCGTAACTACGACCAGCGTATCCGAATAACCGCTCTCTATTTTTTCGAGCACAAGATACCTTGTAGTTGTCTCTTCGGGTTTAAGCGGCAAAAGCTCCGCGGCCTCATATCCGACCATGCGGGATATTTCCTGGTAATCATGAGAGGGGAAGGAAAAAAAACGAACGCCTGCCTGATGCCGAAAAAGACAGCTGATAAGCTGTGTTTTTAATATTCCATTTTTCTGAATAACTTCCTTTATTTTCGCCTCATCCAGTGTGCCGTTCTTAAATCCGAAGCTTATATCCAGCACCTTTTTGAATCCATCACCTGTAATACTGAATTTGGCAATACGAAGTTTTTGTTTTGTTAAATAAACCGCTGTTTTAAGCAATGTTAGTTCTCCCCTGCGTAAATAATTTTAAAGCCGTCCTTTTCTCTTTTTATTACCACCTCTATTAGCTTTTCTATCGATCTTCCCGATGATACAGCCTTTGATCTAATTCTAAAAACCGAGGAGTTTACTTTAGTCAGCTTGATCAAAGAACCTATCTGCTCAGGCGTTAATCCCAGCCCTGAGAGTTCTTCTGATAGCATGTCCTTATCCTCAAAAGGCGTATTTTGCCTCTTGTCTTCAATCGCCTCAATTATCCTCCGGCTCATCCCGGGAAGCATTAGCAAAACCTCTTCCGGAGCGGTATTTATATTCAGTTTACCATCCGAAAAAGTCGTAAGCAGTTCATAAAGTTTGACTTTACCCTCTGGTGTTATTATATCAAATTTATCCTCATCTATCATGGTTAAATCTTTTAACTCATTTGGGATATTAAATGGGCGTTTTTTATAGATGGCTTCCACATCTTCTTTTTGCAAACCCTTGAATAACTTTGCCGTACTATCCAACACTTCTCTCTCAATAAGATTAACATTAAGGAACCTGTCTTCGTCAGTTACTTTTACTGACAGAGCTCCGTAATCTTTTTCTAAAACAAGCTCTTTACTCCAATCATCGAGGAGTGAATCAAATCCAGCATCATCCTCTGCCAACTTTACAATTATGAGGTTAACCCCTTCTTTAGCCAGGTAAAAAGCCCTCAACTCTTCATTATTAAGGCTGCGCAGCCTTATATTTATCCTGTTTTGAAATCCAAGTGTTAAAACAACAACAGATAAAAAAAATAGCACCCACAATACAATAACTAAAATTATTCCTTTAACACCCTTTTCGGGATTATTGTAATTCTTCATTGCGAGGAAGATCCATAATGTTTGCCATTGGAATATTAATATATTTTACCAGATCAAACGAACCGCTTTTACCAAAGGCTTGTGCAAAACTAATCTCTATGCTGACCTCATGCGGTAAAATCGATTCTTCCGGCCATCTTTCATACCAGATATTTTCATCCTTGCTGAAATACTTTAATCTCAACTCACGGATTTTTGTATTGACAACCTCTTCCTGCGGTTCCTCGTCGTCATCAAGGCGCATATACTTAATTCTTGAGCGTAAAAGCGAAAAAGAGCTGTCTCCTTCATTGCTATGCAGATAAAAAGCAACCTTTTCTATATCCCCTTCCGGGCTTGTTGAAAAAAAATCAATTCTTTCACCTAAACCATCAAAAGAAATCTTTTCATTTTCAGGATTTAAAAAAGCGCAGCGCAGTGCTCTTTCCATTACTTTTAAAGTTAAAACTGCCTCTTGCATTGTTTGGTCCAGATTTTCTTCCTGCTTCCAAACTTTGACTCCCATATACAAGCTTGAGTAAACTGAAGCCGCGACAATGGCAAAAACAGACATTCCAATGAGTAGTTCTAATAGAGTAAATCCCTTTTTCATCAGGTTCATTATAACACAAATCCGTATTTTTGCTAAAAAAAGGGTTCTTTCTTGTTTAAGGTGACAGAAAGAACCTGATTTCACAGATTAAAATAGGATTACACAGATTCATAGGCCACTTTTATTTCTATCTAACCGCTTCACTTTTGTTGTCTTAGAGAAATTATTGCAATCTAAATAAAAATGACTCATATTTTTGCTAAAAAAGCCGGGGACTTCCCGGCTTTTTCTGCTTTTGATATTTTCAAAAAGATCGTTTATTTAGTATTTTCATTTATCCAGTCAAGATACGGTTTGTGCCCGGCAATAATCGGCAATGCAATAATCTCCGGAACCTCATAACTGTGGAATTGTCTGATTATTTTTTCTATTTTCTTAAATAGTTTATGCCGAGATTTCACAATCAATAATATCTCTTTAGTCTTTTCAATCTTTGACTTCCAGGTAAAAATAGAATCTATTCCTAAAGTATTCACACAGGCCGCAGCCTTTTGGCTGAGAAGTTCCTTAGCTATAACACCTGCCTTCTTTACAGAATTAACGGTAACAAAAACAACTATATGATCATCAGTCTTAACCATAAGCTATTCCCTTTTATTTACGCAGAGTGATCCTGTAATCTTCTTTTCTTTCAATTACAACATGCCCTTCGCGGGCAAGCCAACCCAGACTCATAAATATATCTTCACGCGACGCACTTAAAGCATCCATTATATCTGCAAGCTTTGCTGTCCCCTGGTTCTCATCAAGATAATGCCAGATATCTCCGGCAATAATGCCGATTTCCATAATCATAATCTCACCATCCTTTTTTGATGCTGATTATTTTCTGCTATTTTTTATCTCAAATGCCGCACAAGCCGCATTATTTATTTCCCTTCTTGTGTCGTTGCGATGTTTATCTCAGAAACTCCGACTTTACGGCAAATATCCCAGATCCTCACTATGATCCCCAGCTGAGTATCCTTGTCTGCTTTGATCAGCAACGGTTTTTCCTGCTTGGACTTAACAGTCTCTTCAAGAAACACTGTCAATTCTGACGGTGTTATCGGCTTATCATTAAGATAAATCACGTTTTTACTGTTTACGCTAATAATAATATTTTTTTCTTTAATAACTTCCGATGTAACCGCTTTAGGCAAATTGATCTTTATTCCGGGCAACACGACAAAGCTTGATGTAAGCATAAAAAATATCAGCAGAAGAAAAACCATATCTACAAGAGGCGTAATATTTATTTCCTTCTGACCTTTTTCAAGTTCTAAATGTTTTCGAAAACGCATCCTTGTTTTGTCCTGCAATAGTTGCCTGTCCCGCCTTTTCCCCGCCTATAGCGGGACAAGTTGTGGCGGGGACACTTTTTTACAGTTACTATCGTTTACTAAACGTTAATAATGGTTACTAATAGTTGATCCAATAATATATACCGATGACAGAAAGCAGATTACAGATTACAGATAACAGAAAAATGTTTTACTTTTAACTTCTATCCGTGTTCATCTTGCTATTTTCTCTGGGTCAGTATATTAACCAGATCAGTAGCTAGAATTTCCATCTCCACTACCAGATTTTCCACTTTGGCCACAAGGAAATTATAGGCCACAAAACTGGGGATTGCTACGATCAGCCCGGCAACAGTTGTAATCAGAGCTTCCCAAATTCCTTTTGCAAGCACAGACGGATCTACCGGGTACATGACCTGCGCCTTCTCCTGAATTATCTGGAAAGTATTTACCATCCCAGTTACAGTTCCAAGCAGTCCAAGCAAAGGGCTTACATGAGCGATCGTTGCCAGAGCACTTAAGTTTTTCTCCAGTTTCGGGACCTCGTGCAATCCGGCATCTTCTATTGCTTCCCGGATTTCATGCCGCGATCGGTCATGTTTTGAAATACCTGCTTTTATAATATGCGCTACAGGCCCCTGCGTCTGCTCGCATATTGACAAAGCTTCACTGATCCGGTTGCGTTTTAAAGCAGCAGTTATATCATCCATAAACCGCGTTGAATCTGTTTTGGATTTATAAATATTCATTAACCGCTCAAGTATTATAGCCAGAGCAAATATGGAACAAAGAATAATAGGGATCATAACCGGGCCGCCCTTATTAATGACCTCTACTCTCAGGTACAATCCGAATGCAAGCAGACAGGACGCAGTAAATCCAACTATTTTAAACAGTATATTTTGCATGAATCCTCTAGTTACAATAAAAATTAAAAACCAATATCTTAATAAAATTATTAGCGACAATACCAAACAAAACCTAAGCTAAAAAATCACAAATTCGAAAAGAATTGGCAAGATTCTTGAAGATTTTTGCATTAAACTTTTTTTATAATGCATTAATATAAAAAAGGTTAAGCATAAAACTCTACCAGGCCGCTAAAGCGACTTGCACATCTGAAATAATCCGGCAGCTTACTTAATAAGTTATCAATTAAAACCAAAAATGTCAAGATTTTTAAGCCGCTCTGGTCGATAGCTAATCTTTGTCTGTCTCCTGTCTTGGATACTGGTGTCTTTTAAACCCCCCTCCATATACCCTACCCCTAATTAGTGTTTTTTTATGTGCTGCTTTAAATAAATTCCTGTAAAGGACTTTTTGTTCTGCATGATCAGTTCAGGCGTGCCGCTAGCGATTATTTCCCCTCCCTGTTCTCCGCCTTCAGGCCCGAGGTCAATAATATGATCCGCGGTTTTTATAACATCAAGATTATGCTCTATTACTAATACGGTATTTCCGTAATCCACCAAAGTATGCAATACCTTGAGCAGCTTATCAATATCGGCAAAATGCAGTCCTGTGGTCGGCTCATCAAGGATATAAAGCGTTTTACCGGTAGCCCTCTTTGCAAGCTCAGTTGAGAGTTTAACCCGCTGCGCCTCTCCACCTGAGAGTGTAGTAGCTGCCTGTCCAAGCTGAATATATCCCAGTCCCACATCGTTTAAAACCTGGAGTTTTGAATTTACTTTAGGAATATTTTTAAATAATTCAAGCGCACCTGTTACAGTCAACTCCAGAACCTGCGCAATTGATTTGCCCTTGTATTTAACCTGTAGAGTCTGCTCATTATAGCGTCTGCCCTTGCATACTTCACAGGAAACATAAATATCCGGAAGGAAGTGCATTTCGATCTTTTTGATCCCGTCCCCCTGACAGGATTCGCAGCGCCCCCCTTTGACATTAAAACTAAACCGGCCGGGTTTGTAGCCGCGGATTTTTGATTCCGGAAGCTGCGCAAAAAACTCTCTGATGGGAGAAAAGATGCCCGTATATGTCGCAGGATTAGAACGCGGGGTCCTGCCGATCGGAGATTGGTCGATCACAATAACCTTATCGATATTTTCTATACCGTTTATTTTATTATGCTCACCCGGTTTTGCTTTAGACTTATACAGCTTTTTGGCCAAAGCCCGGTAAAGGATATCATCAATAAGCGTGGACTTGCCTGATCCGGAAACCCCGGTAACGCAAACAAAAAGTCCCAAAGGTATTTTCACATTTATGTTTTTTAAATTATGTTCCTGCGCCCCAAACACCTCAAGAAATTTTTTATTATCATGCACGCGTTTTTTAAAATGCGGTATTATTTTCAAATCTCCTCTTATATATTGTGCCGTCAATGATTTTTTACATTTTAACACCTGCTTCAGGTTTCCCTCACAGACGATCTCTCCCCCTTCTCTGCCCGCGCCTGGTCCTAAATCCACAATATAATCCGCCGCCATGATCGTAGCCTCATCATGCTCAACAACAATCAGCGTATTACCCAGATCACGCAATACTTTCAGTGTATCAAGAAGCTTATCATTATCCCGCTGATGCAGCCCTATGCTGGGCTCATCAAGAATGTAGATAACCCCTGTTAAGCGCGATCCGATCTGTGTAGCCAGCCTTATTCTTTGCGCCTCACCGCCGGAAAGAGTACTGCTTTGTCTATCGAGCGTTAAATAGCCAAGCCCGACATTGTCCATAAATTCAAGGCGCTGTCTTATCTCCTTTAGCACCTGATGCGCGATGAGCTTTTCCTTTTCATTTAAGGTTAAATCTCTAAAGAATTCTCCCGCTTTAGTGACCGAAAGCTTTGCTGCCTCATATATGGAAATATCTCCTACTTTTACAGCCAGGCTTTCAGGACGCAGCCTTGCCCCCTTACATGCAGGACAAGGAAGATTGCTCATATATTTATTTATTTCCTCTTTTCTAAACTCACTATCTGTGGTCTTGAATAATCGCTCAAGATTAGGGATAATCCCCTCAAAAGGTTTACCCCAAACAACTACATTTTCATCTCCGTATAGAATTAATTCCTGAATATTTTTCGGCAGTTTTTTAAACGGAACATCCGGGCTGAAACCCACTTTAGCCGCACAATCGTATAAAAGACTGCGGTAATACATAATATATCCCTTACCTCCCCTGCGCCACGGCTCAAGCGCGCCCTCACGCAAAGTTTTATTCCTGTCCGGTACAACAAGGTCTTCATCTATCTCCACTTTTGTGCCCAAACCGCCGCAGGCAGTACATGCACCATAGGGGCTGTTGAAGGAAAACATTCTCGGCTGGAATTCTTCATAATTGATCCCGCAATGCGTACAGGCATAGATCTCGCTGAATATCATTTCCCTCATCTTCTCAAGGCTGGTCTCAACACCGATTATCAGTGTACCCTTACCCACTTTCAATGCTGTCTCTACAGAATCACTAAGGCGTTTTTTAATATCCGGCCGCAATATAAGTCTGTCCACGACCACCTCAATTGAGTGGTTTTTCTTTTTATCCAGATCTATCGGCTCGTTGATATCATAGATCTTATCATCAACCCGCACCCGGACAAAACCGGATTTAGCCACTTCTTCAAAAATTTTACGATACTCTCCCTTGCGCCCTCTTATTAAAGGCGCAAGAACATATAGCTTCGATTCCGCAGGTAATTTTAATATCTGATCAACTATCTGCTGAGAAGATTGCTGGGTGATCTTTCTTGCGCATTTATAGCAATAGGCAATGCCGATGCGGGAGAATAACAGCCTCATGTAATCATAAATCTCTGTTTGCGTGGCTACAGTTGATCGGGGATTGCCTCCGGCAACTCTCTGCTCAATGGCGATCGCAGGTGAAAGCCCTTCTATATACTCCACATCCGGCTTATGCAGCTGCTCCAGGAACTGGCGGGCATAAGCGGAAAGACTTTCCACATAGCGGCGCTGGCCTTCGGCATAGATCGTATCGAATGCAAGAGACGATTTTCCCGAGCCGGATAATCCGGTGATCACAATCAGGCTGTTGCGCGGTAATTGCAGGTCAATAGATTTGAGGTTATGCTCTTTTGCCCCTTTAATAGTAATAAATTTTTGGTGCATAATATTCTCGTTTTTTATAGTTAAATTGAGGTGAAATATATAGTAGCATAAAGGATAGGCTGAGGCAATGATAATAGAGCAGCTTAGGGGCGATGCCTGCCCCAGATGAAGCGTCCCCCAGCCTTCATTTCCTTTTGGCGTCAAAAGGTAACGAAGCAAAGGAAAACCGCCCCCAAGAAACAGCACTAATTTTCTAATAAGTTAGCCTCAAGGGTAAACTGCCGAAAAGGCAATCCTGCCTTACGGCGCTACAACATCCTGTCTCCGCCCCTTCGTCTAACTTAAAGAAAAATAACGTGCTTGGTTTCAAAGGGGGAGACAAAAACAGAACCTAAATAGCGAAGAATTACAAAAAGGCGGAGAGTGAAGGATTCGTTAAGGGAATTTTTCATAACTCCTTATTGTATAGTAGATTACAACTTAAGTGCAGAGATGCCAAGAAGTTAGTGTTTATACAATTTTATACAATATTGGAAAGCAATTTACAA
Source organism: Candidatus Omnitrophota bacterium (assembly GCA_043806135.1). Taxonomy (GTDB): domain Bacteria; phylum Omnitrophota; class Gorgyraeia; order B26-G9; family B26-G9; genus JAGLQQ01. Next base: position 10,074 of record JAZDHG010000082.1, read on the forward strand.
ACTATTCACCTTGGATGGGCACTGTTTGGGCACAAATTATTCTTCAGTTTGAGTATAAGATTCTCTTGTTTTTGCGTCTACATCTTCAAAAATAGAATCCAAGTCTATATCTTGAACGGCTTGAAGTTTTCTATAAATAACGGAGTGATGTTTTTCTTTGGTCTTATCTGTTCTCTTCATTACAAACACCCTGTCATCGGTTTTTTTTAAAATTCTTTGCTTAACAAGTCTTCTATCAATATCTTTTTGTAAAAGCCTGATAAAGGGGATACTATTCTCTTTTCCCAAAAGATAAAAGATTTCTGCCCCTTCCTTGATACCTTTTTTTATCCTTTTCAGATATGGTCTAATATTATTGGTATTGATGTTGCCAACATTAGCAAATAGAACAACTCGTATTTTTAAATATCGATGCACGAATTCAAAATCTGCAGGTTCTAAGAATTCCCCTTTAGCATCAGCAATAGGTGTATGTGCTAATTTTATAACATATGAAAGAAATTCATCAATTTCCTGTTTAATTTCTTCTGTTGGAATTGTCCCCCCTACTGTTTTACCCAAAAACTTCATTTCTCGGAGGAACAGTCTGCTAAAATAACCTTTATCCTGAAGAAATTCTATACCCTTACAATATGTTTGTAACTCAATATCATTTGCAGTTTGCGGAAATAGAATAACATTATTAAAGTAATCAATTTCTTGTTCTTCCGCCTCTTCTTCAAACATTGTTTTTGCTACCATCAAGTCTATAGCATTATTTAATTTTTGCTTAATGTAAGGTCTTGCTTGCCTAACAAGTGTTTCTGCAATGTAAATCAAGGTGGCTACTGAAAGATTTTTGTACATATTCCCTGCACAATCCATTTTTATTATTAACTTATCATCCTTAAAAAATGCATCTAAATTTTCTTTTTCTACCCATTTTATTTGAACTTTACACTGGTTTTTTTCTCCGATATCCCTTGCTGTGTTTTTTGCGAAACTGTTAATTCTCCCTTGGAGGTTATTGCTTAAAAAGATTTTTTGAATATTTTTATGCACGCCGATAAATGGCTTGAAACACATTGCTTTTATTTTTTCATATTTGTCATAGTTTTCCAGTAACCACAAGCCACCTGTTACAATTCCTACTGAAACCCCCAAATTAACTAGCCAATCACTCATATCTTGTCGTCCTTTTTTTTATAACGACCTCGTAACATTCACTATTACCACAGCAGAGTTTTACCTGTTTGTCTTCCGGATAAATACAACTAATCTCTTGCACCAATATTTTTTTCTGACATATAGAGCAAGAATACTTTCCTGCTTTAACTGCTTCTAAGATTTTTAGGTTTGCAAGACATTGTTCAATATCATCTGAGTGTACTGCTTTTATTTTATCAATCGCCATTCTCGCCTCCACTTTCCTTGTAAATATATTACGCCCCTATTTTCATCAAGTCAAATTAAATGTCTAATATTTAGCCTGGCAGATTTATTTTATACCTGCTTCTGCCCTTTTTTTGTCTTTGTTCTATCCATTTTTCTAAGGTCTTCTCTTTAAACCTTAGTCTTGTCCCCAACTTAATATATGGGACAAATCCATAATGAACCCACTTATAAACCAATGCTTGGCTTACTTGCAAAAGCTCACAAACTTGAGGAACTGTCAGTAGTTTTTCCACGCCTTAGAATACCCCATTCTCCACTTGATAAACATAACTTATTTTACTTTAAATTGTTACAGCTTTGAAGAAGATTTTCTGCCCAAACATTGCCTTTTTCCTAACATCCCCTTTTGAAATATACGCTGTTTTTTCTTTTATTTAGGTGAATAGCCGGAGGCATGGATGCCGGAGCGCCGTAAGGCAGGACTGCCTTTTCGGCGGTGATCCGCCAAAGGCGGAGAAGCAATGAACCTAAATAATTAGAAAAAAAGCAGGATTTCATTGGGGCGGTTTTTCTTTGCTTCGTTTCTTTTGTCCGCACAAAAGAAATGAAGGCTGGGGTCTAAGGGGCGGCACAGCCCCTTTGCGTGAAAGCAAAAAAACAGAATAACTTCCCCGGATTATGTATTGCCAAATTCCTGATATAAATTCACAACAGCTTTTGCAATATTTTTACGAGAATAACTTTCCTCTACCATTCTTCTTCCTACTGTTCCCATTCGTTCTCTCAACTTATCATCAGGAAAAAGTTGGATAACGCGTGAGGCCAGCTCTTCATATCCTTTTTGCGGTATCACAAACCAGTTGATCCCATCCTGGATTATCTCCGGCATTCCCCCGGCCTTAGTAACAATCATCGGCTTAGCCGAGGCCATTGCCTCAAGCATAGTAAGCCCAAACGGCTCAAATGCAGTGGAAGGATATACAGCTACTAAACAAGCGGCATAGAGCAGCGGCATGTCATCCAGCACATAAGAATCAATAAAGAACATTTTCCCACTCAACTTTCCACTCTTGTAATAACTTTTTAACATTCCTTCTTTTTTATCATTCTTATATGTTTTAAGGGAATTAGAAATATAAGTTATGGAATCATGCGCGTATTAATGATAAAATAACTGCATTATCCGGCATAATTGCATATTATTATTTTAAGAATAAAATTAAGAGATCAGCATATATTACCAACCACAGCTAAAAAATAGTCTGGAAATATTTTATTATATTTATGATAAGTTTTATTTTCCATAAAAGAACTTTTTTTTTCTCATGCATTGCTCTGCTGCTTTGGGCTATGACAAGCCAAGCCGCGCCCATGAAGCCCACTCGGTTTAAGGATGTGGTCGCAAAAGCGCAAATGCTCTCAGAAAATCCTTTTCTCGAAACTAGCAACAATGTACCTGCTGAGCTTAAAAAAATAGGTTACGATGAATGGCGGGATATCCGCTTTAACCCGACCAAAAGCTTGTGGGCAGAAAAGCCTTTCAGCGTTCAATTTTTCCACCTCGGTAGTCTGTATCAAGAATCAGTGATCATTAATTCCGTTAACAAGGACAATACCACGAATATTCCTTTTTCTCTGGATCTTTTTGACTACACGCAGAGCGCTCACAACAGACTGCTATCAACTGGTCTGGGCTTTGCCGGATTCAGAGTTCACTATCCGATAAACTCTGCTGAATACGCTGATGAGCTTATTTCTTTTCTTGGAGCTAGCTATTTCCGCGCTCTGGGCAAAAACTTAGCCTACGGTATATCCGCCCGCGGCCTTGCCATAGATATCGCTGAACTCACTGGAGAAGAATTTCCTTACTTTCGTGAATTCTGGATCATTGATCCTGCTCCCAAAGCCAAAGAAATCTCTTTTTACGCATTACTGGAAAGCAAAAGCCTGACCGGCGCGTACTCCTTTGTCGTTCACCCAGGAGAAGAAACACTGGTCAAGGTTAAAAGCGTTATTTTCTTCCGCAAAAAAATTAGAAAACTGGGTATAGCGCCCCTGACCTCTATGTTCTTCTGCGGCGAAAATACAAAAACCAGAATCAGCATTGACTTTAGACCGGAAGTGCATGATTCAGACGGTCTGCTGATCCAGGAGCCCTCCGGAGAATGGATCTGGCATCCGCTGATTAATCCGGAAAACCTTTTAATCAACAGTTTCAGCGGAAGCCAGCCAACAGGTTTTGGTCTGTTCCAACGCGATATGAACTTTGACCACTACCAGGATCTTGAGGCGCGTTATGATAAACGCCCCAGCATCTGGATCTCCCCAATAAGCGAATGGGGTCCCGGACACCTTGAACTGCTTCAGATCCCCACTGAAAATGAATATAACGATAATATCAGTGCTTATTGGGTAATTGATAAATCTTTTGAACCCGGAGAATCATTTGAATATGCCTATACAATGAACTGGCATGCCGGCAACCGCAAAAGATCTGCCCTGGCCTCAGTAGAATCAACCCGGATCGTAGCCAAACCCGAAAGCATTATGTTCATTATTGAATTTCTTCTTGATCCCTTGCAAAAGGATTCTTCGGCCAAAGATATTTCCGCGGATATTCAACTTAACGGACACAGCATCACTGACAGTCAGGTTATTGAAAACACGGTGACACACGGCTGGCGGCTTATCATTCATGTTGATCTTGATAAAGAAGGCATACTCGATAAAATGCTTTCTAAGCATAACCCCCCCCTGGAATTGCGGGCTTTTCTAAAAAAAGAGAATATTCCGGTAACGGAAACATGGAGTTATACTTATCAGCCTTAGAATAACCTTTTAAAGGTCTTATGGAACATACCTTAAATAACTTTGATTCCCCAATAACCGGCCAGCACATACACCTTATCAGCCAAAGGATCACTCTTTACCTGCGCCTGCTTTCATTAGACGAAAACAATGTTAGCGCGCTCACAGAACAAATTCTGCAGCGACTCAAAGTTGAATTAAAATCTTACGATAAAAAAGACTGGCCGGAGATAGCCTTAAAAGCCACGCTGCAAGAGCTCAAGGATAAGGACATTGCGCCCGAAACAGGCTATCATCAGATTTTTAGCAATGCTTTCCAGCCCTATCCGCGGCGCATTCCCATGGGCTATAAAGAATTCGACCCTAAGAACGCTTTTTATAAGGATAAACACTGCGCTTCAATTTTAGCGATTAGGCGCTTTTTCTTCTTCAGCATTGTTCTGATTTCAACTGCCATCGGAACGCTATCGATTAAAACAATCTTAAGCCCGAAGAATATTTCCGTAATTGAATGGACAATTATCGTGATCTTCACCTTTCTTTTCGGCTGGATCGCCATGAATTTCTGGACCATTGTTTTCGGCTTCTTTATCTCTCTGGGAAAAAAAGACAAACTAATCGAGATTCCTTCAGCACCCCGGCCAATTCCGGAAAACTTAAAAGTAGCCTTAATCATGCCTGTTCATAATGAAGAAGTGCCCTGCATCTTCGCGGCTTTACGCGCGATGTACGACACGATTAAAGAAGCAGATGTGCTTTCGCATTTTGACATCTATATCCTGAGTGATTCCACAAGTAAAGCCCACGGCATTGCTGAAGAAATCTATTGGGCCAGGCTCTGCAAAGACGTAGACGGCTTTGGAAAGATTTTTTACCGCCGGCGAAAATTACGCATCCATAAAAAAAGCGGCAATGTCAGTGATTTCTGCCGGCGTTGGGCATGGCAGTATAAATATATGATCACTCTTGACGCTGACAGTCTCATGGACGGCGAAACTCTGGTCAGAATGGTAAACACAATGGAAAACCACCCTGAGCGCGGGATCCTGCAGACCGCGCCCATGGCCATTAACCAAACCAGCCTGATTGCCCGGCTCCAGCAATTCGCCAGTCATGTATATGGTCCGCTTTTTTTTGTCGGCCTGCAGTTCTGGCAGCTGGATGAGTCAGGATTCTGGGGGCACAATGCCATAATTCGGCTGGATCCGTTTATAAAATACTGCGCCCTACCGCAACTTCCCGGCCGGCCTCCTTTTGGCGGAGAAATCCTGAGCCATGATTTTGTGGAAGCCGCGCTCATGCGCCGGGCAGGATGGGGTGTGTGGTTGACCCATGAACTTGAAAACAGCTATGAAGAACTGCCCCCTAATCTTCTGCAGGAACTCTCACGCGACAAACGCTGGTGCCAAGGCAATATCCAGCATTTAAGGCTTTTATTCATGCCGGGAATACGCCTTGGACACAAAATTCTTTTTCTTCAGGGCAACCTGTTTTACTTTTCATCGCTGATGTGGTTTTTCTTATTGATTTTAATGACTGCCAATGCCATTGCTAATTTTTCACAAAAACCAATCTATTTCACTTCAGAACTAAGCCTTTTTCCAGCGTGGACTGTAGAATATCTTGGCCTGTCATCACTGCTCCTAAGCGCAACAGCAGTGTTTCTTTTTACCCCCAAAATACTAAGCTTCATCCTTATTGTGATTGATCCTCAAAAAAGAGGCCAATTCGGAGGCGCGTGGAGGCTGGGGATTAGCATCATTCTGGAAACTGTTTTTTCCACAATCCTGGCGCCATTACGCATGATGTTCCACACATGGTATGTTCTTTTAAACCTGACTGTACCGAAATTCAGTTGGGGCAGTCAAGCAAGGCTTCTGAAAAAAACATCTTTTCGCGAGGCCTTTCAAGCGCATTGGCCGGCAACAGTGTTCGCGCTGGTCTGGGCAGGGATCACTTATGCGATTAACCAAACCCTGTTCTTATGGGTATCGGCGATTGTAACCCCGTTAATCCTGGGAATTCCCATATCAATCTTTTACAGCTATTCTTCAGTAGGGCTATTTTTCCGCAAACTCGGGCTCTTCCTGGTACCCACTGAAACCGCTCCTTCAAAAGTTATTAAGGAATATCAACAGCTGCTAAGCAATAGAGTTAGTTCCAATAGATGATTATTTAGAAAAACTGGGAGAAAGACTTTGGGGCAGGGCAATCGAACGTCGTGTCGCACCTTCCGTTTGCTCTTGGCAAACAGAGCAGTACTAAGGTGTCCACTCCATGGGGGCAACCCTTATGGTTCCCCCTATCTCTTCGCTTGTCTCCTTCCTTAAGCAGGGAACAACAAAATGCAGGGGTTTTGCAATGCAACATTTACCCTTTCAGAATATCGACAAAGATTAGCTAATGGCTAATAGCTTAAAATTAAGTAGCGAGGAGCGAGGAGCAAGTAGCGAGAAAAAACAAATACTTATGAAAGTAGCGAGAGACTGAAGGATGATGGACGAAAAACAGACTGTAGACCATTGGCCATTGACCATTAGCTATTAGCCATTGCCCAAAAGCTGGATGCATCTTTGACAAAAACATGCTTTTATGTTACATTCAGCCTATGAATAAAACATCCCAGTATATAGCGGTTTTTCTAATATTCTCACTCATTCTGCCCGGCTGCACCACAATGAAAAAAAAATCATCTGTATTTGCGCACGGAATGACCGAGGCACAGGTCATTGAGCTCTGGGGACAACCCGCAGAAAAGGTCAAGGTCGGCTTAAGCAAAAATAATTATCCCGTGGAAGTCTGGACTTATCACCAGAAAGCACTTGCATTATTGAGAAAGGAAGAATACTGCGTGCTTATCTTTGTAGACGGTGAACTTTATAACTGGGCGATCAATGAACCTGACTTTATCTTTCAGGAGCTGGTTAAACTGGGCACACTAAAACCGGGAGCAACTGATTTCACCCGTTCGCAAGACCAAAAATCCATGCAGGATGCGGCAAACCAGGCGGAACAGACAAGAAAAATGATGGAAGTGATCCGCACTTACAATTTTTTCCAGAATACGCAAAGAGATATGCAAACAATGCAGGACATAAAAACCATGCAGAACATAAGGAACATGCAGCAACAGCGCCCTCTGCTTCCGCCTCCTCCGCCGCAAAGTCCGGCACGGCCTCTTAGACAAAACTAAAAAATACCCGGTTGCAACCCACAGGGTTATAACTTAGGTTATTACTCGACAAGCTATATCAAAAGATATACAATATTTTTAGCAGAAACAGCTGCTTACAGGAAAATAATATGGATAATAAAAAAATATTGCAAGATCTGCTGAATATGCTAAAAGATGTAAATCCTTTTTCCAGAAAACAGGCAATCAAATTACTGGAAAAAAGAGGGAACAAATCAGTTCTTCCCGCTTTAATCGATGTTCTTTTAAACGACTCTGATTCAATCGTACGTCATGCAGCTGCTCAGGCTTTTCAAAAAAAACTCGCGGATAGAAGTATAGGGCCGGCTCTTATTAAAGCTCTAAAAGATCCTGACATGTATGTGCGCGGCGCCGCAGCTGCGGCACTCGGCATAATAAAGGATAAAACAGCTGTGTCTGAGCTTTGCCTGGCATTAGAAGACAAGGAAGCTCATGTTCGCTGGGCTGCGGCAATTCCTCTGGGAAAAATCGGTGATGCATCCGTTATCCCCGCATTAAAAAAGCTCCTGAATAATCCGGGAGAGCCGGGCAATGTAAGAATAGCCGCAAAAGAGGCCCTGGCACAGCTGGAGAATAAATAGGGCGCGCTGAAAAAGTCAAAAATGTTGTTTGTATCGACAATGGGATAATATAAAAGTTACGTTATTTTGTTTAATAAGTGCAAGGTTTTTAACCAATGTTTCGTAAAAAGCTTGCACTTGTGCAAATTAAAAATCACCACGCGCCCTTGATTACAACGATTAATAATGATTCCAGAGATAACTTCATCGGGCATTTATCGCTGTAATCATCTTTTGATCACTGTAATCAGGTCTGCTGGCTTTTTTCAGCAGACCCTAAATAGGAGTATGTCTTGAAAATCAAAATCAGACTGCTAGTATCTTTAATCATTATGATTTCTTTCTCCTGCCCTGCTCAGGCCAAAATATTTAAAATAGCAAGTTATAATCTTGAAAACCTCTTTGACCTTGTCCGGAACGGAACAGAATATTCAGAATATATCCCGAACAATCCTTACGGGTGGAACAAACAAAACTTCAACATCAAGCTGAACAATACCGCCAAAGTAATAAAAGAATTGGCCCCCGATATAATCGCCCTGCAAGAGATAGAATCTGAGAAAGCACTCATTGGCCTTAAGGAAAGATTAAAGGAATTTGATGTCGATTATCCCTATTTTGCAATTGCTGATTCCAAACCCACAGCTGTAAAGTGTGCTCTGCTTTCCAAATTTCCCATCACTAGAAAAAAGGAAATGAAAATTGGCAATAAATCTGCAAGAAATATTCTTATGGCTACGGTAAATATCGATAATACCCATTTGATCCTTTTTATCAATCACTGGAAATCAAAGCAAGGCCCTGAAAGCATGCGGATCGCTTACGCAAAAGCTTTAAAAAAGGAAATAGAAAAAATAACAACTTCCACTGATTTCATAATATTGGGTGATTTCAATTCTAACTACAACGAATACGAAACCTTCCTTACCTCCTCAAAACTTAATAACACTTCAGGCATAACAGGTATAAACCATATTCTCAAAACAGTAAAGAACCGGCAGTTTGTAAATGAAAGTATTCTGATGGGAGAAAATAATTCAGGATATCTATACAACTTATGGCTTGAATTAGACGTTAATAAGCGCTGGTCCTATGATTTTTTAGGTGAAAATAGCAGTCCCGATTCAATAATTTTAGGATTTGCGCTTTATGACAATAAAGGAATTTCTTATGTAGATAATTCATTCGACAGGTTCAATCCTGATTATCTATTTAAAGGCGATGAAATATACCGCTGGCAGCGCTCAGAAAGAGGTAATGGCAAACACCTGGGTGAGGGATATTCAGACCACCTGCCTGTTTTTGCTTATTTTTCCACTGAGCCGTTTCAGGCTAAAGTTAGTTCTGTTTCCGATAACGACACGGCTTCTTCAAAAAAGCTGTCCGAAGAAGAGCTGGTAGATGTAAACAACGCAACAGAATCCCAGCTTCAGACAATACCCGGCATCGGCCCTAGTTTAGCTGAAAGGATCAGCAGGAAACGACCATATACAAACATCAATGACCTACTTAAGGTAAAAGGAATCGGCAAGAAAAAACTTGATAATTTACGCCAATATATTATCATAAAATAAGCGAAAATAATTATAGCGCATAATCAATTAATTTGATTAATCCAGGTTCTTAAAAGAAAAGGAGGGCAGGATGAAAAATGCTTTTAGTAAGGCTGTTTGGAATCCCTATATTGCCGGGGCGCTGGTAGGCATTTTAGCAATTTCATCGGTGGTTATATCGACAAAGGTTTTAGGAAAACCCCAATATCTAGGCGCATCAACAACTTTTGTCAGAGCAGCAGGATTAATTGAAAAAACATTCGTAGGAGAACATGTGGCGAAGAATGATTATTATCAAGCCGAGAAAGTAAAAGTTGATTGGCAGATGCTATTTGTTTTCGGCATTCTTTTAGGAGCATTAATTTCTTCGTCTATAAGTAAGGATTTTAAATTAGAAAAAATCCCCCCTCTTTGGAAAGATTTCTTCGGAGAAAAAATAAGTGTAAGAGCCAGTTGGGCGATAATCGGCGGTATTGTCTCCATATTTGGCGCGCGTCTTGCCGGAGGATGTCCCAGCGGACATGGCATGAGCGGTATGATGCAGCTGGCTATAAGCAGTTTAATAGCTATGCTGTGTTTCCTTATTGGTGGCATAATTACAGCTCAATTATTATATAAAAGGAGGTCATAAGATGGAACTGATGCTGGGACTAGGCACAGGTATTATTTTTGGGTTCCTTTTACAAAAAGGACAGGTATTACGTTTTGAAAAGCAAGTAGGTTTCCTTTGTTTGAAAGATATGACAATTATAAAATTCATGCTATCAGCTATGATTGTGGGGATGGTTGGGATATACCTTTTCAGCGATTTAGGAATGATATCGCTTAAATTAAAAGGTACTCTTGTCGCAGCCCAAATCACAGGAGGATTGCTTTTTGGCATTGGCTGGGCTGTTTGCGGATATTGTCCGGGCACATCCGTCGGCGCTCTGGGAGAAGGCAGATGGCATGCAATATGGGCAATAATAGGAATGTTGCTTGGGGCCGCTTTATATGCAGAAGTTTATCCTTTGATGAAAAATAATCTTTTATCTTGGGGTGATTTTGGAAAAATATCTATCCCTACAGCCACAGGAATAAATCACTGGATAATAATAATTCTTTTTATAGCCTGCGTAGCGGGATTTTTCCGCTGGTTGAAAAGTAAAAAACTTTGATTTTAATAAAACCCTGGTTTAGCCAATCCGGTTAAATCGGGGTTTATTTTAAAGAAGAGAAGAACTCTTTCAGTTCCACTCGCACTTTTGATGCTGAAACAAAAAACCCGTCATTATGCATACCTTGCAGAAGAACAAACTTTTTCGGCTCTTTAGCTGCTTCAAATAACCGCCTGCCCATATTCAATGGCACGATATCATCAAATTCAGCGTGGAAATGAAGCTTAGGGGCTTTTACATGTGAAATTTTGGACAAGGAATCGAGTTTAGTCTTAAGTAATATTGGAGGCAGCCAGGGATAAACGATTTTTGCCATGTCCGCTACACTGGTAAAGGTTCCCTCTGTTATAAGCCCGTCAATATCTACTCTTGATGCTAAATCTATAGCCAGCACGCCGCCGAGGGATTCTCCGTAAATTATAACCTTGTCCAATGGATATTTACGCCGGATATAATCAAAGGCCGCCTGAACATCCAGATACAATCCCTGCTCACCTGGCACTCCCTCACTCCTCCCGTAACCCCGGTAATCAAAAATAAAAAGGTTTACTCTAAGTTCATTAAAAACCCTTATTTTATCCAGTCTATGGCTGATATTGCCGCCGTTGCCATGGATGAATATAACCGTTACCTTAGAATCTCCAGCCGGCACAAACCAGCCATGAAGTTTAGTTTTATCTCTAGCGTTAAAGAAAACCTCTTCATAAGGAATACCTATATCAGAAGGAATGAATTCCAATTGCCTGGAAGGATAATACAAGCTGCTCTTTTCAAGATACCTTATATAAAAATAAAAACAGCTCATGAAAACAAGGGCTATAAGGATTTTTCTGATCATTTTTTTAACACCTGTCTGATTTTTTCCATAACCTCATCCGGGGTAATCTTTTTCATACAAGGCCCCGGCCCCTTTACCTTACAGCTGCCGCCGTTCGGCCCAGGATAGCAGGGCATACATTCCATATCCGCCCGGGAATTGGCTATATACTCTTTATGAAAGAAAGGGTAAATAAACTCCCTGTCTGTAGCCCCATATAAACCGACTGTGGGTATTCCCATGCAGCTGGCCAAATGAAGAAAACTCGTATCAGGGCCTATGAATAAATCCATATTATGAATAAGCACGGAAGATTCATCTATCGTACTATTATCGATAAGTGAAACTGCTTTAGAAGAAATTCTTTGTTTGCATTGTTTTTCCCACTCACTTACACCTGTCTTGCCGATAAAGAATATCTTTGCTTTAAATTCTTCGGTCAATGTATCTACCAGGCTGTTCCAGTGTTCAATGGGCCAACATTTAAGCGCCCAACCGGCCAAAGGTAAGATGCAAACCTTAAAGGTATTTTCAGTTACTTTATTGGTCAAAAAAAGCTGATTTATGTAATTTATCTGCTTATCAGAAAACTTAAATTCATATTTAGGTTCTTTTGCATCGATTCCCAGTTTTGAGATAAGCCTAATGTACTTTTGGGCCACATGATAAGTATTATCACGAACATCACTTTTCTTAAGCTTTAGCATTGCAGGAATATTGAAGAAATAATACATCTGCATATCTCTGAGTATTAGACTTAAGTCAAATTTACGCCAGCGGATATTTTTTATAAAACTTAAATACCCTCTTATTCCTTTATCTTCACCATGCTTATCAAAGATTATAAGCTCGTCAACGCCTGCAACCACCTCTACTAACTGAGCAGATTTTTTTGAGGTTACAAAGCTGATCCGTGCATCAGGATATGCTTGGCGTAAAGGATATACCACAGCAAGGTCATAGCAGACATCTCCGATATTACTGTGGCCGAATATTAATATATTTTTATAATTTTTTGCCATAAAAAGCTTTCTTATTGAATATGTTAATATAGTTTAACCTTCCTCCATGAAGTTGTCAAATAAAACACTTGTTAGAAATTTAACATATACTAATACATGCAATATTATGAGGAAGGATTTTTCATTATTTGGAAAGATTTTTCCAAAATTTTTCAAAATCATGAATTTGTTTTCTTAGCATCTTTTAGAGCTGTCGCAACCAGTTGTTTTTAAATCAGTTATGTAAGCATTTTTCTGAAATCAATTCTATTTTGGCATGTAATTTGCGTATTAAATTTAAAGAGCATTTCAGATCCATAACCCTTAACCCCTAAAAGGAGGAAGAAGTTTATGAATAAAAAAATAGTCTCATTGTTAATAGTAACTGCATTTGTTTTAACCTTGAGCGGCTGTGCTTCCCTGACATCTAGGATTAACCGTCTTTCTATTAATATGCATAAGGATGAGGTCAGAGCACTTTTCGGAAACAATTTTACCGCTAAAGCTTCCAAAGTTGATCCTAATGGTAATGTGATGGACTTATGGGAATTCTTTGACGCAAAGCAAAAGAAAACCTATCAGATCTTCTTTCTCAATGATAAGGTTTCGCAATGGGGCAAACGCGAAGATCTTAAGTCTTTCCCTGAACTGCATGCGCCCACTTACAACCCCTAAGTTCAGATTTAAAAATCAAAAGGACAGCATTTAAAATGCTGTCCTTTTTTATTTCCGATTATTTTGTTATTATAATTAAAGCTTAAATTTATTAACCAAAGTCCTCAATCCTACGGCCATTTGCGAAAGATCCTGAGCACTTGCAGTCATTTCCTGCATTGAAGCTGTAATACCATGCATCGAGTTTGTGGAATCTTCAATTGAATCAACGGTCTCATGGGAAAATTTAGTCCCTTTTTTAATAGTCTCATCTACTCTCTGAGTATATTTAAGCTGTGCATTACTCGCATCGTTTATAAACTGCGCCTGCAATGCTGAGAATTCCGCAGCTTTTAATATTTCCTTAAGACCGACGCTTACCGCATTTATTATTATTTGCCCCTCATCAACTGCCGTAGTCGCTGTTTTTACCGATTCAACTGCCTGCGAAGTTTCCGTTTGAATCGAGCGGATAAGTAACGCTATCTGCTTGGCTGCCTGCGATGAGCTATCCGCAAGTTTACGCACTTCTTCCGCTACAACCGCAAAACCGCGTCCTGATTCTCCCGCCCTGGCTGCCTCAATTGCCGCATTAAGTGATAACATGTTTGTCTGGCTCGAAATTCCGGTAATAACATCTACAATCCGCCCTATTTCCGTCGAGCGTGTTCCCAATAAACCTACTATCTTAGATATCTCCGCAGCAACTGTAATTATACGAGTTGTTCTCTCCACAGCCTCTTTAGCGGAACTCATACCTTCTTTGGCCAAATCAGAAGTTTTCATTGAAGACGTTGCACCTTCACCTGCATTCTTAGCTGCTTCTTTGAGTGATTGCACCATCTGCAGAATAATCTCGGTAGCCTCCTCTGTGCCCTTTACCTGATTGGTAACCCCTGCACTCATTCTCTGGAATATTGTGGATATTTCCTCAGTAGATGCATTGATCTCCTGAGAAGTACTTGAAAGCATTTCAGAAAGCGAATTAACTTTTTCAGAAACATCTCGTACTTTAATAAGCATTGATTGCAGGGAATCCATAAATTTGTTGAACTGTTTTGCCATTTCACCGACCTCATCATTAGATTCCACCTTCAGTCTTTTAGTAAGGTCTCCGCTCTGATCCGCTAAAACCGCCATTACATCAACAATAGACTGTATAGGACGAGTGATGCCGTTTGACATGCGTAAAGCCATTAAAACAACCCCCACCAGCACAAGGCAGCCTAACCCCAGAATTATCCCTAATATCTGCCTGGAACTTTGCATCAGCTCTTGAACAGGCAGGGTTATAGCAACTGACCATTGCTGTTTAGGATACGGTACATAGAATACATATTTACGCACATTTTCGTACGTATATACCCCGATGCCTCTGTCGCCGGAAATCATTTTTTTCACAATTTCGACCATTTCACGGCTATCATTCTTACTCAGATTTTCCTTGAAGATTTTTTCTTTTTTAGGGTGAGCGATCACCACTCCGCTTTTATTAATAATATACCCATAACCTGTCTGTCCGGTTGTGATCTCATCGACAAAAATCGTAACCTTTTTTACATCTATCTGAACTAATAGAAGACCCTTTTTAACTCCCCTATCATCAACTATCTGCACGGCATATTCAATCACAGGCACAGACAGAACTTCCGAGACTATTATATTACTGTTAAAAATATCCTGAGACTTTAATGCCTCTTGCATCCATGGGTATTTTGCGAAATCTAAACGCATTTTCTGCGTTTTATCAGTGCTTATGACCTCATTTCCATTCAGGTCTACAATGCGGATCGATAATATATAAGAATTATCATTAGAGTACTTTTTAAATCGCTGCAAAATAGGGGAAAGATCCTGATCAAACTCCTTAAACATATAAACCATACGGGAATCAGGCATACGGCTAAGCTCACGCACATTGCTCTGGACAACACCAAGGAAAAAATCTATCTGCTCAACCGATTTATCCGCAATGCTGATCAATTGCTGCCTGGCTTGATCAATAAGGGCATTTGAAGCATTGTAAAATGCCGCCGCTCCCACGATAAGCAAGGGTACAAGTGACAGTAAAAAATATGACAGTAGCAGCTTAATTTTTATCTTCATACTTTACCCTTCCCTCAATATTTTAGATATTAGTTAATCGGGTATACATATTTCGCATTAGCTGTTTCCTGCGCAAATACTTTTACCTCAGATACAAAATATAACAAACCAACCGTAATTAAAAATATACTTATAACCTTTTTCACAAAACTCTCTTTTTTGTTTATCTATAGACACCAAATATCTACTAATTAATAACTTAACTGCAATTATATTTATTAGTAAAGCATAGTTAAAGAACACTGTCAACAGCAAAAAATGAAGCTGTAACTTACTGGATAAAAAACTAATTTATTCTTCCTTTTTTGCGGAAAGTTCGGTCTGCGATCACAGTAATTTCCCGGTCTTTGTCTGCATATTCGCACTTGACAATGCACTCAGTATTATCTTTTGTGTCGCTATAGCTTGCACATATTCTGGAAGCTTCCTCAAGATGTTCCTTAGCATCAGGCCCGACAAGCAGACAGACAGGACCTGGGACTTCCTCAGTCCTTAACAGGAATGAATTTTCAATGATGAATTTTTCAATGATACCGTTTTCCAGTTCATCCCTGCCGACAATAAGTTTAGAGTGTTCAGAAACACGGAAATGTCTTCCAAAGCGCAATAACTGCAGTTCAAAATAATCAGGATCAACATTGTGCTCAAGCAATTCTTTTAATCTATCAGAAAAAGCTCTGTCCGTAAGCAAGCATCCTCCGGCAGGATTAGGATATTCTCGAACATTAAACTCTCTCGCTAAGGATATCTGCCTTTTTCTTGAGCGCCCTTGGATATCAAGCAGGGCCTGCCGATTCAGCTGTCCCCTTCTCTCCGGCTCTGTCTCATCCAAAAATTTCGCACTCAAGGGGCGCACTATATATTTTTCATATCCTGAGGTCTTGGCAACGATATCAAGTGACTGGCGATTCTGCGACATGGGCCTTTCATTAAGCACTTCACCTGTAAAGATAAAATCAAATCCGCTGCTATCCATTAACTGGCCGGCTATTTTAAGCATTAAAGCATGACAGTCTATGCAGGGATTCATCGTTTTACCGTAGCCGTGGGGAGGATTTTTAACTATCCGGAAATGATCCTCTGTAAAATCTTTGACAATAAGAGGGATATTCAGTTCCTTTGCCGCTTTTTTGGCAGGCTGAGCACTGAAAAAAGGGCACGTAAATGAAAGGCCTGTCACTTCGATACCCTGACTCTGTATAACCTTAACAGCAAGGATACTGTCAAGGCCTCCGGACAGCAAACCAATAGCCCGCGCTGTTTTTCCCATAATATTACCTGTTTGATTTAAACTATCAAAAAATCTTTTAGCAGCATTCTTGTCTTGTCCTGCAATAGTTGACACTTTTTTTGGTTACTAATAGTTACATAAAAACACTATTCATTGATTTAAAAAAATACTTTTAACTCGCTTTTTCACTTTTACTTTTTACTTAAACTCGTAATTTATAATTTGTCATTCATAATTTATTTTTCGTCCCTCACCCTAACGAGCAACGCAAGTGATCGTCCATCTTCTGTCTTCTGTTCTCTGTCGACAGTAGACTGGCTTCTATTATCTGTTTATTTCCAAAATTTCAATGGTCATCATTCCCGCAGGGATCCTAACCAGTACGACATCGCCTGCTTTATGGCCGAGAATACCCTGCCCCAAAGGCGAAGTGACTGATATTTTATTTTTACTGAAATCCGCTTCTGCCTCAGAAACAATCATATATTCTTCTATTTCGTTGTCACTGACAACGCGTATTTTTACTTTAGCGCCAAGCAGGACTTTATCCTTATCAATATTCTCATTATCTATGATCCGGGCATGGCTAAGCGTAGCCTCAAGCTCAGATATACGCCTTTCATTTAAAGACATCGCTTCCTTTGCCGCGTGATACTCAGCATTTTCCTTTAAATCTCCGAGCGCTCTGGCTTTTTCAATAGCATCTGATATTTCCCGGCGTTTTCCTTTTTTTAAAAGTTCATACTCTTTTTTGAACGCTTCATAACCGTCTCTTGTTAAAAACACATCTTTCATCTATAATCACCTCTTTGTTAAGAATCACAAGTCGCCCGTCACAAGACACAAGTAGTTTATTAATAGTTCATCAGCTCATAAGCTGATCTGTTCCTGCGTCTTTCGGTATCCTATTAATCGTGCTTTAACGCGTAAACCCGCAAACACGTAATTTGTAACTCATAATTTATCACTAATAACTAATAACTTATTTCGCGTCTATCGTCCCTCGTCCTTCTTCCGTCATCCTTCAGTCTCTCGCTACTTAATTTCAAGCTATCAGCCATTAGCTATAAGCTAATCCACATCTTGTATCTGTTGTCTTCTAATCACTATACTCTTAGACTTTTAGACTATTAAACTATTTATCTTTTAAATTCCGTAATATGCTGCCACCATTTACTGCTGTCCCATTTTTT